>JAYUTK010000001.1:0-67231 GCA_043755195.1 Gallionellaceae bacterium
AGTAGATGTCACGCTACGCAACCAGAAGCGCAGCAGCGATTGGGATGTTGCCTTTTCTGTACGTAATCTGTTGGATGCCGATGCACGCGAGCCATCGCCCTCGCCGGGGTTGATTGCCAACGATTTGCCGCTGAGTCCGCGCGAATATCGCGTTGAGCTTCGCTATGCGCTTTGAGGGGTAATTTTTTTCTATCGCAATGGTAAAACATCAACTTGTGCGTACAGCACATATCACGGCAATTACGTTAGTGCGCGGTATCGCACTACTCGCTGCTTCATCATTGACCTGGGCAGGATTGACTTGGCCAGGATTGACTTGGGCAGGCGATACTCCCATTGCCGTGATTTACCCCGACATCGGTGAGCCGTATCGCGAGATATTTGAACAGATCATTGAGGGTATTGAGAGCAACACCGACGTTCCACCCATCAAGTACGCACTCCGCCCCAACGACGATAGCGCAGATATGGTTGCTAGCCTGCGCCAAAAAAATATCAAGGTAGCCATTGCGCTTGGTCGTCAAGGAATGAAGGCAGCGGCAGCACTGGATAGCGGCATCGGAGTGATAACGGGCGGCGTGCTGAACGTGCCTCAAAATGGGGTGCGCGAAGCGCTTGTTGTCAGCCTTTCGCCTGACCCAGCATTGATGTTTTCCCGACTAAAGTCACTTATGCCATCGGTAAAACGCATTTTTGTTATATATGATCCCGATATAAACGACTGGTTAATCAAACTAGCCGCTGAAGCCGCTCAGGCTCAGGGTTTGGAATTGGCGGCATATGAGGCGCACGATGTACGAAATGCGGTAAAACTCTATCAGGAAATTTTTTCCAAAGCTGACAACCGCACAGATGCATTTTGGTTGCCACAAGATACCAGCACGGTAGAAGAGGGTTCTATTCTCCCCCTCGTGTTGCAGGAATCTTGGAATCAAAGTATCGCTGTATTCTCAAGTAATGTCGGCCATGTTCGGCGTGGCGCATTGTTTTCCCTTTACCCCGATAACGTAGCAATGGGAAAAACCCTAAGCCGGATAGCACAGAATTTTTTGACCACTAAAGCCTTTGACAAGCTGGGTATGATGCCACTGAGGGATGTACAGATATCTGTCAATCTACGGACTGCAAAACATCTGGGGCTGAATGTGCGCAACCAGCAAAATTTTAACCAAATTATTCCTGAGTAGTGACCCCAAACACTAGGCGTAGCTGGCCATGATGAAAATCCAGACATTTCTGCAGAAGTTTACTTTCCGTCGCCAGATGAGTGTGACTGTCACACTCGGCATTATTTTTTTGGCGTTGTTTTCATCACTGGTGGGATCATGGCAAAGCAATGAGCGGGTGCGCCGTGATCTGCTGGAACAGGGTCAGCGTATTACCGAAAATCTGGCTCATCAAAGTGGGCTAGCGCTGATTACTGCCTCATCTGAAAATGTCCTTGAGGCAGCTAATGCTACATTGGCTTTTCCGGGCGTACTCAATGTGGAAATACGCGATACCAACCGGCACATTTTGCTCACACGCGGCAATAGCCATCATGCCGAGTTCCCCAACATATCCGAATCACCTCTCCAAACACAGGACGCAGCCAAGCTCGATGCGGAAAACCAGGATGCATGGCGATTTACCGCACCGGTTTATACGCAATCTGCCGCCGACTCGCCTTTCAATTCGCAAGCGACCAAGCCTGAATTGCTCGGCTATGTTGCGGTGGTAATGAGCAAGGCGGTACTAAGCCAAACTACCACCGACATATTTGTCACCAATCTCGCTACCTCATTTTCCTTTGCGCTGTTGTTTCTTTTTTTGATTCGCTTTCTCACCAACCGCATGACACGGCCACTCGATCATCTATCAGCCAGTATGACGCGAGCCAAGTCGGGCGAATCAAATGTGCGTGCTGTGCTCGACGGGCCAAAGGATATTGCAGATATGGCGCATGTGTTCAACAGCATGATGTCAGTACTGGAAGCGCGTGAATTGGAATTGCGCCAATTTAACGAAACACTAGAGCAACGTGTCACCGAAGAAGCAGCAAAAGGCCGTGAAAAAGATCACATGTTGATCCAGCAGTCCCGCCTCGCGGCAATTGGCGAGATGATCGGTAACATTGCTCATCAATGGCGCCAACCCATTAATGCGCTAACACTGCTTTTGGCCAATATCAAAGATGCCCACGAACTGAATACATTGGATCAAGCCACATTGAACAAGTTAGTACAGGATGGTCAGATCATCATCCAGCGCATGTCCACCACCATAGATGATTTTCGCAATTTTTTCCGCCCCAACAAGGAAAAATCCTGTTTCAACGTGAACGAGTCTGTAGCAGATGTGGTGCGTATCTTGGGAGCATCTTTCAAAAACAGTAACATCACCCTTTCCGTACAAGGGGATGAAAACGTAATTGCATATGGATACCGCAACGAATATTCCCAGGTATTACTTAATCTTTTGGCCAATGCCAAGGATGCTCTCCAGGAACGAAAAATTATCAATGGGGAAGTAATCGTTATCACTTCCCAGAAACTGGCCACCTCCGAGTTGGTGGTGCAGGATAATGCAGGCGGAATTGCAGCTGAAGTCTTGCCAAGAATTTTCGATCCCTATTTCACCACCAAGGCAAGTGGTACGGGTATCGGTCTGTACATGTCTAAAATGATTATCGAAAATAACATGAGTGGCAGTATCAGGGTAAACACCATTCAGGGGGGTAGTCGGTTTATTATCACCACTCCCTCCTCTTGAGGGCGCCTCTAAAAATTCAAAATCCTAAGTGAGACAAGGCGCGATCAAAATTTTAGCGCGCTGCATATGTGTGATATGTAAGCGTTAAAATTTTTTGAGCAACGCCGTATCGCGACGGAGTTTGGATTTTTAGAGATGCCCTTGAGAGTGGCTTCTACTATCTCTTCCTTACCAATTCAAGGGGGTTTAGAAAAATTATGAATGATCTTTCCAGCAAACTCTTGGCTGCACGCGACATAAGTAATCCACTGAAACACACTTCGGTGCTGTATGTCGAGGATGATGCCGATGTCCGTGAACAACTGTCACAGTTTTTGGAGCGCCGGGTAGGCAAGCTATACTGTGCGAGCAACGGTCAGGAGGGTTTGGATGCGTGGCATCAGCACAAACCTGAAGTGGTGGTAACAGACATTCTGATGCCAGTGATGGATGGACTGAAAATGGCCGAGATCATCCGACGGGAGAGTGTATTCACGCCAATCATTGTAACTACGGCATTCGGCGAACCGGAATACCTTCTCAGAGCGATCAACCTGGGCATTGACAAGTACGTCCTCAAACCGATCAATGTCGAACTGTTGGTGCTGGCTATTCAGAAGTGTGCTTGGGAAGTTAAGTCCAGAGTGGAGGTGCAGCTTGCGGCCACAGTATTCGACGCCTCATCCGAGGCCATTCTCATCACCGACAGTGAACACCGCATCATTAATGTTAATGCAGCTTTCAGCCGGATTACTGGCTATGCCAAAGACGAAATAATCGGACAGACCCCAAAAATTTTAAACTCGGGTCGGCACAGTGCCGAATTTTATCAAGCGCAGTGGCAGACTCTGCAAGAAACCGGGCGCTGGAGCAGTGAGGTTTGGAGTCGTCGCAAAAACGGCGAAATTTATGCTGAATGGCAGAGTATTAATACCGCCAAAAACAATCAGGGTGAAACTACGCATCATGTGGCGATTTTTTCTGACATCACCGAGCGTAAGCAAACAGAGGCTGAGCTGGAGCAACATCGTAACCATCTACAGGAAATGGTGGAAGAGCAGACCGTAGAGGTATTACAAGCTAAGGAAATTGCCGAAACAGCCAATCACGCCAAATCAGAATTTCTGGCCAATATGAGTCATGAAATCCGCACTCCCATGAATGGGGTGATAGGCATGGTGGATATTTTGCAGGAGACGCAACTTTCTATAGAACAGCGACGTATGGTCAGAACCATACGTGATTCCTCGCTAGCCCTGCTGGATATTTTAAATGACATCATAGATTTTTCCAAGGTTGAAGCAGGTAAACTTACCGTTGAAGCCATTCCAACCTGCGTGCGAGAAATAGCGGAAAGCGTAGCGGAACTCCTAACCTCGGTCACAGCCAATCAGAACATTGATTTGTACGTACTCATTTCACCCGACATTCCACCCTGGATATTGTCCGACCCAGTGCGGTTGCGACAGGTATTGATAAATCTATTAGGCAATGCGCTCAAATTTATCCATCACGGTGATGGCCGAGGGGGTCAGGTCACGCTGCGTGCAGAAAAATCCATTTTGGCCGATGGTCAGCCCGGCTTGCGCTTACGCATCATAGATAATGGCATCGGCATTTCGGCAGAAGTCTTAGCGCAATTATTTCAGCCATTCACTCAGGCGGATAACAGCACCACGCGTCGCTTTGGCGGCACGGGTCTCGGCCTCAGCATCACCAAACGGTTGGTAGAACTGTTGCACGGTCAAATTTCTGTACAGAGCACACCGGGGCTAGGTTCGGAATTTACAGTAGAGCTTCCACTGCTGGAATCATCCCCGGCACGAGTATTGCCCACTACACCTGACTTGGCTGGAGTGCGTGTAATAGCTGTGACATGCGACCCGGCATACGTCGAAATTTTACCGACTTACCTGCGCTACGCGGGTGCCGAAGTAACGGTCGTCCCTAATATGGAAGTGGCGCGAAAACAATTACAGGATTCGGTCGGCATGACAGTATTGCTGCGTGATAAAAGTGTTGTCTGGAAATCGTCCACAAACGAAAAAATTGTCCTGCCCGACCAAGTTGGGTTAGTACAACTCATCTGTCGCAGTGGTTCGAGTATTTACCCAAAGGCTGTGACGATCATGGTTAACCCACTCCTGTATTATGACTTAATAAATGGAGTAGCCATAGCAGCAGGACTGCTCACTGTGCAGGATAGCGTCAAAAAAACTGACCAGCGCAAATATTCACGCAAAACCACTCCTAGCGTGGCAGAGGCAGAATCAACCGGTCAGCTTATCTTGCTGGCTGAGGATAATGAAATTAACCGTGAAGTCATACAAGAACAACTGCACTTGCTGGGTTATGCTTCAGAAGTTGCTGTAGGTGGGTGTGAAGCTTTACAGCGTTGGCGTAGTGGGCGTTATGCACTACTGCTGACTGATTATCATATGCCCAATATGGATGGCACACAGCTCACGGCAGCAATTCGTGAAGAAGAACCTCTCGGCACACACTTCCCGATAATCGCTGTGACCGCAAATGCTATGCAGGGTGAGTTGGAACGCTGCCTAGAAAAAGGCATTGACGATTACTTGTCAAAACCGCTACGCCTGAATAAGCTGGGGGCAATGCTGGCAAAATGGCTACCACAAGCTGAATCGGAGGAAAAGACGATGACTGATACAAACTTCAAAATACCACAAATTACCGATACCCCAACTGTCGTGTGGGATGCCACCATGTTGACACAGATGATAGGTGATAACCCTGCCATGCACCGCCGCTTGCTGGACATATTTTTGTCTAGCTCGGAAAAGCATGTGGCAGAAATTAATGCTGCAGTTGCGGCAAATAATGCAGTCACCGTAGCAGAAGTGACACACAAGCTGAAATCAGCGGCTCGCACGGTGGGAGCTTTGCAATTGGGAGAACTCTGTCAAGAACTGGAAACCGCTGCACTCACGGGTAAAATGCAGGACACCCGCACTCGCGCAACAGGACTGAATGGGATTTTTCTGGCTGTTACAGAGCAAATAAATAAATCTAACAACTCCCCGACTCATTGAAAATCCCATAAACTAGTAAGCGCTGGTCACCAAGATACATATAGCAAACTATTTTCATCTGAAGCTATATGCTTCTCTTGCTTCGCACTAACAATAATATTGATCGCTATACATGGCGACATAAACCGTAGCGAACGTATGAAGGTAAGGCGCTCAAAACGTAGGAATCCGAGTGTATCCATAAATACATGTGGATTTCGTGCAACGCTGCCGTTATTTTGCGTAGTAGATTTTGCCGTTATGATTAATTATTGGTTGATATGCTATGGGCACACGCCCCACAATACTCCTTGTCGAAGACGATGACTTTGCGGCCGAGTTTGTCGAGGGATTGCTATCTGCGGATTATCTCGTACATCGTTTTGCTAATGGGCGATCTGCCTTGAGTGCATTTTCAACAACCTCACCGGATTTGGTGTTGCTCGACGTTTCCATGCCCGGCCTGTCAGGTTACGATGTTTGTCGGCTGCTACGCGGTGATTCAACATTAGGCAATCTACCAATCATTTTTCTGTCTGGCATGGTGAGTGAAAAAGAACGCTTGGCTGGATATGAGGCGGGTGGAGATGATTACCTGACCAAACCGGTAGCAGCAGGAGAATTGCGCTCCAAGATACATTTAGCGATAAATCATCGTGTCGAACGCCAGCGTCTTAAGTCAGACATCTCCAATGCCTTCACTACCGCCATGACTGCTATGACCAGTGCCGCTGAGCTGGGAGCGGTTGTGCAGTTTTTGAGGAAAAGCATTAGTTGCCTCGATTATGTTTCGCTATGCCAGGAAATACTGACTACTGTCAGTTCATATGGTTTAGAGGCTAGTGTGCAAATTCGCGGAAAACACAGGACAGTGTCGCGTACCGCAAACGGCCCTTGCTCGCCTCTGGAAGAATCCGTACTCAGCAATCTATCTACGCAGGGACACATATTCGAATTTGGTCTCTGCACATCTTATAATTTTGATCAAATCACCATCATTACCAAGAATAAGCCAAACGACGACGCTGACCACCACGGGCGCATGAAGGACAACCTAGCCATATTGGCCGAAGCAGCAACATCGCGTGTGGCTACACTGGATGACCAGATTTCTTGGACACAGCAACAGGACATTTTCAAACAACTGATTTCAAATTCGAAAACAAATTTGCCTGATATCGAGCAACAACGTCTGATGAAACAGCAACAGTTTCATGCATTATTTGAGGGTTTTTGCAGTGAACTGGAACGCCTATGCTTCAAACTTGGCTTTAATGAAATACAGCTTGAAATGGCGCAATTGATACAAAAAACATCCACGCATGCGTTTGCATTTTACGACGAAAGATTGGCAGCAGAGGAAAACCTGGAAAGCCAGCTAAAAAAAATAAATCACGTCATGACTACTAATTCCAATCCCATTAGAAATGCCAATAATTAAGTCCGTTCGTGGTGAGCCTGTCGAACCACAGTTACCTTGTAAATACTGGCCTTCGACAAGGCCTTTAGTCTTGAGCGCAGCCGAAGGGTCAGGCCGAACGGTTTGAGATGTCGAATTAATGGTGTTTTTATCTGGAAATGGAATAATAATTGATCGGCGGTTAATTTAATCTCGGATAATCCATTCGGGTGAAGTGACGTTAGGCCACCTCTAAAAATTCAAAATCCTGATATGTATTGACCTGTCAAGTTTTCCAATAATCAAGCTCCTAAAAATCATCGTGCAGTGTATGGCTAGCAGAACGGGCAGCATGCCGACGGTTGATCAGTCTGATGCGCGGGTTGGTTACCGCATGACAACCGATTTGCAGGGGATGCCTCGCTCTAAGATTGAGGGTCTGTGCGGAGGTCATTAACAGCAACCCATTGTTTTTCTCTGTAAACTCTGTGTTCTCTGTGGCCAAATGTTTTTTATAGGATCAATGCTGCGAACGCATCGCCGAGGCGATTTTGGCCAGTAATGTTTTGCGATCAAATGGCTTCACAATGAAATTGACCGCGCCAGCTTCTATGCTTTCTTTCACCGCGTCTTGCGCGCTTTTCCCAGTCATCATGATCACTGGAACATTGGCAAGTTGCGGAATCCGCTTAATACGCCTCGTGGTTTCTATACCGTCCATATCGGACATGATGATATCTATAAGTATCAGGTCTGGTCGAATATTGTTTACTATGTTTAAAGCTTCCACGCCGCTACGGGCAAATACTTTGCGATAATTTTTTTCAGGCAAAAGTTCGTTTATAAATTCGTGCTGGAATTCATCGTCATCTGCAACCAGAATCGTCATTCGAGCACGCTCAGCAAGCGTACTCAGCGCTCGTACTGATTCAAAATGCGGTGTACATTCTTCCTTTAATTCTTTAACCCATTTGCTAAGTTGCTGTACTGATTCTTCCATAGTACGAAATTGCTGGCCTACTTCATCAATTGCAAAGCGGCCAGCTTCCTGCGCCGAGTCTATCTCTTGCTTGACTTGATGCATGGCACGCAGAACCAGTGCAATTTGCTGAGCACTTTGTTTTATTTGATGACTGAGTACAGTTTCCAGCTTGGCAAGGCTACGTGTATGCACCGCGAAATCTGTGGCCGACGGCTCACTGCTGTTGAACAAGGAATGCTCCAGCAATACACCGTGCACCGCCATTGCCAACCTTTGCGCGTCATGTATCTTCGGCCAGAACAGTACGTAATCATCAAAATATTTTTGTTGGCACATGCAGCAAACCTGCTCAACTTCATTTTGGTTGCACAAGATCACGGAGCGATACTGACGGAGGGGTAACTGGGTGCTGGTATCCTGTAATTCGCGGACATAACATTCCGCCTTCTCAAGCGCGTTGAAGGCAAGCACCAAAACTTGTGGTTTGTGCCACTCAAAATCTTTGACCATTTTATGGGCATCAGTTGACACAAAGACATGCTGATATTCGCGGTCTAGTAGTTTCTTTGCCTTTTCGGCATCAGCCACGACATCAGAAGCAATCAAAATCGGCGCTGATGAGTAAACAGTAGTTTTACTCATAGTACGTTAACGCTTCTAAACATTCTTTAAAGTCACTTTCTTGCAAAAATGTCCAAACAGTCCGCAACTCAGGTGGGTGACTGTGACCGATTACATCAAAGGGAAGATTTCTTTGTTGCACACAGTATAGTTTACTTTGAACAATCAATGAAAGCAGTAGCCTAGTCCAATGACAAGTAAGCCTGAACGAAGGGGTGTGTTTCCAGCGCGAGATGAGCCTGGAGGAGCGAAAGTTGGGATCATGGAGGCATGATCGTGACTTTACACACCCAAGGACTACAAACATTGGCACAGGTGCGAGCCTTTGTGTCGGGCAGCCAGCCCCACTCGTTCACGCTGGAGGATCGCACCTGCTTCTATGACTGGATGGCCTGCACACTTAGGCAGTTCGGCTACCTGCGCTGCAAGTGTTCCGACAAATGCATCCTGTGGCGATACCTGCGCAAGGTGACCGGCCTGTCCCGCGCACAGGTCGCACGCTGCATCAAACAGTTCACCACAGACCGCGGCGCTATACGCATGAGGACTTCCGTTTGCTGCTGGTTGAGATGGATGCATTGCATGGGAGCATCGAAGACACTATCACGCGCAAACAGGACGTTGTTATTTGCTAGTTGCCAGCATATACTCGACACGAGAACGCCTATTTGCTGAACTGGATACTATGACAAGCTCTGCTCCGATAGAAAAACAATCGCCATTTAGCCTGATGTCAGATATAGATCTGCGCTTAAGGATGCTTTTTTCCAGCCTGGCGACTTCGCAGTTGACCGACTTTCCCGGTCGCACCACCAGAATATGCAAGGATTTGCAAAGCGCCTGTGAGATGGATGCGGATGCGGCCTTAGGCATGTTGGCGCTGGGTAGTGAAGGGCGCTACACCATTACTCATCCTTTGCATGTGGCCATTTTGTGCGAATTGATTGCGAAAAAAAAGGGTATAGCTGACGAGTCGAGATTATCTCTGCTTGCGGCTGCCTTAACCAGCAATATTGCCATGATAGAGTTGCAAGATACCTTGCAAAAGCAGCAAGCCCCGTTGACTGACGAGCAATCAGAAAAAATTCACCAGCATCCCAAGAGAGCAGCCGACATGTTGCGCGAAGCCGGGGTGCAAGATAGCGTTTGGATTAACACCGTGCAGAACCACCATGAAAGGCAGGATGGCAAGGGCTATCCCGGCGCATTGAGCGGGGACGATGTTTCTCTGCTGGTGCGGATTGAGTCGTTGGCCGATACCTATAGCGCACTGATTTCCCCGCGCAACTATCGAGTGGTAAAATTTACGCGGGATGCGCTATGCGACACTTTCCTCAAGCGCGGCGCTGCGATTGATGAATCGCTCCCCAATTTTTTTATCAAGGAACTGGGCGTGTTTCCTCCCGGTTCTTTTGTCAAATTGCAAAACGGCGAGACGGCGGTTGTGGTTAGACGTGGAGCAAATGCCATGTCGCCACAGGTGCAAAGCATAGTCAGCACTAAGGGCACGCCTCTGCCCGTGCCGCTGTTGCGCGACAGCGGGCAGGATGCTTATGCTATACGTGAAATAACGCCGCCCAGCAAAGGTATTTCCATTAATCGCCCATTGCTTTGGGGTTATAAAGCATAAGGGCATATCTCCATTTCCACCCAGCAACTTCATTGCATTCCCATTGCTGTGTTGCGTAAAACATTTTCAGACTTACATATAACCCTTATGCGTTGCGGCAAAATAAATTTTTGGAGCAGGGTTATTTCTAGCTGTGCTGGAGCTAAATTTTTTACGCACTATTCAATTGCCCAATGGCGAAAATAAAAACAATCTACAGTTGTACTGAATGCGGGGGACAAGTGCCAAAATGGCAAGGTCAATGTCCACATTGCACGGCGTGGAATACGCTGGTTGAAAGCATTGCAGAATCCGCCCCCAGCGGCAAAAACCGCTACAGCGCGCTGACTACAACCGGCAAGGTGCAGACCTTGGCCGAAGTGGGCGCAGAAGAAGTGCCGCGCACGCCTACGGGCATCGTCGAGTTCGACCGTGTGTTGGGCGGTGGGCTGGTCAGCGGCGGCGTGGTGTTGATCGGCGGCGATCCCGGCATAGGAAAATCCACCTTGTTGTTGCAAACGCTGGCGCATCTCTCCAGCCAACAAAAAGTGCTGTACGTAAGCGGCGAAGAATCAGCGCAACAAATCGCACTGCGCGCCAAGCGTTTAGCACTCGACGCGCGCGGCATGCACTTGCTGGCAGAAATTCAACTGGAAAAAATACAAGCAATCATCGCCCAAGAAAAGCCGGACGTGGTGGTGATTGATTCCATTCAGACCGTGTATTCCGAGCAGCTCACCTCCGCCCCCGGCTCGGTGGCGCAAGTGCGCGAATGTGCGGCGCAACTCACACGTTTGGCCAAGACCAGCGCCGTGACCATGATATTGGTCGGCCATGTCACCAAGGAAGGCACGCTAGCCGGGCCGCGTGTGTTGGAACACATCGTGGATACCGTGCTGTATTTCGAGGGTGACACGCATTCCAGTTTCCGTTTAATCCGCGCATTCAAAAATCGCTTTGGTGCAGTGAACGAGTTGGGCGTATTCGCCATGACTGAAAAAGGTCTGCGCGAAGTCAGCAACCCTTCCGCATTATTTTTATCGCAGCATGGCGCGCAAGTGCCCGGATCGTGTGTGATGGTGACACAGGAAGGCACACGCCCCTTGCTGGTGGAAATTCAAGCCTTGCTCGATGATTCGCATTCTCCCAGCCCGCGCCGCCTGTCATTGGGTCTGGAACAAAACCGCCTGGCGATGTTGCTGGCCGTGCTGCATCGTCACGCAGGCATCGCTTGCTTTGATCAGGATGTATTCATCAATGCCGTTGGCGGCGTAAAAATCACCGAGCCGGGTGCTGATTTGGCGGTGTTGTTGGCTATCGTGTCATCGTTACGCAACAAACCGTTGCCAGAAAAAATGGTGGTGTTTGGTGAGGTGGGTTTAGCAGGTGAAGTACGCCCGGTACAGCGCGGTCAAGAACGTCTGAAAGAAGCCGCCAAACTGGGTTTTACTCACGCCATCATCCCCAAGGCCAATGCGCCTAAGCAAAAAATCGCAGGCATGGAAATCATTGCGGTGGAACGGGTAGAAGATGCAGTGGCGAAGATGCGTTAAACCCAGATTTTCCATTAGCGTACGTAGCGAGGGCGATCAAGTGATTGAAGATGTGCGAAAAAAATAAAAAATGTTCGGAGGGCGTAGCCAGGGTAAATTTGTTCTCCAAATAATCGTAGGGTGGGCAGACAGCTTTATCGTCTGCCCACGCGGATTGGTAACCGCGTGGGCACAAAAACGTGCCCACCCTACATTTATTGATTTTAAACATAATTACCTGGAGAACAAATTTACCGTGGGCGTAGCCACTCTACGTTGACAATTAGACCCAATTACGTCATTCCTGCGAAGGTGGGAATGAGGTAATTCTGCCTAATGGAAAATTAGGGTTCAACCTCAATGCTGTTCACTTAGGCAAATTTCCGTTCGCCCTGAGCTTGTCGAAGGGCTCCAGTTGCGAAGCTAGTGGTTCGACAAGCTCACCACGAACGGTTAAGTGAACAGCATTGGGTTCAACCTTGCATCTCCAATTTTCAGCATTCAAGGTTGTGTGATGGCAACGAATTTCTCCATCTTTCCAAATAGTGGAAGGAAATATTAGCGGCGTTTATTTCGCGCAATAAAATTAGTTCAACAGCAAAAGTCAACTATGCGTGCGGTGATTCACGCGAAGCGGCGGGCATTCCATCATCAGCATCCTTCCCAGAAAACCAATTACGCCAGACTACCACCCGGTATGCGAGCAGTGCGAGCAATACAAGGATATAAGGAAGAGAACGCAGGTCACCCGGCTTGGACATCCACCACCAATGGGCAATAGTCAACAACGCAATCAGGTAGATCAGCCGATGAATACGCCGCCAGTTGCGTTTAAGCATGCGTATCATCTCATCGGGGGAAGTGATGGCAAGCAACGTGAGCAACGCCAAGCTGAGTACGCCCGCCACAATATACGGCTTTTCATATAGATCGTCGGCAAGCGCATCCCAATCCCAGCTTAGATCAAATTCCAAATAAACCCCAGCATGAGCAACCCCATAAAAAAAACAAACCAGACCCAACATACGCCGCATGTGTATCATAAAGTTCCAATCCGGCAGGCGTTTACCCCAGCGCCAGCCGAGTAGCCGGAACAGGCGCAGCAACATCCTGCGCCCCGGCGTAATGAACAATGTCAGAATGAGCAATATCATCGCCCAGCGACCCGTTACCCGCTCCAAGGTTTCTAGGCCGTTAACACCTAAATTTTTATTGATGTAATCCAGCGCCAAAATTATTGCAGGCAGCAGAGTCAGCATGAGCACAGCCCACCATAGCGCTCGATAGTATTGGAAGGGCCACGTTTTTAGGGGGGGGTTAAACATAAAGCAGCATAGATCAAGTGCTGGTATTTGTCAGCGTAATAATCCGCATTCTACGTTTTAAAATTGCAACAGCGGGTCTATGCCTGCATAAAGATGTGCCACCTCTTCGGCATAGCCATTAAAGGGCAATGTTGGGCGCTTGCGTAACTCACCGATGCGATTCTCGCGTTTCTGTATCCAGCGCGGGTGCGGCACTTCTGGATTAACATTGCCATAAAACCCATACTCGGCAGGAGCAATTTTATTCCAGCTGGTTTGCGGCTGCTCACGCAAAAAACGAATATGGGTAATGGCCTTGGCGCTCTTGAAGCCATATTTCCACGGCAACACAATACGCAACGGTGCGCCGTTCTGCTTGGGCAGGGTGTTACCGTACAGCCCGGTTGCGACAAAAGCCAGCGGGTGCATGGCTTCATCCAGGCGCAGCCCTTCTCGATAAGGCCATTCCAAACTGCCGCCACGCTGACCTATCATTTCTTTGGAACGATGCAGACTAACAAACTCCACATATTTAGCTTGTGCTGTCGGGCGCGCCATTTCTATCAAATGGCATAAGGGAAATCCGTTCCAGGGAATGACCATGCTCCAGCCTTCGACACAGCGCAAACGATAAATACGCTCCTCTGAAGGAAATTTTTTCAGAATGTCTTCTATGCCTATCGTAATCGGTTTGGCGACTTCACCTTCTATCACTACGTTCCAAGGCGAGGTTGTCAACTCTTGCGCGAGTATGCGTACCGCTTCTTTGTTGGTGGAAAATTCGTAGTAATTATTATAGAAAGTAATTTCTTCAAGCGTGTTGGGTTTTTCACCGGCAGCTTTAAGCGTGTCGGGATTTTTAAGCAAGGCACAAGCCGGAAAGGCCTGACGATCTACCCAACCTGCCCCCAGCAAAGCGGCAGCAGAGGCAATAAAAAGACGCCGCCCCCGGTAAACTTCCGGGGGCGTCACGTCGTTTTCAGTCAGGTGCTTGCTCGCCACACGCCTTCCTTAAGGTTTGGGAAGATCAGGCAGGCTGACGGCCTGAAAAGGAGAAGTGAGTGCATGCAGGAATGATACCAGTGAATCCTTTTCTGCTTGGGTCAATCCTAGCTCCTTAATGCTGGGGGACAAGTCAGTCTTGATTACCCCGCCTTTGTTGTAATGTTCGACTACCTCCGTTAACGTATGGGCGGCACCATCGTGGAAATAGGGCGCATTGGTGTTGATGTCACGTAATGTTGGGGTCTTGAATGCGCCGCGCATGGATTTAACCGGCTTTTGCGCGTAACGCCCCATATCTGGTTCAGGCGCGCCATATGAGGGTAAGCCTACATTGTGGAAACCATTATCGGTAAAGTTTGGGGCAGAGTGGCACTCGGAACAATGGGCTTTTCCAGCAAACAATTTGAAGCCATCTACTTGTTGTGGCGTCATGGCTTTGGCGTCCCCCTTTACCCAACGATCAAAGGGGGAGTTGTTGGAAATGGCGGTGCGCTCGAAAGAAGCCATAGCTTTGGACAAGGTCGCTGCGCTGATGTCCTCACCAGGGTAAGCACGAGCAAACAACATCTTATATCCTGCATTACCATTCAGCCATTCGAACAGGCGCTTGATGTTCATGTTCATTTCAACAGTAGCTTCCATTGGCCCCATGGCTTGATCTTCCAGCGACTTCTTACGCCCATCCCACATCTGTATGGTGTTATAGGCGGTATTGATAATGGTGGGTGAGGCGCGTCCCAGCACCATGCTCTTCACGCCCTTGGCCGTGGCCTGACCGTCTGACCAGCCCAAGCTAGGATTATGGCAATCGCTGCAACTCAGGTTGCCATCGCCGGAAAGACGTGGGTCGAAATAAAGCATCTTGCCCAGCGCAACGCGATCTGCGTTTGGTTCGTTATCCGCCGGGAAGGGCACCTTATCCGGTAATAACCACTCCTTAAGGCTGGCATGGCCAGGTTGAAAAGTGTATAAATTATCATCGGCTGCCTGAACATTAAGTGCTGCAATTACCAGTATGTAACTGATCATTATTTTCAGAATACTCATCTTCTTCTCCTCTTAGATTGGTGGTTGGTGGTTAATTTTGTGGCGGACGCAAGGTGTTGATATACATAATGGCGGAATCAATCTGAATGTCGGATAGTGTGCCTCCCCATGCCGGCATATTTTCAGAGCGGCCTACCGCTGCGCTTCCTTCAGTAATGATCGTTCTCATATACTCATTGGGCAGGCGACTTTTGGTGAGGTTGACTGGTTTGCTGGAGAGCGACTGTGCTAGCGCGCCATCACCCTGCCCCGTGTCGCCATGACAGGGAACACAATTATCCTTGAACACGGCAGCCCCTTCTTTTGCACTGGCTTTAGTCGAAAGGGGGGCAGAATCTTTCTGAACTGCTGGACGCAGAGTGTTCACGTAGAGAATAACCGAATCAATCTCTGCTTCTGTCAGCGCTCCGCCCCAAGTCGGCATTCTGGGCGAGCGGCCTACCGCATCACCACCCAAGGTAATGATGGTACGCAGATAGCTGTCTGGCGCGCGACTTTGGGTCAGGTTGACTGGCTTGGGGTTCAAACGGGAAGCCATACGCCCGTCACCCATCGCCTCCATGCCGTGGCACAACGAGCAACGGCTTAGAAAAACAGTCCGTCCGATTTTGGCCGATGGCTTGGTTTCCTTTGCAGCACTCCATGCAATTTTGAGCGCGCCCTCGGTGTCCTTACGCAAAAATGAAACAAACATGGTCACCGAATCCATCTGGGTAACGGTAAGCTCATCGCCCCACGGTGGCATCATCGGGCTAATGTCGGCAAAGTGCGAGCCTTCTGTAATAGCACGGCGCAATGATTCATCATCAAAAGTAACCCGCGGCTCCAACAGATTAGTGGCAGGGTGTTCTTTCACCGATAGCGCCAGTGCGCCCTCGCCCATGCCATCGCTACCGTGGCACAGCGAGCACCGTTCCTGAAATATAGCGGCACCATAGCCCATACAAGGCATCGCTTCTACGCCGCAATACTCCACCGAATCGGCCGACCCCTGCAACGGCAACGCGAGAAGTAATATACTTGAGAACCACCTACGGGCGTTCATCAATTATTCCACCTGAACAGTTAACTGCATGGAGGGATGGATGGCGCACTCTATATCAATTTGCCCCGCCGTATCGAACACAATACTTTTTGATTCGCCATTGCCGTAGGAACCCAAGTCAAATGTCTTGCTCGCCGACAGACTAAAAATATTATGGAAGAAAGGGTCGGCATTGGTAAACTTTACCGAATCACCTTTTTTTAACTTAAGCTCCTTCACCGAAAATGTTTTGTTCTTTTGTATCAATTCAACTTCTGCTCCGACCGCATGCAACGATGCCAGCATGGCGACAGAGGCAGTGATAAAGGCGATACGTTTCATTTTTGCTCTCCTTATAGTGGGTTAAACATTTAATATTTAAAATTCTTCATTGCTGAGACAAGCTCCTTTGCCGCCTTGTCTAGACTCTGAGATTCCCCGCCCAAGCGCGTTGCCTGATTGCGATTATCGCTGGCCAAGGTGGCGAGGTGGCTTGCTTCGCCAGCAATACTGGAAGTCGCTTTTTCCTGTTCGCTGACCAGGCTGACAATATCACGCATGGATTGACTAATGGCTTGGATGCGCTCGTTACTGACCTGAGTTTGATTGACGGCACCGCTCAATTGTTTAATGTTGCTTTCGGTCTTTTCAAGTACGTGATCTATGGCCGCCACCGTATCATTGACGCTCTTGTCAATATTGACTACCAGCATGGATATTTCGTTAACGGCTGTACCAGTATTGCCTGCAAGTTTACGCACCTCGTCTGCCACCACAGCGAAACCGCGCCCTTGCTCGCCCGCCCGCGCCGCTTCAATGGCAGCATTCAATGCCAGCAAATTGGTCTGATCGGCAATGCCTTTAATAGTCTTGGTAATAGATTGAATCTGGCCGGCCAAACTGGATAGTTCCCGGCTTTTTTCTGCGGTGCTTCGCATTTCTGTTTGGAAAGTCTGAAAGCTCTCTACCGTTTGCAGCAGCTCTTCACTGGCTACCTGAGCAACGCTGGACGCGGCCGTTGCATTATCACCAGCCACACCCAGCAACTTGAATGCGTTAGATGAAGCATTGCTGAGCGAACCCGTTTGCGAATAGATCGAACCCGAACTTTCGTCCAAGCGCCCTGCTGCAGCACCCGCTCCCAACGCGCCTTCGGCAATAGCACTGGAATTATTAGAAACATCGCTTGCTGCATTCGCCACGCTTTGCACGATATTACGCAAGTTGCCGACGGTGAGGTTAATCGCTGTCTGAATTCTACCAATTTCATCCCGGCTGGCATTTTTCACATCTAAGGTAACAGTCAGGTCACCATTGGCTAACGCGACCATCGCACCTTCAATTTTACCCATGGCTCGACTCATGGAACGCGCCCATAACCATGCCATTAACATACCTAAACCTGCGCCGAGAATACAGATCACGCCAAGAAACATCATTTGCTTCTTTGATTCCAGTTTGACGCGAGCCATTTCCGATAGCGCCAGTTCTTGGCTATGCTGAGTTACGCTCTGCGCCAAATCAGCAATGGTTTTAAATTCACTCGCAGCAACAGAATATAATTGCAGAGCACGTTCATCTTCATTGGCACGCCCTACACTGACGATTTCCAACTGCTTGGGGCGCAGTGCGGCCATCTTTTCCGCCAGTGATGTAACGTCACTATCATTTTCAAATACCTCTTTTAATGTGGCTAGGTGTTCGTCTATGCTGGCACCCGCACGTATCGAAGCAATAGCAGCAGCACGAATAGCCCCGGATTCATCAGCCGCAATCAGGGCTTGAATATTACGATCCATTTCCACAATGCCGCGCTGTGTCGTGGTGGCGGATTCCACGCGGTGAGTGGCTTGGGTAGCAGCTTGCTCAGCCACACCGCTTTGATGCAGCATGATAAAAACGCTCAGCGCCAATATCAAGCTCATCACCGCAACCATCCCGCCAAACATGCTTAATATTTTGGTGCGCAAACGCATGTTGGAACACATGGACAAAATATTCTTCATAATTTACCTTTTTACGCTCCCCAGTCGTTCAAAGAAGCTCAATGAACCACATCATCGTATCTATGCAATCCAGGTCAAATTTATTGTTAGTTTCAAACGTGATGACCAAGCGCAAGAGGCAGAGGCCTTAATGAGGTTAACGGCAAGAAGAAGGTAAACTTTAACAAAATAATCTATCAGGAATAGGTCTGGCTTAACCGAATGACACAACCAAACAACCCCCAATGAAAAACGGACACCCGAAGGTGTCCGTTTCCATGTTCCATTGTTCACCCCCTGTCGGGGGCAACGATTAGAACGAGTGCTTCAGGCCGAACGACAAGACGGTCGGTGAATCACCATTATCAACATTTTCATCCGCTTGGGAGTACAAAGCATACACTGTGGTATTTTTGCTCATGCTGTGGTCATAACCGATCGAAATTTGTGTGTTGCCGTCATCAGTAATAGCATCTTTGGTATCACCCACTGTGGTGTAAGCCAGCTTGACCGCATTGCTGCTGTCGAGGTTGTACTTACCGGCCAGATAGATGTTGGTGTTTTCAGCTTCACCACCGGCTGCCTTATAGCTCAGCATTTCATACACCAGATTCAGCGCAATCGCATCCATGGTGTAGCCTACGCCCAGCTTGGTGGCGCTGGCTTTGTCGCCAACTGCTGCGGCGGCAACCAATTTGCCAAACAATTTTCCATCCGCAGCCAAATCACCAGAGCCATTATCACCCGCTTTGGCATTTTGAATGGCCAAAGTCGCATAGATGTTATCCATGGTGTACATCGCAGCCAAAGAGGTAGCCGAACCCTTAGCGTCACCATTAGCAGCCGTCTCAGCGCCGAACACGGTGGCAACCGCTACCGACAAGCCACCCATATCCGGGCTTCTGTAGTTGAGCGTGTTGGAGGCACGCGCATCATGGCCAAAACCCATTCCTTTAAGGCCCAAGCCACCGCGATTGTCGGCAGCGGTCGTAGCAAATACGTCCAGACCGCGAGTTGCCGACTTGTACGGTGAGTCGTAATTACCCACTAACACGGTACCCATGCTGTCGCTTTTCAGACCGATGAAGGTGTTGCGTGTAGCCAGCCCGTTATTCGTGTCATCAACACCATCACTGTCTGTATCAATGCCGCTATCATCAGCAGAAATCTCGCTTTCAATTTGCCAGATCGCGGACATACCGCCACCCAAATCTTCCGCACCCTTGAAGCCCAGGTTCGACTCATTGCTGGTCAGTTCATTGGTTTTGGCAGCACCAACGGCAACGCCATCGTCGGCTCTGTCAAAGGACACATGCATTTTGCCATAGATGGTTGTTTCGGCCATGGCAACTGGGGCTACAAAAGCACCGGCTACTGCTAAAGCAATCAGACTTTTTTTCATGTTCATGCAGTTTCTCCTAAAATTAAAATATGGTCTTCACTGGAAAACCCCTCAAACAGTACCGCTTGAGAAGCAGGGCGCATTCTGTCAGTTGGCTTGGTAGCAAAGCAAGAGGGGTGTTGTATTTTTGCAACACCAGCATCCCCCTGTGCCAAAGTTTAGGATGCATCTAATAATTCAATTTGGTCATTCCGGCGCAGGCAGGAATCCAGTCATAAAAAATGCACCGCGAAGCGGACAAAACTAATAGGCATCTCTAAAAATTCGTCATTCCGGCCTGGCCGAAGGCCAGTTTATCCTGAGCCGGTCGAAGGGCCGGAATGACGCAATTTTTGCTAATGAACTATCTGGGTTCAAAGCCAATACGAAGTGCGCGTCATCACCCCAGAAGCCATTTTCATCAGTTGTTTCACTGGCAGCGGCAGTTCCGCACCGCCTAACTCTGTTGCCATTTGCGCGTGCTGGGTTTCATCCACGACCATCTGGCTCACTACTGCCCGGCTTTTTTCATCCTGTAGCGGCAAGCGCGCCAGATGGCTTTGTAGGTGTTGCCCCACTTGCCGTTCTGTTTCCGCCAAAAAACCGAGATTCCATTTGTCGCCCAGCAATCCGGCCAGCGCGCCGATGGCCAGTGAGCTGCCGTACCACAGTGGATTGAGCGCGCTTAGGTGGCCGCCCAAATCGGCTACTCGGTGTGCGGTCCAGGCAAGATGATCAGTCTCCTCTTGCGCGGCCAAATGCAAGCGATCTTGCACCGCTGGGTCGCGTGCAGTCAGGGCCTGGCCTTGATACAACGCTTGTGCGCAAACTTCGCCGCTGTGATTAACCCGCATCAGCGCAGCCGCAAGTTTTTTCTCCGACTCGCTCAACACGGCATCGGGCAGACCGGCATCCGGCAAAGGTCGGTTGCTGTGTGCCTTACCCAGCAGGGTACGCAGGCCTCGGTCAAATTCGATAATTAATTTATCTGGAGTTAGCATAAAATTTCTTGGTATTAAAATTTATATCCGCGATGCACCGCGACCACGCCACCGGTCAGATTAAAATATTCAACTCGCTCCAATCCTGCATCAATCATCATAGTCTTGAGCTCTTCCTGCCCTGGGTGCATGCGGATGGATTCTGCCAGGTAGCGATAACTGTCTGCATCTTTGGCAATGAGTTGTCCGATTTTTGGCAGCAGTTTGAATGAATAGGTGTCGTATATCTTTTCCAGAGGCTTAGCTACTTTGGAAAATTCCAGCACGATCAATCGCCCACCCGGCTTGAGTACGCGCTGCATTTCGCGTAACGCGGCCTCTTTGTGCGTGACGTTACGCAGGCCGAAGGCAATGCTGACGCAATCAAAATAATTGTTTGGAAAAGGGAGGTGTTCGGCATCGCATTGTGTGACTGGCGTAGCAATGCCTGCGTCCAGCAAACGGTCACGCCCGACGCGCAGCATGGCGTTGTTGATGTCGGTCAGAATGACTTGGCCGCTGCTGCCCACTTTTTTCAGAAACAGCTTGGACAAATCGGCAGAGCCGCCCGCTACGTCCAGCACACGCTGTCCCTCGCGTACCCCGCTAACGCTGACTGCAAAGCGCTTCCACAGGCGATGCAGCCCTGCCGACATGAGGTCGTTCATCACATCATATTTACCGGCGACCGAGGTGAACACGCCCGCGACGCGCTTGGCTTTTTCGTCTTCAGAAACGGTATCAAAACCGAAATGGGTGGTTTGTTTCATGGCAATATTTTACAGGCTTAATTGTCCAGGTTTAATTGTCCAGGCTTAATTATTAAGTGTGGCACCCTTTCTTGAACGATGTTTGTGGATCATCATGCTGCGGTTCGCGACTCTCGCCTGCCTCTTCCAGTTGGTGCAAATAATCTTGCCACAATTCTTCTTGATGTTTACCCAAACCGTGTAAATATTCCCAAGTGTAAAGACCCGTAGCGTGGGTGTCATCAAAGATTAGCCTGAGCGCGTAGTGGCCGACTGGCTCTACTTCGAGCAGCACGACATTTTTCTTGCCTATTTGCAATACCTCTTGCCCCGGCCCGTGCCCGCGCACTTCGGCGGAAGGCGAATGTATGCGCAGGAACTCAAAGGGTAGCGAGTAATTTTCGCCATCATCAAAAGCAATTTCGAGTTGCCGTGATTGTTTGTGTAGGGTGATTCCGGTTGGGATGGGCATGGGGAATTAGAGAGCGCGAATTTTGTTCAATAAAGCGGTGGTTGACCGCTGATGTAAAAATGGAATGCTGTGCACCGTGCCGCCCCAGCCTTGAACCTCTTGGGCACCTACGATATTTTCTGGCTTCCAGTCGCCGCCTTTCACTAACACATTCGGGCGGCAAGCCAGTATCAGCGACAAAGGGGTGTCTTCGTCGAACTCCACCACCATATCCACCGCTTGCAGCGCGGCCAGCACCGCCATGCGGTCTGCCAATGAATTGAGTGGTCGGTCATCGCCCTTGCCCAGGCGCTTGACCGAGGCATCGCTGTTCACCCCCACCACCAGCGCCGCGCCCAATGCGCGCGCTTGCGCCAGATAGGTGACGTGGCCGCGATGCAACACATCAAAGCAGCCGTTAGTAAAAATCAGCGGACGTTGCAAGCTGGAAATGCGCTGCTTTAGTTCGGCGCGCGGGCAAATTTTTTGCTCAAAATCCATGACGGGTTAATCTAAATATTCAAACAGGGTCACCACGCGATCCACAGACTTTGAATTGCGGGCAATTTCGGTCGCGGCATCGGCTTCCTTGTGATAGACCAGCCCCATCAAAAATACGACATTGGCTTCGGTCACCACTTTCACATGGTCGGGCTGAAATATTTTATTGCTGAGGAAGCGCAGCTTGACGTTGCTGGTGATGAGGCTGTCATTGCTCCGTGCAGTGAAGTTGCTCAGGGCAGATACCACCAGCTCATTGCTGATGAGCTTTATGTTTGGTTCTGAATTAACCAGGTTTGCCACCCCTGCTTTGTCGGCCTCGCTGGGAACTTCACCGGTAAGGAGCACTTGCCGATTAAAGCTGGTGACATTCACATGTACGCTGTCTTTATATTGGTCATAAATCAGCTTGGCGGCACGGGATTCAATGCGGGTATCTTCGAGGTAGCTGCCCGAAGTGCGGCGATCCGACCCCATCAACACTCCAGCACCTGCACCCACGACAACAATGGGCACACAGCCTTGTAATGCAGCGCACAGGGCAACAAATGCTAACCAATAACAAGCGCGCATTATTCCCCTCCCAGTATCAAATGATCTATTGCATCGCACAGGCAGTGGAGTATCAGCAGATGCACCTCCTGTATGCGCGCCGTACTTTGCGCGTCCACACAAATGTGAATGTCATGTTCACCCAGCATTTCCGCCATCGCTCCGCCAGCGCGTCCGGTCAGGGCAATCACGCGCATCTCACGCTCGTGTGCGGCGTGTATGGCTTCGGCTACGTTAATCGAATTACCGCTGGTCGAAATGGCCAGCAGCACATCGCCGGCCATGCCTAAGCTGCGTACCTGACGCGAAAAAATCTGACTAAAATCGTAGTCGTTGGCTATGGAGGTTATAACCGAGCTATCTGTGGTTAAGGCGATAGCAGCCAGCCCGGGGCGTTCAATTTCAAAGCGGTTAATCAACTCGGCGGCAAAGTGCTGTGCATCAGCCGCCGACCCCCCGTTGCCGCAACTCAAAATTTTTCCATCGTTTACCAGGCAAGCGACCATGGCCTGCGCGGCATCGGCTATGGGTTGTGCCAGCGCGTCTTTGGTTTGCAGCTTGGTTTGCGCGCTGTCGTCGAAGTGGTCTCGGATTCTGTTGGTTAAGTTCATGGGGTTAAAAAATGAGTGAGTGCCATATGGGTGATGATGAATAAATGATACCTGAAATCAGCACCTCCTTAGTTGGTAAAAGCATTCTTAACCCATTCTGGAGTCGCGTTTTCCAAGGTGTCGAGTAACACTGCGTCAAAGCGGCAAGGCGGCGTATAAGCCAGTGTGCCCAAGTAATGCTGGGCAGTGCGTATTAAGCGGCCTTGTTTGGCGGCATCAATACTGGCTGCGGCACCGCCAAAATTTTTGTGGTGGCGCAAGCGTACTTCGGCGAATACCAGCGTGTCCGCATCCTGCAAAATCAAATCAATTTCGCCATAGCGGCAACGGTAATTTTGGTGCAGTAGTTTTAGCCCGCGGCCTTGCAAAAATTGTGCTGCCAATTGTTCGGCCTGTGCACCGCGTGTGCTCATGGACTTAGTGATTTTTTCCAGCCGTTTCTATCACCTGACTGCGCCCCTGTTTAATCTGGGCGGGAATGGCATCGCGCTGAAACTGCTTGTTTCTCAGATGAATGCGCCCGGTCACACCATCCAAGGGGAGTGCGGTGCGGTAGCTGCTGCTGAGCATGATGTTGAGCAAGCGGAAGGCATCCACTCCGAGCGCATACAGGCGTTCCCTATCTGGCTCCAGCGCTGGGTTGGCGCGAGGATAAATCATCACTGCCGGATGATCGGGTTGCAGCAGCCAAGGCATGCCGACAAAACGAATATCATTCAAATCATAATTGACCAGGGTATCGGCATTGCCATTGAATAATTGCGAAGTTGCGTAAATCGGTAGCGCCGCATTCAGGTAAGGGCGTATCACCCGCGCTTTTTCTACATCTGCCGCGAGGAACACCATATTGCCCGGCGCAATAGTCGGCGGCGGGATGAAATCCGGGTCGGCATCGTCTGACCAAGGGTCGGACTGCTGAGCTGACTCTGGCGCGTCTTCACCCGCTACGGTAGGAAGTAACGCGAGCGCTGCCGGATCATTTTTATACAAAATTTCCTCGGTCACGCTGCCGCCCAAGGATGTCCATTCGTCGGCAAAGGCCATCGATAAGCGCTTGGAGAGTGCGGTGCCCGTGCTGATGATGGTGGCATAGTGCAACTTTGCTGCTGTTGCCAGTTGTGCGATTTGTCTAGCCTCGGCCTCTGCCGACAGGCCAAAAAAATACAGCTTATCGGCGACTTCGTTTTCAACGATGTTTAACGCCAAAGTCGGCACCTCTATATTCGGATAATCCGCCAGCGCAGAAACACCGTCGCGCGTCAACGGGCCTGCCACGGCGACCGCACCGTTGGCCAAGGCAATTTTATACAGCGCCACAATGTCTTGGCTCTCATCTATGCTGCCATAGACTCTGATCGGCAAGGTTTGTTGCTGACTGCTGGCAGCCGCAAAAAACCCCTGTCGCACTGCATCGGCTGCCCGCTCAAAGGTGGTTGATTTGAGTGGTAACAGCAACGCAATATGGGCGGCTGGACTCGCGTCCGGCGACTGCTCTAATGGCTCATCCAGAGTTAAAGGTTGAACTTCAACCTGCGGCAAAGGTTGTGCCTCAAGTAGCGGCTCAAGCTCTGCGGGTTTGATAACCGACTCGACTGGAGCGGCTGGCTGAGGTGTGGGGGGCGCTGCAACAATGGGGGGCGCAGCAAGCTGAGTGGTGGGAGTGGCACAGCCACCCACGCTCACGTATAGTGCGGCGGCTAACAGAAACCAACAACAAGAGGGAAAACGGTGCATAGCGGTCAAAAGCAGAAATTGGAATGTGCATTATATGTAGTTGCCACGCCAATAGGGAATTTACGTGACATGAGTTTGCGCGCACTCGATGTGCTGGCATCCGCCGACACTATCGCCGCCGAGGACACGCGCAACACCGGCCATCTGTTGGCACACTACGACATTGCTGCCAACCGACTGATGGCGCTGCACCAACATAACGAACGCGCGGCGGCGACCAAGATCATCGAGCTGCTGGCACAAGGGCAGGCGGTGGCACTGGTCACGGATGCGGGCACTCCGGCGGTAAGCGATCCCGGCGCGCTATTGGTCGCAGAAGTAAGGGCTGCCGGTTATCGGGCGATCCCCATCCCCGGTGCGAATGCAGCCTTAGCGGCCTTGAGCGCTGCGGGCTTGTCTGACCCACATTTTTTATTTTATGGATTTTTACCCAACAAATCTGCTGCGCGTTGCCGCACCTTGCAGGAACTGGCCGCACTGCCCTATACCCTAGTATTTTATGAAGCCCCGCACCGCATTGTGGAATGCGTGACCGATTTGCATCACGTTTTCGGTGACGAGCGGCAGATTGTGTTCGCCCGCGAAATCACCAAGCTGTTTGAAAGCATACACCGCTGTTCTCTGGCCGAAGCACTGGCTTGGCTGAATGCCGACCCGAACAACCAGCGCGGCGAATTTGTGTTGCTGATTTCGGGTGCAGCAGAGCAGCAGCAAGACTTGGATGCCGAGGCCGAACGCATTCTTGTTCTGTTATTGCAAGAAATGCCGCTCAAACGCGCAGTGCAACTGGCCGTGCAAATAAGCGGAGCCAGCAAAAATCACTTGTATCAGCGCGCGCTGCAAATTAAGGGGCAAGCAGAGTAAAATGACGGCAATGAAAATCACCCTAACCCGCCCCGACGATTGGCATCTGCACCTGCGCGACGGTGCGCTGATGCAATCGGTGCTACCCGATACCGCGCGCCAATTTGCCCGCGCCATCGTCATGCCCAATCTTAAACCACCAGTCACCACTACCGACCAAGCTTTGGCATATCGCGCACGCATCATCGCCGCTATTCCTGCGGGCATGCGGTTTGAACCGCTGATGACGCTGTATCTCACCGACAACACCACCACGCAAGAAATTCGCACCGCCAAGCAAAGCGGTGAGATACACGCCGTCAAATATTATCCGGCAGGCGCTACTACTAACTCCGATGCCGGTGTGACCGATATGCGTAAAGCCTATCCCGCGCTGGAAGAAATGCAGCGCTGTGGCATGCCGCTGCTGGTGCATGGAGAAGTCACCGACACGGAAGTGGATGTGTTTGACCGCGAGAGTGTATTTATTGAGCGCGTATTGCAACCGCTATTGCGCGACTTGCCCGGCTTGCGCGTGGTGTTTGAACACATCACCACATCGGATGCCGTGCAATTTGTAGCCGAGTCTGGCGACAACATCGCTGCCACTATTACTGCCCACCATTTGCTGTATAACCGCAACGCCATGTTCAACGGCGGCATCCGCCCGCACTATTATTGCCTGCCCGTGCTCAAGCGCGAGACGCATCGCAAAGCGTTAATAGCAGCAGCCACCAGCGGCAACAAAAAATTCTTCCTCGGCACCGACAGCGCGCCACACGCTCAACACACCAAAGAAACTGCCTGCGGCTGTGCCGGAATTTATACCGCCCATGCTGCCATAGAGCTGTATGCGGAAGCCTTTGAGCAGGCGCAAGCGCTGGATAAGCTGGAAGGGTTCGCCAGTTTTTATGGGGCCGATTTTTATCGGCTACCGCGCAACACACAAAACATAACTTTGTACAAAAAACCGTGGCAAGTTCCTGCAACAGTTGAGCTGGGCGAACATCGCCTGGTGCCTCTTAGAGCGGGGGAGACAATCCCATGGCTACTGGAAAAATAAACGCATAGTTATGAAAATCTTTAAGAGTGCTTTGGCAGAAATATACCGTCACTTTAGTGATGAATATTTACTGGAAAAGCTAAGATCGGGAACATTGATAGAGATGGCGGTGCAAGTGGTGCAGGAAGAGCTTGAAAGCAGGGGTGTTTCATATCTACCCTGGCCACCCGATGTGGAGAATGTTGCTGCGCCGATTCATTATGACCCGCTTAATTTTGTCACCGTGGCCAGTTCGCTTAACAGCATCACTATGCACATACTGCGCGCCCGATTGGAGGCGGAAGGCATACCCGCCATTTTAGCCGATGCCAATATGGCGCAGTCCTACTCTCTCGTCTCTGTGGCAGTCGGCGGGGTAAGAGTGCAAGTTCCCGCCGAATTTGTGGAAGAGGCCCAGCAAATTATCGCAGACGTAAACTCAGGGGCTTTGATGCTGACCGAAGAGGATGATGTGGGGAGTTCGGTTTGAAACTGACTGCACTTAAGGGGTTGAGGAATGAGTGAGGAAAGCCAGGTTTTCAGTTTACCCATCCGCGTGTATTTTCAAGATACTGATGCGGGTGGCGTGGTGTATCACGCCAGCTACGTGAACTTTTTGGAGCGCGCGCGGACTGAGTGGCTGCGCGAGTGTTATGGTTACAGCAATGCCGGCTTGATGAAGGAATTCGGTGTGGTGTTTGTAGTGCGCGCACTCAAGCTGGATTATCTCAAGCCCGCGTTGCTGGATGATATGCTCACCGTCAGCGCGCAGTTGCAGAACGCGGGGCGCAGCAGCGTTTCCTTGCAGCAGTCTGTCATGCGCGACGAAGCAACTTTGCTGAAGGCGGAAATTCATCTGGTGTGTGTGACCATGAATGATTTCAAGCCGACCAGTGTGCCGAAAATTTTACGTGAACAATGGAAAAAATAAGATGGACGTGAGCAAGGATTTATCGTTTATTCCCCTGATTATGAATGCCAGCCTGCTGGTGCAGCTGGTGATGGGGGTGTTGCTGATCGTGTCGCTGATGTCATGGTGGTACATCTTCCTCAAGATGTTTTCTATCCGGCAAGCGGTTAGGCAAAGCCGGGAGTTTGAAGACGCATTTTGGAGTTACTCCGATCTGAACAAGCTCTACCAAGATGCCGTCAAGGAAAATGAAGATGCGGGCAGCATGGGGCGTATTTTCATTGCTGGTTTTGCTGAGTACGTCAAGCTGAAGAAAAAACCCGGCGTCGAGTCGAGAGCGGTGGTGGACGGTACGCGCCGCGCCATGAGTGCGGCCTGTCAGCGCGAGATAGATTACCTCGAATCGAATTTATCCTTTCTCGCCACGGTGGGTTCGGTCAGCCCCTATGTCGGGCTGCTCGGTACGGTGTGGGGCATTATGAATGCCTTCCGCAGCTTGTCCAATGTCGGACAAGCCACGCTGGCGCACGTTGCACCGGGCATTGCCGAGGCGCTCATCGCCACCGCAATGGGCTTGTTTGCAGCGATTCCGGCTGTAGTGGCGTACAACCGCTACGCGCACGATGTGACGCGCTTGTCCTCGCGCTTTGAAAGTTTTATGGAAGAGTTTTCTAACGTGTTGTTACGCCAGCCATGATTTCTTCGCGCCGTACCAATATGCAGCCGATGAGCCAAATCAATGTCGTGCCCTACATTGATGTGATGCTGGTACTGCTGGTGATATTTATGATTACCGCACCGATGATGACTCCCAGCCAGATTGATTTACCCAGCGTGGGCAAAGCATCCACGCCCCCGGTTGCACCGCTGGAAGTCATTATCAGGAAAGATGCAACTCTGGCTTTGCGCGACCTCAGCCAAGGTGGTCAGGAACAAAATGTAACGCACGCTAAATTGATTTCCCTGCTTAAACAAAAACAGTCTCGCAACGCAAATCAGCCCGTGGTTATTTCTGCTGATAAAAATGTGCGCTACGAGGAAGTCATTAAGATAATGGATGTGTTGCAGCAGCAACAGATCAAAAAGGTCGGCTTGCTGGCGCAGACTAAAGGTTAATGGACGCAATCGCTTATTCACAACCTTACAAGCTACCCGCCGGGATTTTGGCAGTGGCGATGCATGGCGCGCTGTTTGCGTTCCTGTATTTCAGCGTGCATTGGCAAGCGCAACCGCCGCAAGGCATGGTAGTAGAAATATGGGAAAGCTTGCCTGATGTGCCTAGCGCGCCCGTTCGGGATGTGCCACCGCCCATGGAAAAACCCGTATTGCCTACACCCAAAGCACCGCCCAAAATTATTGAGGCTAAGCGCCCCACCCCCGTAGCGCCCCCCAAGGTAGTGCAACCCAAGGTAGTGCAGCCAAAGACTGCGCCGCCAAAAGCTGACATAGAGTTGGCCGACAAGAAAAAAACTCTCAAACAGGAAAAAGAAATCGCCGAGCCCGTTGTAAAAGAAAATGTGGTGGATGAAAAAATTGAGCGTAAAGCGCAAGCCGAACGACTGGCACAAGCCGCGAAAGAAGCGCAGGCTGTGCAGGAACGCGCCGCACAGTCTGCCGCCATAGGCAAAGTTATCAATGAACATATCGGGAAAATTCGAGCTAAAATAAAACGCAACATAGTCGAGCCGCGAGATCTGCCTACAGGCATTCATGGGAAATTCAGCATCACCGTGTTACCCGGTGGTTCGGTGCTGAATGTGCGACTGGTTAAATCCAGCGGCAATACCGCTTATGACAACGCGGTGGAGCGCGCCATATTAAAGTCGCAACCTTTGCCCGTTCCAGAAGATATAGCATTGTTTCAAAAATTTCGTGAGATTAACTTTCCCTTCTGCCCAGATAAAGGCGAAGGAACATGTGAGGAGTAATTAAGTTTGAAAGCATTTCAGTATTTCGTATTCAGTTTATTCCTGTGCAGCGCGTTGCCTGCCCATGCTGCATTAACCATCGAGATTATGGGCGCGGGCGAAAATCAAATTCCGATTGCTATTGTCCCCTTGGCCGGCGATGCAAAACTTGCACTAAGCATCGCTGAGGTCGTGTCTGCCGATCTGGCGCGTAGTGGCCTATTCCGATTGGTTGAAGCTGCGGGAAAATTGCCGCATGAGCCGAGCGAGGTAGTGTATGACGAGTGGGCGGGTGTGGATGCCTTGCTGATCGGCAGCGTAAAAATTTTGCCGGATGGACGAGCCGAGGCCAAAATTCGTTTGTTGGATGCGGTTAAACGGACTGAATTACTGGGTCAGAAAGTGTCAGCCAAAAGTGACCAACCGCGCGCCATCGGACACCGTATTGCCGATTTAATTTACGAAAAGCTCACCGGGGATGCGGGTGTATTCAGCACACGCATCGCCTACGTTAACCGACAGGGAAGGGCTAACCGCCTAGTGGTGGCGGATAGCGACGGTTATGGTGAACAGTCTGTGCGATCAATCAATGAACCCCTCATGTCGCCCGCATGGTCGCCCGACGGCAAGCAGCTTGCCTATGTATCATTCGAGCAAAACCATGCGGTCATATATGTCCAATCATTGTTGACCAATCAGCGCACGATATTGGCTAACTTCAAGGGGAGTAATAGCGCCCCAACATGGGCACCAGATGGAAAAACGCTGGCCATCGTACTGACACGCGACGATAGTTCGCAGATCTATCTGGTGCAGCCTGATGGCAGCAATTTGCGGCGCTTGACCTTTGGTGGTGGGATTGATACCGAGCCAAATTTCTCGCCTGACGGCAAATATTTATTGTTTACTTCAAATCGCGGTGGCAGCGCGCAGATTTACCGCATGCCTGTGGCAGGGGGAGCTGCCGAACGCCAAACTTTTGAGGGAGGCAATAATTTTTCACCGCGCTATAGTCCCGACGGCAAAAGTTTTGTTTTTGCTCACTTCAGCAACGGAAAATTTTATGTTGCCACGCAAGACTTTCAGAGCAAACAGATGCAGTTGTTATCCGAGGGCGGCTGGGAAAAGAAGCCCAGCTTTTCCCCCAATGGCAGACTGGTCTTGTTTGCCACCGAGGCGCAGGGTCGTGGTATATTAGCGACCGTTTCCAGCGATGGTAGGGTGAAGCAGCGTATGTTCCCGCAAATCGGTGACATACGAGAACCTACTTGGGGGCCTTTTTTGAAACAGTAACTTTGAGATAAGTAAGGAGAATATAAATGAAGAATTTAGCAATTGCTATGGTGCTGGCTACTTTTTTGGTTGCCTGTGCCAGTAAAAAACCAGTGACCACTGCAGATGAATCTGCGCCAGAAAAGGCTGCCGAAACTGTGTCTAGCTCTGGCTCTGGCTCATCCTCGTCCCCAACTTCCCCTCCATCTGTAGGAGTTGATCCGCTGAATGATCCAAACAGCCTATTGGCTACTCGCAGCCTATATTACCCGCTTGATGGCTATGCAGTACAAGCTGCGGATGAAGAAACGGTTCAAGAGCATGCCAAATATCTGGCCACGCATCCAGACCGTAAAATTCGCGTTGAAGGAAATGCGGATGAGCGCGGCAGCACTGAATACAACCTAGCTCTGGGTCAGCGTCGTGCGGATGGCGTCAAGAAGATGCTGGTTTTGGGTGGCGCTAAGAGCAGCCAGATCGAAACAGTCAGCTACGGCGAAGAAAAGCCTAAGGCAGACGGACATGGAGAAGCTGCTTGGTCGCAGAATCGACGTGTCGATTTGAACTATTAGTAAGATAAGAGCAAGTTGAAATTACGCGCCTTATTATTTGCTGGATTGTGTGTAATCGCTGGACAGGCTAATTCTGGCCTGTTCAGCGATGATGAGGCGCACCAACAGATTCAGCAGCTTGTAGTTCGCATTTCCAAGCTGGAAGAAAAGTTACAAGAAACTAGTAAGCAGCTTGAAGCTGGCAAGCTACAAACCCAAGCCATGTTTGATCTACAAACGCAGATCGAGGCGCAGAATGTCGAATTAAGCAAGTTGCGCGGACAAAACGAAGAGTTAGTACACAATCTGCAGGATGCCGAGAAACGGCAAAAGGATTTTTACGTTGACCTCGATACCCGCATGCGTCACTTTGAAACTATAGAAGCGACAGCAGCGACTGCCCCTCCTCCCGCAGCACCTCAAATTACCAATGATATAGCTGCTCCACTAGCCGCAGACGACCCTGCCCTGGAAAATCGTGCATATGAGACGGCTTATGCTTTATTTAAAACGGGCAATCACCAAAAAGCCGTCAGCGCTTTTCAGGAATTCCCGAAAAAATTCCCGGAATCGGTACATCTGCCTAATGTTTATTTCCAAATGGGCGGCGCTTATTTTGCCTTAAACGAATACCGGAACGCATTAGACAGCTATCAGCTATTGATACGCAAGTATTCCTACAGCCCCATCGTACCCGATGCCATGTTGGAACTTGCCGATTGTCAAAAGATGCTGGACGACAAGGTTTCGGCCAAAAAGACACTCCAGCAAATTATCGCCAAATATCCTGGCAGCAAATCCGCTGACAAGGCCAGAAGCCTTCTCAAGACCTACAAGTAAAGGCAGCTATGCCTTCGTACTCCACCAGCGCGCAACTGCGCATCACTGAAATTTTTTATTCCTTGCAAGGTGAAAGCAGCCGCGTCGGTTTGCCGACGGTGTTTGTGCGCCTGACAGGCTGCCCCTTGCGCTGCACCTATTGCGACACTGCCTATGCTTTTAGCGGTGGCAACAATATGCCTATTGCAGAGGTACTCACGGAAGTAGCGCGTTACGCAACGCGCTATGTGACGGTAACCGGGGGTGAGCCTCTAGCGCAGAAGGGTTGCCTGCCCTTGCTGCGCGCCTTGTGCGATGCGGGCTATGAAGTGTCGCTGGAGACCGGCGGGGCACTGGATATATCCGGGGTGGATGCGCGCGTAATGAGGGTGATGGACATCAAGACCCCGGCCTCAGGTGAGATGGAAAAAAATCGCTGGGATAATCTGGCTGTGTTGCATGAGCATGACGAAATAAAATTCGTGTTATGCGATGAGGCTGATTATATTTGGGCTGTGCAGGTATTGCGCGAACGCAATCTGGCGGATACATGCACAGTATTATTTTCTCCGTCACATGAGCAACTGTCGCCAACCGTGCTGGCCGATTGGATATTGCGTGACCACTTGCCGGTGCGTATGCAGGTGCAGTTGCACAAGGTGCTATGGGGCGTACAGCCCGGAAAATAAAAAGCTATGAAGAACGCAGTGGTGCTGTTATCCGGCGGGCTAGATTCCGCCACCGTATTGGCCTTAGCTCGACAACAGGGTTTTGACTGCTACGCGCTAAGTGTAGATTACGGGCAGCGCCACCATGCCGAATTAGCGGCTGCCCAGCGCGTGGCACAGATATTAGGGGCGATCGAACAGCGCGTCATCAAAGTTGACCTGACCGGGTTTGGCGGCTCCGCCCTGACCGATGCGCGCATTGCCGTACCGCAACAGCTAGCACCGGGCATCCCACTGACCTACGTTCCGGCGCGCAACACCATTATGCTGTCGCTGGCTCTGGCCTGGGCAGAGGTGTTGCAGGCACAAGATATTTTCATCGGGGTAAACGCCGTGGACTATTCCGGTTATCCCGACTGTCGTCCTGAATACATCGCGGCATTTGAACACATGGCCAATCTTGCCACCAAGGCTACGATTGAAGGTAAACCACTCACTCTACACACCCCATTGCTACACCTGAGCAAAGCTGACATCATCAAACTCGGTGTGCAGTCAGGCGTAGATTACAGCCAGACCGTGTCCTGTTATCAGGCCGACACCGAGGGCCGCGCATGTGCCGTGTGTGACTCGTGCCGATTACGCCGCGCAGGCTTCAAAGCCGCCGGAATAGCCGATCCAACGCGCTATGACACACATGAAAACGCTCGGTAGTGTCTCAGTTTGAAATCCTGAATCGTTGACTGTGCGGCATGAGCGGCTATACTAGCAGCACTATGCCTAAACGCTCAAGCAGACTAGATATGAATCAACTCGCCAAGCGCATTGTAGATGAAGCGACTGGCGAGGACGAGAAAACTTCACCACCACCGCAAAAGAATCAAGCCGCCGTGGAGCTTGGGCGGCTTGGGGGGAAGAAAGGCGGGAAGGCTAGGGCTGAAAACCTTACGCCGGAGCAGCGGTCAGAAATTGCTAAAAAGGCCGCTAAATCACGCTGGGATAGATAATCATCCTCCAACTGGAAGGTACATTGTTATCTGCACAGGCTCTTTCCCGTAATGGAGAGCTACTTTTGATCTAAGCTCGTTAATTGTGTGGCAATCTTTCGCCATACCAACAATCTCAAAGCATCTTGAAACCAACTGACGCGCACCGTAGTTCTCCGTAAGCTGACTATGCCAGCGTACCCCTGCCGGTGGCTTGTTATCCTTTAGGTAAATTGCGACATCAGGGTCAAGAGTTTCATAAATCAATTCAATAACCAGCTTTCCCCACCATTTTGGCCTGCTATGCAAAGACCCTTTCCATCCGGTAAGCCTGCCGAACTCTTCCCACAATTCATCTGGAAATGTTTTTTCCCATGCTCGAAGCTCGTCAGCTATAAAAGCCTTCAATTTAATTTGCAATGCATCACCCTCGCGCACAAATTGATAACCAGTGGCCTCATCAATAAGAGCGATTAATCCAATTTTAGCGCATGAAGATAGAAGAATAGCGCAAGACATTGCATTCTCCTTTTGCCGCTCTGTCTTGAGCGCATCTGACGTAAAGGCCGCCACATACCCCTGACAAACTTCAAGGAATATTTCAGCCGTCAACCCACTACCTTTGAATTGTGTGCCCGGAATAGAAAAAGACAGAATTTCCCCCAGCACTTTTTCCTTGTTAATAAACAGCTTAAGCGCTTCTACACCTATGTAATCCCCCAGGTTCCCAGAATCAACTTTTGCTATTGCCTGAACTGCTGATCTCATGCTTATTACCCGTTCACCGGTATTAAGAACATAGCAATCAACCGATGCGCCACCGAGTTGCAATTCTCCTTTGTGCTTCGCAAAAGTTTCTACTGATTCCGCAGGAATTAGTACTATTTTATTTGACGGCGGCATAAAGTCATGCGGGGATAAATCAATTCCACGTTCCGAGGCTAATTCGAGCAATTGCTTGTGCCATTTTTGCGGGATATTTCCTTTCTTAACCCAATACGCAATAGTGCTTTGCCCTTTACTAATCAAAGCGGCAAGTTCAGTTTGATTGTTAAACTTGGAAATAATCTTTTTAACGTCCATACGATCACCTTTTGATAAATTGATAAAACAGATAGTAAACTATCAAAATAACTGTTGTCAATATCAAATTTATCAGGCATAATTTCAACCTGAACGATGCTTAAGGGGTTGCCATGAACGTCCTGCCAATTGAAAAACGCGCACAAATCATTAACCTGCTGGTTGAAGGCAACTCCATGCGCGCCACTTCCCGCCTTGCTGATTGCTCAATAAACACCGTTACCAAGCTGCTTATAGACGTTGGCATGGCCTGTAGCGAGTATCAGGACAAGGCCATGCGCAACCTTACTTGCAAGCGCATCCAGTGCGATGAAATATGGGCATTCTGCTACTGCAAGGAAAAGAATGTTGCGCCTGAGCATGAGGGGATACTTGGCTTTGGCGATGTTTGGACTTGGACTGCGATAGATGCCGATACCAAACTTGTTCCGTCTTTCATGGTGGGCAAGCGTGACGCAGAATATGCGCAAGGCTTCATTGAGGATTTAGCCTCTCGCTTGGCTAATCGCGTCCAACTGACTACAGACGGCCACAAGGCATATTTGACAGCGGTAGAAGATGCTTTTGGGCGAGATATAGACTACTCCATGCTAGTGAAGCACTACGGCAATCCAGCGGGTGAAATGCAAGGCCAGAAGCGTTATAGCCCTTCCAGTTTTGTGAGCGCAGAAAAGCGTCATGTTGCTGGCAACCCAGATGTTAAGCACGTTTCCACCAGCTATGTAGAGCGCCAGAATTTAACCATGCGCATGTCCATGCGCCGCTTTACTCGCCTGACCAACGGCTTTAGCAAAAAGGTTGAAAACTTGGAACACATGGTCGCGCTGCACTTCATGCACTACAACTTTGTGCGCATCCATAAAACATTGCACACAACTCCCGCAATGGCGGCAGGGGTAAGTGATAAACTATGGAGCATTGCTGATATTGCAGCGCTTGTTCCTGAGCCTGTAGCCGCAAAGCGTGGCAGCTACAAAAATAAAAAATCAAACTAAGTGTGCTGACGCACAGAATCGTGGTAAATTTCCGTATAGCATCATTCACTACGCATTGCAATTTTTTAAATGCTAGCCATCTTGACTTGACCAACAATTAGCTCTACTCTGCGCGCGTTTATGTATTAACAGACATTTTGAATTAAAGTATCTGCGGATTATTCCGATAACGATAGTAAGAACTTTGTGTGGTAGTGGCTGTCATATGTCTGTGCCGCTGATTTTGGTGGAAAAATAGTCCTTGGAGGGAGTTATGTTTAATATCGCTAAAGAAGAAGGATGGGATGGTTGAGTTATGGATGCACAAGAGCCAGTAAAAATAATTCTCTGGTTCGGTGAGTCAATAGGCTTCTGGATACAAACAGGAGCCGTTTTTTTATCCGCTGTTGCAGCTATATTTGTTATTCATCATAACGGGGTGTTGGCTAGAAGAAGATCAACGATTGACCATATAATTCACCAAAAAAGCAATGAGGCCATACTTAATGCGATTCATATCGTGTATAGATTGCACGATGATAACGTGCAATTCAGCCAGTATTTGGATAAACAGGATTCTGATGAATTCAAGGCGATATTAAAAGTATTAAATAATCATGAATTCATTGCAGTTGGTATTCGCCGCAAGGCATTTGAAGAGCGTATTTATAAGGAACTTCAGTACTCTAATTTTGTGAAAGTGTATAATTCTGCCGCTGGGATAATTGCCGAAATAAGAAAAAAACAAAATAGTCATACTTTATTCCAAGAATTTGAGTGGCTAATAAAAAGATGGGAAAAATGCCCACTCAAGAGACGCACATAAAATCTGAACATATATCCCGCTTCGGCGGGATTTTTTATTTATATTTCAAACTGAGACACTACCAAAACGCTCTATCGCGTTGACACGATGAGTCAAGTCCGTATAATGCGCGCGTCCTTAAATGGGATGTGGGTCGTTAGCTCAGCCGGTAGAGCAGCGGACTTTTAATCCGTTGGTCGCCAGTTCGAATCTGGCACGACCTACCACAGCGTAAAAAGTTTTATCAGTCTGTTCTGCATCAGCATCATCGCCGCTTTAGCTCAGTTGGTAGAGCAACCGCCTTGTAAGCGGTAGGTCGTCAGTTCGAATCCGACAAGCGGCACCAATATACAAAAGGCTTGCAGCGATGCAGGCCTTTTTCACGTCTAGCAGATTCGTATCTGTATAGGCGCAGTTCAAATTTTGTCCGGTTTTGCGGTATCATTTCCCATCACCACCGATCTTAGCCTACAGTTTCCAATTCCCGATCAAAGAGATATTTACGTAGGGCGGGTCACATCCGCCAACGAACAACGGCGGGTGTGACCCGCCCTACAAATTACTTTACCTTTGAACCCAGATTTTCCATTAGCATTCTACTGCGGACGCTCAATAGGCCGAATCTGCACGAAAAAAATCAAAAAATGTTCTGTCAACGTAGAATGACTACGCCCTCCGAACATTTTTTGATTTTTTTCGCACATCTTCAACCTCTTGATCGCCCTCGCTACGAGTGCTAATGGAAAATCTGGGTTGAAGTGGAAATAAAATGATTGGCAATAACATCCACCTTCCCATAACAAATATGGGATTGCCCAACGTCGGGTTCTATATGCTTGCGCTCTATTTCGTGATGTTGATCCACCCTGATTAAGGAGGCTCTGTGAAACGACTCATACTGTGCTGTGACGGAACATGGAACAAGGCCGATCAAGAAGATAACGGCACCCCTTGCCCAACTAATGTCGTCAAGATCAGTTACCAGATCGCCAAGCGCGACGGTGATATTCCGCAAATTATTTACTATGACCAAGGAGTGGGTAGCGGAAATGCTTTGGACCGACTGTCGGGCGGAGCATTCGGGCAGGGGTTGGAGGACAACATCCACGACGCTTATCGCTTCCTGATTGCGAACTACGAGTATGGCGACGAGTTGTATTTATTCGGCTTCAGCCGCGGCGCGTTCACTGCCCGCAGCATCGCGGGCATGATCCGAAAATGCGGTGTACTGAGGCGCGAATTCGTCAAGCATTATCGCGATGCAATTGCGCTGTACCGCTCGGAACACCACCCTGCCGACCCCGCCGCTATGAAATTCAGACAGGGTTATTCTGTTTGCAGAGGGGGCGACATCAAGATCAGATTCATCGGGGTTTGGGATACAGTTGGCGCGCTCGGCATTCCACTACGCGGCCTGCGATGGCTTACGAGTGATCTGTACGAGTTTCACGACACCGAACTGAGCGGCGCAGTCGAGTATGCCTACCATGCTCTCGCCATTGATGAACGCCGTGCGCCGTTTGAACCGACGCTCTGGATGTACAAGCCCAAGCCCTGGCAAACAATCGAACAAAAGTGGTTCTGCGGTGTACATAGCGATGTTGGCGGCGGTTACCCCGAACACGGGCTGTCCGATATCACGCTCGAATGGATGATAGGCAGAGCGCAGGGTGCGGGGCTTAAATTCGATAGCGCAGCGATGCTTGCCCACGCACTTAAACCCGATCCGTGCGCCTTGTTACATAACTCAAAAACTGGCTTGTATCGGCTGACCACGGGTTCAGATCGCTCAATAGGCTGGAGCATCAACACCGCGAATGCGTCTGTCGAGGCCAAGTACCAGAACGACCCAACACAATCCCTGCATGACAGCGTACTGACCCGCTGGGACAACGACACCGCATACCGCCCACCTGCGCTTAGAGATTACTTCAAAAGAATCAGCGACCGCCGGGGTAATGGAAAGTAGGGTTACCCCTTCTTGGCTAATCTCGATGAATGACAAATAGCCCAATAGTAGCCTGCAAATATCAGTAAAAAAGCGGCGAGCATCACATTTTCTCGTACCTTGAAATACCAACCCGCCAAACCAATCAAGCCCATTAAAATTGAAATCATCATTATCAGCAGCACGGTTTTTGAAACAGACAGGCCAGCTTGCAAAAACAAGTGGTGTAAATGTTCGCTGTCTGCCGAAAACGGGCTGCGTCTCTTCAAGATGCGGCGCACCATGCAACGCACCGTATCCATCAACGGGATTGCAAATATCCACACCATGGTGACAGGAGTCACGACCTTACCTAGATCAACAGCAAACCACACCAGTGTAAAACCCAGCATCATGCTGCCCGCATCGCCCATAAATATTGACGCTTTTTTGCGCCAGGGTGAGCGCATATTAAAAATTAAAAAGCCGAGCACGGCTGCTACCAGAATAAAAATGAGGGACGCATGCAAAGCCATGCCAAAAAATAAAGCGATAGCTCCCAGAAAAAATAATATCGTTAATGAAACCCCGCCCGCCAGTCCGTCTATGCCATCAATCATATTGAGTGCATTAATGACCCCCAGAACAGAAAATACGGTGAATGGAATCGCCCAGCCATACAGGTGGACGCTGCCCCCACCGAATAAATTACCCAAATCCTCTATGACTACACCCCCCCATGAGGTCATCAGGAGCGCGGCAAAAATTTGCGCAATGAACCGACTGCGTGTGCTCAAATCGTGCAAATCATCCAGCAAACCTACCAGCACCAAAATAATCATTGCGGCAAATAATGCATAAAACTGATCCAGTGACTGCCCGGAGCTCAGCGCAGCTAACATAAATGCAATAAATATTGCCAGGCCCCCGATTAAGGGGGGCGCTCCAACATGATTTTTACGACCTACAGGCGTATCCACCAAGCCCAATTTTATTGCGGGTCGTCTCAGAAAAAGAATCAGCACGATGGTTAGGCAGAACGCAGTCACATAGCTAAACAATTAAACCCCCTGGATATATTTTTATTTCAGTCCTGAAGTGATCTTCCCAATAGCGCGCAAGTATCGCTCGATTACAATTTTTTCATCGAACTCGCGCTCCATTTTTTTTCGACCTGCAACTCCCATGCGCTCACGCTCGTCCGGGGTCATTGCGATGATGCACTCTAATTTTTCGGCCAAATCAACTGCATCGCGCACTCGGCACAACAAGCCATTCACCCCATCGTCCACCACATCACGGCATCCGACCACATCCGTTGTTACGATCGGCCTGCCCATAGCTGCCGCCTCTAACAAAGAGCGCGGCACACCTTCGCGATAAGAAGGCAGCACCACGCAATCAGCGGCGGCTAGGTGCGGCTTAACATCAACTGCCACGCCAAGATATTCGACTACGCCTTCCCTTACCCAATCGTCCATCTCTGTACTTGAAACTGCGGTCTGATTTTTCACATCCAAAAAACCCAGCAGTTGAAACTTTACCGTCGGATATTGACGTCGAATTATTCGTGCTGCCGCGACGTATTCCCCCACGCCCTTGTCCCACAACAAGCGCGCAACCAGCAAAAAACGAAATGGGTGACCTGGTAAAGGAGGTATCGGCACAACGCTAAAAATATTCAGATCAATGCCTGAACCCGGCAGACGGCTGATTTTGGCCGGGGAAACCAGGCCGCTTTCGACAAATAAGCGCATATCCTCATTATTCTGAAAAAATACATGGCGCGAACGCGATAAAGCAGTCTTGTACAGCAGCCGCACCAATCGGGTAAGCCAGCTATCGCGTATAAATACCGTCCCCAAGCCTGCGATATTATTTATCACTGGAATGCCCAACACATGGGCCGCCAAAGAACCATAAATATTAGGCTTGACGGTGTAGCCCAAAAACACATCGGGTTGCTCATGCTTCAGCAATTTCCAAAACCTAAAGAACAGCAACAAATCGCGTCCCGGATGCGTGCCCTGATTATCCATCGGCAGCGCAACAAAGCGGCAACCCAATGCAGCCAAGCGCGGGGCATATTCATCATTCGGCGCAAGAGCCACCACCTCATAACCTTGGGCAACCAAGGCGCGTATCAAACCCGCACGAAAGTTGACCAGGTTCCAGGCTGTGTTGAGAGCGATCACCACCTTTAGTTTGCACAAAGGCGAGTTGTTCATTGCTTCTCCAACCATGCCTGAAACATCAACACATTCCACAGCTGTGCCATCCAATTGCGCTTGCCGCTTAGATGCTCAGCCCACAATTGCCGAATGGATGCCGGGTGAAAATATCCCTCGCGCTGCAAGCGCGCTTCGTCCAACAAGTCTTCCACCCAATCGCGCAATGGCCCGCGCAACCAATTGTCTAAAGGCACACCAAATCCCATCTTGGGGCGATCAATGAGTTCGCGCGGAACGTGGCGGTAAAGCACCTGGCGCAATGGCCACTTGGTTTGTCCATCGCGCAGTTTGTATTCCAGCGGCAAACTCCAGGCAAACTCGACAAGCCGGTGATCCAGAAACGGTACCCGGCTTTCAAGCGACACGCCCATCCCCGCACGATCCACCTTGACCAAAATGTCATCCGGCAAGTAGCTGATCGTATCCAGTGCCATCATACGTTCCACATCGTTCAACCCTTCCAGCTCAGGTCGCGCTCCCATCAAGTGTGTCGGTGGTTCTTTACCGTTAATCACCCAGTCTGCCGGATTACGAAGATGCGAAACGATACCCAGGTAAAGATCATCCACTGTGCGACTTGCCAGCACCCCTGCCCCCTTGTGCAATTTATCTCCCAACGGAGAATAGCGTGCCGCACCGGGGATGAAACGTGCCAAATCATCCCACTTTTCCGGTGCTATCGAGGTAATACCCTTCGCCATCAACGCAAGCAATGGAGCAGGCACGAGCGCCAATTTTCGCCACAAATTTTCCGTAATCTGGTAGCGGTTATATCCGCAAAACAACTCATCCCCTGCATCACCCGACAGCGACACCGTCACATGCTGTTTAGCCAACTGGCTCACCAAAAAAGTGGGTATCTGCGATGAATCCGCAAACGGCTCGCAATACAAGCCGGGCAAACGCGGAATCACCTCCATCGCCTGCTGCGGTGACACATACAACTCGGTATGCTCCGTGCCCAAATGCCGTGCCACGGCCTTGGCGTAAACTGCCTCGTTGTAACCTGCTTCGTTGAAACCGATGGTGAATGTTTTAACCGGACGTGAAGACTGCGCCTGCATCAAAGCCACCACCGTGCTGGAATCAATACCCCCCGACAAAAATGCGCCCAACGGCACATCCGCCATCATCTGCTGCCGCACCGCGTCCTTGGCCAAGGTTTCCAGCGCGTCCACCGCTTCATCAGCCGTGCCTGCAAATGGCTTAGTCACACCAGCGCGCGCCACCTCAACCGAATCCCAATATTTCCGAATCCTGGGCTCAGGCTGTTCCAATGAAACAGACAACAAACACCCCGGCTCCAGCTTGGCGATGCCTTGATAAATGGAATATGGTGCGGGAATATAGTTATGACGCAATAGCAAGCAAAGTGCGCCACGGTCTATGTCTGCCGCAAAAGCAGGATGCGCCTTGAGCGCCTTAAGCTCCGAGCCAAACAAAAACACTCGCTCGTTACCCTCACCCTGCCAGCCGTAATACAGCGGCTTTTCGCCCATCCGGTCGCGCGCCAAAGTCAGCGTTTGCGTTTCACGATCCCACAAGGCAATCGCAAACATACCGATTGATTTCTTGATCGTGGCCTCCACCCCCCAAGCCTCAATCCCTGCCAGCAAAGTCTCAGTGTCCGAATGCCCGCGCCACCGAATTGCTCCCTCTCCCACCGGGGGAGGGCTGGGGAGGGGGAGATCCTCCTCCACCCCCTTTGAAAAATGGGGGCTAGGGCAATGCTGTTCACTTAACCGTTCGTGGTGAGCTTGTCGAACCACTAGCTTCGCAAGCTGGAGCCCTTCGACAAGCTCAGGGCGAACGGAAATTTGCCTAAGTGAACAGCATTGGGGGCTGGGGGGGATTTGCTCCAACTCCCCCCGCAACTCCAAATGGTTATAAATCTCCCCATTGAACGCAATCACAAACCGCCCACTCGCTGACACCATCGGCTGATGACCCGCCGGGGACAAATCCACAATCGCCAAGCGCCGATGCCCAAGCCCAACACGCTGCTCAGCGTCGCACCAAACCCCGCCATCATCCGGCCCGCGATGAATGAGCGTATCCGCCATGCGCCGCAGCAGGACATCGTTCCCATTCTCACGAGCTAACCCACCCAAAAATCCGACCAAGCCACACATCAGAGATCGCTCCTGCCGGCGTTGAGTCGGCCCACCTGCGCCATCAGACCGTCAAATATCCGCCCGGATACTGCGGTCGGGAACTCCGCCGGGAGTTCTGCCGCCACTGATTCGATCACTGCGGGTGTCATGGCGGCAATTCGCTGGATGACTGCTTCGAAATCGGATCCCAAGGCATTGGCCTTGGCCACTGCGTTCCAATGTCGGCGTTGAATCCCGGCGATCCGGTAGTGGGCATTCTTCGCGTGCAGCGCCATAGCCAGCTTCACTTTCTGCCACTGAAACTCGCGAGCACCCTTTCCAATTACCGGCCAAGCCGACATCACATCGTAGAGCGGCGTGAGCCAAAAGCGACCCTGTGATCCGATAAAAACACTGAAATTTTTGGCGTGCCCATCGGGAGCAGCGAGCATCCAAAATACAAGCTGAGCCGTCATAAAATTCGTGCGGTCAGATTCGGCATTGTCGCTGCCACGCAATGTGTTAAGGATGGCCGCGATACCGGGCCCACCCTGCTCTTCATACTTACGTTCCGGCGGCAATCCTGACACCTGGCAAAAATCTTCCTGCGGCAAACGAGCCCACCAGCCGTTGATGAGGCGGCGGTCAAACCGCGTGACCGCCAACACCTTGTGCCGGCCAAACATCCCATAAGAACAATCCGCGACCGGAAGACCATAAGCACGTACTAACTTAGCGCAAAGCCATTCATTCTCGACCGAGGTAGAAAAATCGGCGCGCATTCCACCCACCTCGCCCAACGGCAGCTTCAGAATATGCGTAGTGGGTGTTGTCCCGCGCGGCCGGCACCATTGATCGTTGTGCCAGAGCAGCGCGGTCTTTTCCTGCGCCCCGGCAATGGAAATTCGCAGCTCATCTTCTTCAGGCACACCGATGTTCCGATTGCTTACTGTGTCATCGAGAATTCTTTCGACATCAGATTCGGAGAGTGGCTCGGCATCAATTCGTCGAACATCAGGAGCCGGGCTACCACTGGGCAGAAGTTGCAGAGCGCCAACACAATCACGACCAATTTTTTCGAGCAGTTGAAATGCCTGGGTAGAGTCGGTGCCGAATTTGGATGCCAAGCGCTTGCGGATGCCCTGGCTGTCGGGAAGTAAGTTATCGAAGTAGGACTCGACGATACTCCCTGAAAACGGAGCTGTCCCTTGGGAGAGCGGCAGCGAAAGGGATAGTGGCCGCCCCTGCGGATTGTCAAGCCAAGATGAATCGTAGGAAAAGGAATGGCCGCCTGCCGAGGTAAACGTCCAATGGCCGACGAACTCGCCGTTCATCCAAATATCCAGCACCTTTCTGGATGACGGACGCCCAGCCATTACCAAGGCTCCCGAGGTTTCATCTTTTGACTTCCTGAGGCAACCTTTTTTTCCGCTGCCTTCACCGCAAGGGAATTCCGTGGCTCAACCTGAAGTTCGGCATCCAGCGCCATCAGCACAGTAAGAAGTTGGTCTATGGACATCCTCTCAGGATGATTTTCTATCACCGAGATACGCTCCTGGGACAAGCCTATCTTCTGGCCCAGATCAATTTGCGACCAACCCTTGGCCTTCCTTAATTGCTTAAGGATGGGGCCCAACTGGCCTGTGGTGCGAACATTGTTAGCCATGGTGAATATTCCTTTTAACGAATACGCTAACTATATTCGCTATTCGATATATTTTCAATATATTCTCTATTGGCTATATTTAATTCCATTTCTTATTTATTCCAATTCCATTTTGAAATGCCAATAATCAAGTCCGTTCGTGGTGAGCCTGTCGAACCACAGTTACCTTGACACACAGTTATCTTGTAATTCCATTTCCAGTTAAATCCGGCGACAATTCCCTCCCCTTGAAGGGGAAGGTGTAGTGGCGTTAAATTCGCCAGATTACAGTGCCAAATGCCGCGCAAATTAGTACCAAATGCGTCGCGGCGTTACAGGCGCGAGAAAAATTTTAGCGCGCCGCATATGTTTGATATGTAAGCGTTAAAATTTTTGGAACAACGCAGCATCGCGACGGAGTTTGGATTTTTAGAGGTGCCCTAATGCCGCAACAATTTGTTTCACTGCTGCCTCCGGCGAAAACAGCTTGGCCGACAAGGTACGGCAATGGGCGGACACATTTTTTCCAGAGCTAATCTCGTCTGCAAGTTCCCGCGCCAGACGCTGCAAGGTATCAACCGAGTGATCCGTGCAGACTCGCCCAACACCTTCTGTTCGTATCAACGCTGCCAGATCATTGCTTGGATTAATGCTCCCCAGCACAGGCAAGCCGGCCTGCATATATAAGCTTGCAATTACGGGAACAGGAATCCATAATTGCAAGCATGATAAATCGCTTTCTTTACACCAAGCTATCAGACGCAATCTCACGATCGCCTGCGGTAGCTTTGATTGGCCCGCGGCAAGTCGGAAAAACCACGCTGGCGCTGGAAGTCGGCAAAAACCATAATGCGCTCTACCTCGATCTCGAATCCGAACAAGATCGCGCCAAGCTCGCCGAACCGGAGCTATATCTTGCTGACCACCAAGACAAACTGATCATCCTGGATGAAATTCACCGCGCGCCCAATCTCTTTCCGGTTTTGCGAGGCCTGATAGACCAAGGGCGACGTGCTGGCCGTAAAACCGGCCAATACCTGTTGCTCGGCTCTGCCTCCCTTGACCTGCTCAAGCAATCCGGCGAAACATTGGCAGGGCGCATCGCCTACCTGGAACTCGCTCCGTTCAACCTATTGGAAACACAAGCACTACCATCGGATGACCTCTGGGTACGAGGTGGTTTTCCGGAAAGTCTGCTGGCCGCCAGTGCAACCTGGAGCCTGCGCTGGCGGCAGGATTTCATTCGCACCTATCTCGAACGCGACATCCCTCAGTTTGGACCGCGCATAGCCGCCGAAACCCTGCGACGCTTCTGGGGTATGCTCGCCCACTATCAGGGCGGCCTGCTCAACACTGCCCAGTTTGCCCGCAATCTGGGTGTGGATGCCAAAACCGCTGCAAGTTATCTCGATTTACTCGTTGACCTGCTGCTGGTGCGGCGCCTGCCACCATGGCACGCCAATCTGGGCAAGCGGTTGGTCAAATCGCCCAAGGTGTATGTACGCGACAGCGGCTTGGTACATGCCCTGCTCAACATTCCCGACAAGGAAACCCTGCTTGCCCACCCAGTCGTGGGACAAAGCTGGGAATGCTTCATAATCGAAAACCTGATCACCTCCGCACCGGATGGTGTGCAAGCGTATTTCTATCGCAGCAACGGCGGCGCCGAGGTTGATCTGCTACTGGCTTGGCCAAGCGGAGAACTCTGGGCCATCGAAATCAAACGCAGCCTCACCCCCAAGCTGGAACGCGGCTTTCACGCTGCCTGCACCGACCTCAACCCAACCCGCAAGTTTGTCGTTTATCCAGGCACGGAACGCTACCGCATCGCAGCAGACATCGAAGCGATTTCCCCGGCCTGCTTGGCCCTGGAATTAAATCCAGCTATTAGGGTGCTGCAATAAGCCCGCTGCAATTTGTTTTACTGCCGCCGCTGGCGAAAACAGCTTTGCCGACAAGGCACGGCAACGGGCGGATACACTTTTTCCAGATCTAATCTCGTCTGCAAGTTCCACCACCAGACGCTGCAAGGTATCCACCGAGTGATCCGTGCAGACTCGCCCAACACCTTCTGTTCGTATCAACGCTGCCAGATCATTGCCCGGATTGATGCTCGCCAGCACGGGCAAGCCTGATTGCATATACGAAAGGAACTTGCCGGGTATGCTGTGGGTTTTGTGGCGCGGATCGAGCGCAACAATGCCCACATGGCACTGGCACTGGGCATATAAACCGGGAATTTCCGCAGGATCGATCTCGTCATGGAATACCACGTTATCCAGCGGGTATGACCCGCCCTACAGATTATTTCCTGTTTGCAGGGGAAATGGAATTAGCAAGAACCTGGGGAATCTATTTGACCTTTAGTGGTAAAAGTAGTAAATTACCACTTGTAGTAATTGATGGAGTAAATCATGGAATTTGCACGCGTTACGGCCAAAGGCCAGGCAACAATCCCCAAGCGCATCAGAGAAGCCGCCCATATTCGGGAGGGCGATATGCTGGCGTTTGATCTGGATAGCAACAACCGGATCACCATCAAGCGTATTGATCCGTCTGTTGACGTCGAGTTATCAGCGTTGCAAGAGACTCTATCTGAATGGAGCTCACCTCAGGACGAGGAGGCGTGGCGTGACCTTTAAATCATTTGATGTGGTCGCTGTACCTTTTCCATTCACAGATCGTGACGCAACAAAGCGCCGTCCGGCCTTGGTAATTTCCAATGAGAGCTTTAATCAGCAGCACAATCAAATTGTGTTGGCCATGATCACCACGACCACTGATAACGTTTGGCTCAGTGATGTTTCATTAACAAATTGGCAAAAGGCCGGGCTAAAAGTCGCTTGCCAGCTTCGTTTGAAATTGTTCACGCTGGATCAAAGCCTAGTCTTGAAGACTATCGGACATTTATCATCCAAAGATGTTAAATCCGTACAAGCTGCTTTAACTGCGTTTATTGATGTTGGTTAGCTCTGGACACTCAGTCCCCAGCACTCAGTCCCCAGTCCATGGATCAAGCAAGACCAGCTCACTTATTTTGCGAAAATCTTTCGTGTTCCGGGTCGCCAAGGCCAAGCCATGACGGAGTGCAATGGCAGCTATCTGTGCATCCTCAGTAGAAATCGGCATACCAACCTTATTACGGGTGGCAACCAACGCAGCATACCCATGAGCCGCCAACTCATCGAACGGCAAGCAACGCCCGACAAAATCCTGATCGAACATCTGCTCCACCGCACCGGCAATTGCATCCCTGCGCTTGCCGCCCGGCAACAAAGCCACACCCAACAACAATTCGGCTTGAGTAATTGCACTGGTATAAAACTCAGTGTCCATTTGTTGCGCAAACCAGGCAAGCACCATCGAAGAAGGCTGGGGGCGCATCAACTCAGACAGCACATTAGTATCCAGCAGCACGCCCTGCATGATCAGCTTTCCATCTTGGGCGGGGTTCTCACTTTTAGCCGCTTGGGAATAGGCAAAGCATCCAACTCAAGTGCGGCAAAATGCTTTTGAATACGCTGCGCAAAAGCCGGCTGGTTCCGCTTCGGCAAAACCGCACGCAACAGAATCTCGCGCACCTCCTGCTCCATAGAGCAACCGTGCTGCGCTGCCTGTAACCGCAAACGGTTTTTGACCTCATCATCAATATTTCTAATCGTAAGTGCCGCCATGTCAGCCCCCGAAGTGATTGCAATGCCATCATTGTAATCACTTGTCGGCGGTACAGCAATACGTAGTTCAGTCCCAACCGGTTGTGGGCATATGCGGCACTGGTGGCATGAGCGCCAAAACCAGCACAACCAATGAAACGGAGCCAAAGGCTCATCTCCATAGAACAGTCCGATTGCCCTGTTTCACACTGATTGCCTCCCGGTAATTGCTCCACCAGTTCATTCCGTTCACCCACCTGCCAATTCCAGCAACACCATTGAGGAAACCAACTAAACCACACACATTCTCATCACCATATTAAAAGTCGCTAGCAGCCAGCGTAATGCCGGATAAACCATCAACAATAGATGTGCCGTCCCACGTGGTCATGAAAAATGGAAAAGCTCGTCTTAAAGGTAACTTCCAACATCCCCTATCTATTTCATTTGCTGCACAGCCAAAACCCGAATGCATAACCAATGTTGGTCGACTCACACTGGACAACACATCACCCAACATAGAAACAGGCGCAACAAAATCGACCATCAAATCAACAGGCCCCTTGAATCGTCGCGTCACCCGTAAACCAAGTAAATTCCCACGAGACTCAACAGCGGATACCACATATTTTCTATGTGGTGCATCAAGAAAGCGCCATGCAATAAATTCAGGGGTGTATTTAAGGTGTGTATCGGGTCTTTCCGTCAAGGATTGCCAGAAATCTGATGGCAGTTCCCGCAACTGTTCCAAGCTGCTTATGCGCCGGGTATTCCTGAACGGCAGTATCCAATTAAATTTGGCAAGATATAAATGTAATGGATCTCTGAAGTCCATCTTTTGTCTCTTCCAACCTGGTACCGCATTAGCATTAGGGTGGCCTAATAACCAGACACCTTGTTCGGCAAGTGTCTGTCGCGCGCATTTAATCATTTTCACAAATAAGTTTTTTGTTCTGTGGTCTGGATGGGTTAATACGTTTACTGCGAAGCAAGCTTTCTGCAACTTCCCTTTGCATTCCAGAACCGTTGGAATCAAAGCAATAAGCCCAATCCAAAGATCCTCTTCATGAGCGATAACCAAGGTTGCCGGCCCATACGGGTTGTCAAGATAGAACCACTTCAAAAAATCCTTGGACAGAGCAGGATGCCCATCAGGATAGTACCTATTACCCAGCCCAATAAGTGACGTTATGTGACTGCTATCACATGACAATGCGGAAATTTCTGTTTCCATAGAATTAGCCCGTCTAATCAGCCAGCCCTGAAATTTGGCTTGTATTAATTCCAGATAATCAAAGCTAAATGCCAACAGACATCGGCATTAATCGACTTGCATTTCCGACATCGGCCATCGCCACGCTGCGCATCCCATACTTGTCCGCCAGGAATAAATAAAATTTCAATAGTGATTCAAGATTACTCAAGTTCTGCTCTAAATTTGTTCCAAAATTATGCGGATGCCACCAAAGGTGAAATATCCCATCTGTTCTAGCCGCTTCTAGCATGCCCCGCTTTACTCGCAACAAGTGAAGCGAATCCAAAATACGAAAATTCGTAGAAGGTCGTAGAAAACAACTTGCTGGAACATTCACCGGCACACCGGCCACAACACATTGCTCTGGATACGAGACATGGTCACCCGATAAAGGAAGATAACCGTCTGTTTTTCTAACCAACCTCCCTATTGAACCATAGGGCGTGAAGTGACCATCGCGATACAACCAATGATCTTGATTACCCCTGTATGCGGTTATGCCATATGCCGCAGCAATGCGGAGATAGTCCTCCTTCACTTGATTGCGAGGGAGTACCAGACTTGTGGCTTTAATTCCATACTCAGAAAAAATTGATTGCTGACATATCACATCTGCGGCAAACTGCTCTGGAGTGGCCCCCGCTTCACCACAATAGAAATGGCTATATGTGTGCGTGGCTAATTCCTGTCCCTCCGTATCTAAAATCTGTTCAACCAGTGGTCGCGCAAAAAATAGCTTGGGATTTTCTCGTACAACCTCATCCAGTGAATATGTAGAGCACTCCCTGCGCTCGTAGCCAGGCAATACAGATGGCCTGATTTCACGCCATTGCGAATAGTTGCGACACATCAACATGCCAACAGTTGCCCATGTTGCCCTGATTTCATACCGCTGAAATAAATCCAGCATCTTTGGTATGGCCTCCCATTCACCTTCAATATTATGCCGATACCCTGCAATGGTGCGTGAATCAGCGACACCCCAAAACAACTCGAAATCGAGTGAGATAACAAAATCAGACATTAGGCCACCTCAGTTTTAAAATGCGTACTTGTCTTTTTTCGATCAAAGAATCGGTCATTTCCCGATCACTAGCGTGCAACCCCATTTTTTGCAAAACCAACCGCACACCAAAACGGATTTTCTTCACTAAACTTGATATTCTCCAACCCAGCCGACTCCATCATCTCCTTGATTTTTGCCTTGGTAAATCGCTGCTCAAAGCGTGTACCAAATCGATCCAACGCATCAGTGCGCATCACATAAAATCCGCAATTTCGATAAGCCGCAAGCGGGAAGTTCTCAACATTGCCCCCCAGATTTTCAGTCAACTTGGCTGATCGAGCTAATGGCCAATAAACCAGAACTGCTATCACTTGACTCATCGCATATCGCAAACCATGCGGCATGTGCGAAACCACCTTACGAACCAAGTCGCTCAATTGCCAAAGTACTCGAAACCACACTGGCCGATTATCGAAGGCATAGTATAAGAACAACAGAAATGGGGCGCCCGGCTTGAGCTTGGACACACAAGCAACTAAGGCAGCGCGGGTATCCGGGATGTGGTGCAGCACACCCAAGCTATAACCGAAATCCATAGACTGATCACCTATTGGAATGTCATCTACTCCCGCTTGATGAAACTCGCAATTAGCAAGTGTGCGCAGGTTCTTTCGTGCCACCTCGATTGCAACACTCGGATCGATACAGTGCAGCTTGCCCACACGCGGGGCAACTAATTTTGCCCAACGACCACTGCCGCAGCCTAGATCGAAACCAACCGCATTCTTTGGCAAATCACCCCAAGGGAAGACTGAAAAATAGCTCTCAAAAATTCTCTTTGTATCTTCACCTGACATGCCAGTCTGGTCAAGCCGCGACCACTCATCACCAAACCCTTCCACAGTTTTAACGTCCAGATTATTAAATTGAGTTCTATTCATTTTCTTGAGACCTCATCGTAAACCTCTTCGTATTTTTCCCTGATTTTTTCAATCCCGTATTCTTCTCTTACCTTTTTTGAATTTCTTTCACCAAGTATTTTGCGATCAACTGGGTCAAGGTCACACATTCGTAGCAAAGCATCGGCAAGGGAAGCTGAATCCTTTACCGGCACGACAAAATCATCTACCCCAACAATATCAGCGGCATCCCCCACCCGCGTTACCACACACGGCAGACCCATAGCCATGGCCTCAACCACCACATTAGGGAATCCCTCGCCGCACGCTGATGAAAGACAAAAAATATCCATCGCAGAAAGAAAATATGGAACATCTGACTGCTCCCCTAATAACTGGAAGCTCTTTCCGAATCTCGTGCTTTCTATCCATCTACGAAGCGCATTATTAGACCATCCAATGTTGCGTCCAACCATCAAGAATTTAACATTAGCCCGCTTAGCAGCTAAGTTAGAGGCGGCAGTTACAAAATTATGATGGTCTTTTATTGGATCAAAACGGCCGACTGCACCGATAACTATGTCGCCGTCATTAAATCCCAACTCCATACGAGCCTTAGTCCTTGAATTCAGATGACGGTTAAAAGCGGAAAAGTTGTAACCATTTGAAATAACAGTTATTTTGTGCGCAGCGTATCCTAGTTTGATATGGACCTCTTTAGCCGATTTGGCACAGCAGATTATTCTGTGGGGAACAATATGGGAGCAGAATGCACAGAGGCGAACGAGCCAAAAAGTTACGCTCAACGGTCCTTGCGGAATAGTGGTACAGCGTATGCCCCACACAACGGCACAAGATCCCGCCAAACGCGCAGCCAGTCCACCCAAGAGATCGGCGTGATACATCCAGGTTTGCACAATATCCGGGCGCAATGTACGAATCAGCCTGATAAGCCGCCACAGTGCAAGCGGGGCTTGCATTGCACTATGCATACCTAGTGCATGCACGCATACACCGCGAGCACGCAAAGATTCACCGATCACACCCAAAGATGTAAGCGAGACAACGACGGTTTCGGGGATACTCGTGGGGTCAGATTCAATCAGCCGTTTGAGCATCATTTCGGCACCGCCCACACCGAGGTCAACGATGACGTGTAAGATTCTCAACTCATTCCTCTCACACGCATGCGCTACGCAAACATGAAGCTAACCGAGGTGCCAGTGCATGAATACTAAATGATTCAACTGCAACCCGCCGACCAACCGCTCCCATATCCAAGCGCATTGATGCACTATCAAGCAAGGCGATCAAGGCATCCAGCCACTGCTCTTGTGTACTGGCTCCAATACCAACATTTCCCATGGCCAACACTTCGGCATTCATACCTACCGGTGATGCCACCAGAGGCAACCCACACGACATATACTGAAGCATTTTGAAGCTGCACTTCCCGCGCCCCCATTCTGAGTCCTCCAGAGGCATGATGCCAACATCCATGCTTTGAATATTTTCCACTTCTATGTTTTCCGACCAACGAACAAATTCACAACGATTCATATCGATCAAACGGAACTTGGGCATTTGGTCGCAGACTATGCGTATCTTTACGTTCGGTTGAGTTTCCATGACCTTTGCCAATGTAGCTTCTATGGCATACACATACTTCAAATTGCCGGATGTGCCAATCCACCCTATCACCTTACCATTCTCGCTTTGACCTCGGGACGCGAGTGGCACATATCGCTCCGTATCTACCGCTGTAGGTAATACAGTGACATTGCGATTCCACTTGCCAAACCAATTTGCCAGATAGGTGTTGCCACAGACCACCTGATCAGACATCTGGGCTAGTTTACGTGCAAAGCCACAATTCCGAAGCAAGAAAATTGCATCGTCAACATCCAGAACTCTTGGTTTTTTAGTCAGCGACTCCAACGTCACAAAGGTTGACAGCATTTCACGCTGCAACAGCACCACATCATAGTCATGCGATTTGATTACTTTCGGAATCATCTCCAACAGGGTTGCACCCGCCCACAGGGGTCTTAGCCATTTGTCTTCGGGTGGGTATTTTCCAAAGTGAGGGTACATTTCCTCCACCATTACCCCCTCTTTCACCAATGATGGAATGTATTGCCGCACACGGAACCGCGCGCTTGGAACAATGGCGCCACCTGTTATCGCCGCAACTTTAAGCATTGTTCAATCCTTTACCAGTGGATTTAACACAGAACTGACGCACCAGCATGGGCACAATCTTGTATATAAACACCAAAAAAATCAGCATCTTGATATGCCGTTCAATCCCAAAAAAAAGTGTTCCCCATGGAAGCTAAATACTAGGGCAACACACATATTCGCGTAGAAAACAACCCCAATCACCCCACCCCTCATCGCCTTTCTGTTGAGCACGGTTAAAATCACGCCAAGTCCAAACATGATAATCATTGTTCCAATCCATCCGAGCGGCCAAGCCTCCCAGCAAATCGGCGTGGTACAACCAACTCTGCACGATGTCGGGCTTAACCCTGCGAATCAATAAAACCAACTGGAAAAAATGCGCAATTGGTGAGTGTTTAAAGTCAAAGACAATTAACTCAACGCCTGCTTCTTCAAAACGATTTCGCATATCTCCCACAGGATCTAGCGAAACACCAAGATGCTCATATTGACTACTGCGCGCGCTGATGATGAGGCGATGTAACATCATTTCGGCCCTACCAACTTTTAGCCCGCTGATAACGTGCAATACTTTTGGCATCAGCGAACACCATGCCGAAACGCGCCCACAGATATTGCCACAACGTCGGATGATGCCAGATTTCCGAGGGCAGATCGTCTCTTCGAAGAGTCCGTAAGTTCCCAGAAATTACGTCTGCAATTGCGCGCCGCATGAGTTGCCGCAAATAATGAGTGATGCGGAGCGCGCAATGCGGTCTGCACTAGCCCCCCGAGGGCCAAAGAAAATAGCGTCATCCACATCAAAAACAAAAGGCTTTCGCAACAACGGTTCCCATGTACAAAGAGTCGCCGTCAGATTCCGTTGAAGGAAGCGCAGGTCGTATCGATTTGCGCGCAGAGTGCGCACAAGGTTTTCAGCCACGGTCATCGCCAGCCATGCCGGTCGACGAATGTGCGCAGCAGGAGCATAGGCACCTAAAGAGCTGCGCAATTCTGATACTTCGAATCCGTACTTCCTTAAGTCTTCAACGAACTGAGACCATCGAAATCTTGCGCTTGGAACTCTCTCACCTTGTGTTATTCCAATTAACTTTGGTGCGTCTATTTTCATGGGAAACTCTAATCGCCAGTAGGTTAAGGGGTATTCTGATGCACAGCGATATAATCATCTGATAAAACATGCAGTGCAGGTTGTAGTAAGCCAATTTTCAATTCATCCGTCTCACCCAAGGCTTGGGTGAATAATTGAGAGCCATGTAAACCGCAGGATGTTCAAATAGGAAAGCAAGCAAATGAAAGCCAATAAACCAACAAAATTCGGAAGAGATCTTCTATACAAAATCAGCGCGGGCAAAATCAGCAAGCACCATGCAACTTCTAGGTATCGCGTGCTCGCCGTGACAACCATGCCAGATATGCCAAATGCTATGGCAATCAACCCATAAATTACAGGTTTTGCGATTATTAGGAATTGAATAACAGAATCTGCTCGCTGGGCGCTGGCAACCCTTTCAAAACGGTAAAACACTAATTGGGAAATAATAAGCGTTGCCATCGGCACAGCGTATGCGAATAAAGTACCCTGATTCTCCGCGTAATCAGCACCGTGTGGAAATAAGTCAATTAGCAATGCCCCAATCGATGACATCAAAACAGCAATAACCACATACAAAATTTTATGTCTTGCAAGAAACTTGTTTAATGGGAGGTATGCAAGAAAAACAGCCGGTAGGATTGCCATGTGTGACGCAACCGCCAATAGCGAGAAGACAGTAAAGGGGAGCTTTTTTTCACTATACGCCAAGGCAAGCATGAGAAAACCAATCGCAAGTCCACCTCGGATTGCAGCAAACTCTAGGCCAGGAGAAAGGAAAATGGCATACATAACAAAAAAACTCAGTAAATACTGCGGAGCCATTCTCTTAACCGCAAAGTATTTTGTAGCGACAGATAAAATACATACAAGTAGGAATGCCAATTTAGCATTTTCGTTAAAATAATTCGCCAAAGTGATCAACAAGAGGAAGGCTACATCCTTTGCATAGAATAACTTCAAGGCCATATCCTCAGTCGATAAAACCCCCTCATACATCATTAGATAACCTTTACGATCTATACCAACATCCCTCCAGCCAGAAATAAAGGCAAGGGCAATGGCACCGATAAGGGCTATAAGTGCGAATATTTTTGTGCGCTTAACAATCATGGCTCATAGTTATATTAGCTTGCAATCAATCAGCGTGGAAATTACTGCTCGCCATAACCACCACGCAACAGCGCCATCACATAAACGCTCTGCCTTTTGAATGATATGCTTATAGCTTATATTCAGTCTACCCGGGGTATCCCGTATTTTTGGCTTCCCAGCTTTCACAAAAGGGTTTTATCGGCCAGAAGACGCAACATTTTATTGGCAGCAGGTTCCCATCCAAAACCAGCAATATCCTTGGACGCTTTCATCACCTTATCCCTATATTCGCTTCCAGAAATAATGTCGTTAACTGCAACAACTATCGAGCTTGAGCTACCGATTTCAACAATCCAGCTATTCTTTTCATCGGCAGGCAAATACCCGGTAGTTACCACAGGCACACCACACGCCATAGCCTCCATTACGGGGTAATGGGGTGCGCCGTGCTGCACGATACCGGGTGCTAGCATAATGTCCAGTGTGCGATAATAATCAGCCAACTCTTTGTCATTTTTGGGAATCACAACCCTCAACCCAGGATGAGACCAATCTGCGGGTAAGTTCCCAAATGCAACGTGTAGCTGAAAACGTTGATCCTGTACATAAAGAGCTTTAAACGCATCTAGCACATACTTAATCCCCTTTGCTGGCTCTGTCCGCCCAATACATCCCAATACAATTTCTTGAGCAGTTACTAAGTCCTTGTGCACGTTCTTCGAATAGAAAAGGTCAAAATTGATACCTGGAGGCACCCATTCTTTTGCACGAATATTCTTGTAACCGATATATATTGGCGCATTGCAAATTTGAACAAGGTCGAAACCGTAACTTCTGGTGGATAACCATTCGATCACCCTAGATTTCAGCCCTTTCTTCAAAGCGGAATACTCAGGCTCATACGCTTGAATGTAATAGAATTTCTTGGCACCGCCGCTATTTGCTAAAGCAACAGGCCATGCTGTTAAGGAGTGATTCGCTAATATAACGTCATAATCCTTGCCGATTTTAAAGATAGCTTTGTACAAACTAATCAAGTTAATCCAGCCGTTGAACATGCGAGGTGACCTTTCTACACGTTCAGCATCGCTTATTAATTTACCTGAATTAGTTACCCATCTTATTCCCGCGTTAGTAGGGAAATATGGCAGCGAGCTGGCTTCGTTAACCAGAAAATTCACTTCATGTCCATCACGTGTCCAATGATTGGCTAATTCAGCAAGAACACGACTTCCCCCTGCGCGACCAAACCCGAGAATTGGGATAAGAATTTTCATTTACTTACTATCTCCACTTTGATTTCCATTTTGTTCATTTCATGCCGCACCAGATAAATCATACACACCCAATACACACTATAATTCACGGCATATGCAATCGATACACCCTGCAAACCCCACTTGCTGACAAAGACCCATGTCAACAAGAAAAAAGAAGCGCAAAAGACAATCTCCGTAATGACAAATAATTTGACCATGGCTCGCCCAAGCATGATGTAGGCAAGTACAAATGCACCAATTTTGATTACATCTCCCGTGAGCTGCCATGAAAATAACTCGCGCATCGGTAAGAAGTCTGAGGTAAACAAAATTTGGATGATGAAGTCACGAAGTGCATAAATCGTTATCGCACCCACAATGACAATTGGCATCACGAAACGATAAACCTTGAAAACCTCGGTCTTCAATTCCTCTGCGGACCTAATTTCAGCCAGACGTGGCAGGTAATAGACGGTTAGCGTGGTGGTTATCAGCATTAAATAAATCTCACTAATCTTCCATGAAGCCTGCCAGTAGCCTGCGGCAGCTAGCCCCAGATTTGTTGTCAAGTGATTACGGATTAACATGTAGGTGACGGGAACAGTTAAGGCGGAAGTCAATCCCATCAGACCAAAGCCAGCGAGTTCACGCAATGCTATGCGATTCATCTTTCCCCAAAGAAATTTAGCCTTGAACCAATCGCGTTTCCCAATCATAGCTGCGGTGGAAAGCAGCGTGACAGCTGGGTTAATCGTGAATGCGACCAACGCACCGTATAACCCAAACATATATGCCAACAAGCCCGTTAACAGCATACTAATCAGGCTGCCGATGATGTTGGCAATCACATAGATGCCGACTTCTTTTTTGCCATTGACGATGGCGAGCAATAAATTATTTGCTGCCATTGCGGGCAAGGCTAGTGCTAACCATACAAAGACGCTGGACATGTCCGTGCTATGCAGCAGCCATAACGACAGCCAATCCCCTACAAACAGCAGGCTCACTCCCGCGATTAGCGATGCGCCCAAAGAAAACCGTATCGCTGTTTGCCAGACTGCATGTTGCTTGGCTTCATCATCAAAATGCTGGGCGGTCGCCTTGGTGACTCCCGTCGCCACCACACCACCGGCAAGGCTGACCACGATGGAAACCGCATTCTGGAACTGCCCGATGATGGCGTAACCGGCTGGGCCAACATAGACTGCCAATATCTTATTGAGTACAAGAGCACTAGCAACTTTCACTGCAACGGCGATGCCGTTGAGCAGGCTGGTTTTAACCAAACTCATTCGGCTGCCACCTGCGCTTCGCGACAAGCCACTACCACCTGGTTGGTTTGCTCCAGTGTCATGCTCGGAAACATGGGTAAACTCAACACCTCATCATGAATTCGTTCAGCGATGGGAAATGCTCCTTTGCCAAACCCAAGGTCGGCATACGCACCCTGTAGATGCGGCGGGATCGGGTAATGAATCAGGGTGCCGATACCCGCTTGATTGAGCTGCTGCTGGAATTGTTCACGCGTTTTGCTGCGCACGACAAACAGATGCCACACGGGCTCTGCCCAATCCGGAACAACTGGAATCGTCAAGCCGATGTTTGCTAACCCAGCCAGATATTGCGCAGCAATTTTTCGGCGTACCTCGTTCCAGCGATCCAAGTGTTGCAGTTTAACGCGCAATATTGCCGCTTGCAGGGTATCAAGACGACTATTAAAGCCACGAACATCATTGACATACTTCACACGCGAACCGTAGTTACGTAGCACACGAATACGATCCGCGATTACAGGATCATCTGTGGTAATTGCACCGCCATCGCCGAATGCACCCAGATTCTTGCCGGGGTAAAAGCTCCACGCCACCACATCACCATGCGCACCGAGCCGCTTGCCTTTGTAACGTGCGCCGTGCGCCTGCGCGCCGTCTTCTAGCACTTTCAAACCATGTTTCCGCGCAATCGCCAAAATCGGGTCCATGTCGGCTGGCTGCCCATACAAATGCACGGGCAGAATGACTTTTGTGCGCGGTGTAATCGCTGCTTTAATGCACGCCGGGTCTATGTTGTAGGTCGCGGCATCCGGCTCAACCGGTATCGGTGTTGCACCGCACTGGCTGACTGCCAGCCAAGTGGCGATGTAGGTGTTGCTCGGCACGATGACTTCATCGCCCGCACCAACACCCAAAGCCAGCAGTGCCAGATGCAAGGCATCCAGGCCATTCGCCACGCCCACGCAATGCTTCGCTTCACAGTAGGCCGCATGCTCTTGCTCAAAGGCATCTACTTCTTCGCCGAGGATATACCAGCCCGAGTCAAGCACGCGCTTTATCGCGGCATCAATTTCCTGTTGGAGTTCGAGATAGGCTGCTTTTAAATCAAGGAAAGGTATCAACTATTTCTCCACTTTCAATGAAACCGGCAAGTAACGCCTATAGCGATGCATTGATGTACGTATAGCTTCATTGGTTATTATGTATTCGTACTCGACATCATTTTCTGCAATTCGAGTTGCACCGAAACGCTCATGAAATATAGTGACTCGCTCGTTTTCTTTGTTAACCTGAAAGTGCGCGGTTAAGAAGCCTAATGTATCAAGTGCGTATGCATACACGATAAGCGCAGATTCGATTGCGACTGATTGTGGCACACCATCCTTGATGATCCAGCTGCCCCAACAAAAACTATGCTTTACACTATCATATAACCGAACAGTCCCTAGTGATTCACCCGCTTCATTTTCAATAATAAAATAAGCCTCGTTGTCACGAAGAGCATATCGTTCCAGCCACAATTCTTGGTCTGAAAGTTGATTGGAAACAATGGATAGATGGCGTGATTTCTTTACGTCTGTTCGCAGCTCTAAAATAAAGGCGGCATCTGAATATTCGGCATTTCTAAATACAAGGTTTTTCCCAATTACCAGCTTCGCTTTATGCAAGATTGGGTATGACATTTAAGGCATCACCATCTTAATAAATTCGGAATAATCGCGAATATAGTCGGCCGCATCATAGTGATGCGAAGCAAACACCAGCAGTACCGCATCTTTTGAATATTTGTATTGCACCCCCCAAACCATCGGTGGCAGGTAAATTCCTTTGTCAGGGGAATCCAGCAACACTTCTGTGCGATTAACGCCATCATCCGCCAAGACTGCACAATTTCCACGCACGCAAATTAAAAATTGATGGCAGACACGATGCGTATGTTCACCCCGCGTCTCTTTGCTTGGAACATCAAACACCATGAAGTAACGCTTTGGAACGAAAGGTATGTGTTGTTCAAATTCAGCCACCGTGAGACTGCCACGCAGGTCGGGTATCAGTGGGAATTTATGTATTGTGACACCTCGTACAACTGTGTCGTCGGAGAATGGTGGTTTGCGTTCATCTTTCGGTAGTTGCTGTTTAATACTTACTTCCAGCTTGGTGTTGGTGTAACCCACAATACGCGCCGGATTGCCCTCCACAATTGCATTGGGTGGCACAGAGCGTGTCACGACTGCTCCGGCTCCAATCATCGCACCTTCAGCCACCGTCACGCCCGGCAAGATGGTGGCATTTGCGCCAATAGAGGCACCAGCCTTGATAGTAGTTTGCAAGAACTGCTCAGGGTACACCTTGGAACGCGGCATCAGATCATTGGTGAAAGTGACGTTTGGCCCGATAAAGACGTTATCTTCTATCCGCACACCATTCCAAAGCTGCACGCCGCTTTTAACTGTGACATTATCGCCAATCACCACATCGTTTTCAATCAATACCTGTGCGCAGATGTTGCAGTTCGCACCAATTTTGGCACCTGCAAACACCACGCAAAATTGCCAGATGCGTGTACCTTCTCCAATGTCATTGCTTTGCACATCGGCTAATGGGTGAAATTTACTCATTAATTAACCCCATATTGTCGTTTAAAACCATCCCTTTTTTCTCACCAAATTTATGACGTAACCAGCTTTTTTTCATATTGTTAACAATTTCTCTGCCATAAGCACATCAAGCCGTAGATAGCACAAATCATTACCCGCAGAAAATTAACTGCCCCAAGCTCATCCAGGCGCAGGCAGGTGATGTCAGATGTCCAGACCTGATTGGGGGAAAGATCGGGTTGGGGCCAGAATGTTTTGCTGGCCACATCAAATCGGAGCACTTCGGGAAGGCGATCATGTGTCGTGCGCTCATGTTTTTTTACTGTGGCATTTTATACATAGCGACATAAATTTACTGCGCGATTCGGGGGTGGGGTCGGGCAGTTCTCGCGATCCTCACATACGAATGTGTATGCTCCGGGCGCTATGTGCTGGCCTCCCCCGCCCGCAAACCGCTCGCTACGATTTCTGTCGCCATGTATCATCAAGCCCAGCCCCGCCTCTCGATTTCGGCAATCATTTTGCTGGCTGTTGCGATGAGTGCAGGCACAAAATAATGGCCGCTTTGCAGGGCATTGCTCAGTATGACTGGGTCTTCAACGTATTCATGGATCATTTGGTTTCTAAGATTGCGCATGGTCATCCATTCATCAGCAGACTTGAGCAGCCCCAAGCGTTCGGCTCGGTCAAGATTATCAATGGCGGCAGAAGACTTTTCACCCAAGGCGGCGATAAGTAGTGGCAATAATTTGTCGCCCACTGTGTCTTGCAGGCGGCCAAATCTGCCTACAAAGGCTTCCACTCGTTCTGCCAGGTCTGGGTCTTCTTCGAGCCGGGTTGCTTGCTCCAGGGTAAACAAGCCTTCAAATAGTCGCTGATCTGTGGTGGTGAGGTGCTGGCATTCTTTGCGCACGACTCTTACCAAAAATTGCAGGCGCAATAGGATTTTTGGCTCCACTGTCATAACAATTTCCCTTCTTTGAATGCGATGTCATGAATGGGCAGGCGCATTAGGTTGGGTGCGCTGAGCAGTACATCTACTTTGCGCCCGTGCATAACGCGCGATACTTGGGCGGACATTTGTGCGGAGATAAGTGCAGGGTTATCCACGGGTTCCGGCAATTCAAGCATGATGTCAATATCTCCACCGTGTGCTGCGTCATCAAGCCTGGAGCCGAATATTCGCACGCGGGTTTGAGCCCCCGCTACTTGATACGCGAGCTGTCGAATAGTTTTGATTTGATAGTCTGTCAGGCGCATGGTTTTCTTGTGCCAAAGGACTCTACCACGCTTTTGGTGATTTGCTCTTGAGATAGGATCAATCGCATTTGGCTATATTCATCCGTAAACAGACATTTGAATAAACCGTTGCGTTTGTTGTACTGCCCACGCGGCATCCTCCTCTTCGACTGAATCACCTCTGCATCGGCTATTTTCAGCCCCTTTCCAATGCAGTACGGCAGTTGATAGCCACATAACGTGACGGCTTTGCTGATGTCGGCCAGCAAGACGGCGGTTGCCTTGTCATTCGACTCAATCAATCTCATTCTCTTCCCATCCCTGCAATCGTTCCCGAATTTCTTCCTCGCTTGGCAGCAGGTGCTGGTAGGCTGCCGGAAGATGTGAGGTAAGACTGTAGGTGGCGATGCCGATGGGCTGTGTAGTAGTTTTCAGCGCATATTCGACTACGGTTTTTTTCTTGCTCTTGCAAATGATGATGCCGATGGCGTCGTTTTCGTCCGGCAGCTTAACTTGCTCATTGAGCGCCACGAGGTAGAACTCCATTTTGCCTTTATGCTCGGGCTGGAATTCACCGATTTTGAGTTCCACAGCGATCAAGCTTTTCAGCGCCCGGTGGTATAGCAGCAAATCAATGTAGTAGTCGTTGCCTTCCACGGTCAGCCGGTATTGACTGCCCACAAAGGTGAAGTGCGGCCCCATTTCGGTAAGGAATCTCTGAACATTGGCGATCAGGGCAGTTTCGAGTTCGCGCTCCTCGTGTGCGTCGGAGAGTTCGAGAAAGTCGAACGTGTAGTGATCTTTGACCGCCAGTTTGGCTTGCGCGGCGATGGCTTGCGGCAGGGCGTTGTCGAAACTGGTCTGGTTGAGCAGGTATTTTTCGTAGGTCTGGTTGTCGATCTGGTGCTCCAGTACGCGGCGTGTCCAGCCAAAGCGGGCAGTGGCGCGCAGGTAGAACTCGCGCTGTAGTGGGTTTGGGCAGCGGTCGAGGATTAGGGTGTTTTTGGTCCAGGCGATTTCTGCAGCCAGTGGCTGCAGAATTGGCTGCTCCTTGTATTCTCGGTAAAACGTGCGCATATACCAAAGATTGCGCCCGGAGAAGCCGCTCTTTTCGCCGAATTCGGCACGCAGATCGGCAGATAGCCGCTCGACAACGGCCTTGCCCCAGCCTTCTGTTTCCTGACGTTCCTCGATCAGTTTGCCAATGTCCCAGTAGAGGGCAATCAGCTCTTTGTTGACCGCACGCAGCGCGGCATATTGCGCCGTGTGTATGCGGGTTTTGAGTTCGGTCAACAGCGTTCCGTAACCAGTGCCCTTCACTACATCACTCATGCATTGCCTTGTTGCGTTAGGTGTTGTGCATACCCATCCATCGCCACTTTCAGTCCTTCGCCAATGTGATGGGTGGGATTGTAGCCTAGCAGCGTGGCTGCTTTGCTGATGTCGGCAAACGAGTGACGCACATTACCTGCACAAAAATCACGATACACGGGTTTCGCGCCTTGCATTTGGGCGAACTCTGAATTTTTAGAGATGCCCTTATGCTTAATTTTTTGGTTAATCAATTGCGATTGCCTTGCTTGGCTGAGGTATCATTTTTTCCATTTTAAAAAAATTACAGCCTCCACAATTTATGCCCCGCAGCTTTAACAACCTCAGGTTGATAGGCAGATTTAATATCAACGAACAAGCCGCCCTGCTTCAGCTTAGTCAATAATTGAGTGGCAGGTCGGCTGCTATATTCAGTATGCGAAACAGCGGCCACAATGGCGTCCGCCTGATCTGGCAGTGCGTTCCATTCCGTCAACGCTATACCGTATTCGCGCATCGCCTCGTCTGGTGCAGCTAGCGGATCGTGTACGCTGACATCACAACCAAACTCTTGCAGCTCTTTCACCAAATCAGCAACCTTGCTGTTACGGAGGTCGGGACAATTTTCTTTGAAAGTGAGGCCGAGCACGATAACTTTGCAACCTTTGACAGCCACGCCTGACTGAATGATTTGCTTCACGGTTTGCTGCGCCACATAGGCGGCCATGCCATCATTGATGCGGCGACCAGCCAAGATGACTTGCGGGTGGTATCCCAGCATGTCTGCTTTGTGGGTCAGGTAATACGGATCAACGCCGATGCAATGTCCGCCAACCAGGCCTGGGCGGAATGGCAGGAAATTCCACTTGGTGCCCGCTGCTTTTAATACTTCCAGCGTGTCAATGCCAATTTTGTTGAAGATAATTGCAAGCTCGTTCATCAGGGCGATGTTCAGGTCGCGCTGGGTGTTTTCAATGACTTTGGCGGCTTCAGCAACCTTGATGCTGCTGGCCGGATAAACGCCTGCGGTGATGATCGATCCATACACTTCGCTGATAGTTTTGAGCGTTTCCGGTGTGTCGCCCGATACAATTTTGACGATCTTGGTAAGGGTGCGCTCTTTGTCGCCGGGGTTGATACGCTCAGGACTGTAACCCACAAAGAAATCTTGCTTCCACTTCAGACCGGAATGTTTTTCAATTAGCGGAATACATATTTCTTCGGTCGCGCCTGGATAGACGGTAGATTCGTAAACCACAATCGCGCCGCGCTTGATGTGCTTGCCGACGATTTCTGAACTCTTGATGAGTGGCGTGAAGTCCGGTTGATGAGCATCATCCACCGGCGTAGGAACGGCAATCACAATAAAGTCCGCATTGCTCAAACCCCGCGGGTCGGTGTGGCAGCTAAGTTGGGTTGCGGCACGCAATTCTTCCGTGCTGACTTCGCCGGTTGGGTCAACGAAATTGCGATACGCCGCGATTTTCTCTGCCGAAAGATCAATGCCAACGGTAGGATATTTTTTTCCAAACTCTACTGCCAGCGGCAAACCAACATAGCCAAGACCAATGACTGCTATTTCCATTTTTTATCTTTCCAAGCTTCTATTATTAAACTCACGTCATGCCCCAATACTGTTCGCTTAGCACCTATCCGTTCGCCCTGAGCTTGTCGAAGGGGGTATGAATTGGCGGCTGGTGGTTCGACAAGCTCACCACGAACGGTTAAGCAGTTAAGCGAACAGTATTACGTCATGCTCTCCATTTGAAGGCTATGCGCAACGCCTGCATACGCTCGGCTTGTTCGGGTTGTTGCTGTGCGCGCAACAAGCCCTCACGCACGAATGCCAAAAGTATAGCGAGGAAGAATGCCACCAGTGTCGCCAGCAGCACAATCACACTGCGCTTGGGTTTGGATTTCTTTTCTGGCGGTGTCGCCTGATCCAGCACTTGTATCAGCGAGGAGTTTTTGGCTTCGTCCAGCTTGGCCATTTCGAATTGCTTGGCAAGGATCTCCCATACCGCTTCCTGATATTTCATGTTGCGCACAGCATCCATATATTGCAAGCTGGTATTGGATGTTTTGTCTAAGCGTGCTTCAGCATCGGTCAGCTTGTCTTTGGCTTGTTTCATTTGCTGCTCAAAAAATATTCGTTTCTGCGATGCATCGGTAAGCGCGAAGTTTTGCATCAGCTTGGCAAGTTCTTCGACAAAGGCATTCGCCATGTCAGCCGCGCGTTTCGGGTCAAGATCGCTTACTTCGACGGTGATTACCCCATCTTTTCCAGCGGTAAAAGTTGAGTTGTTCTCGAGTGCTTTCAGCGTATCGGTCAGCGTCTTCGCTTTATAAAGCTGCTGCAAATCGAAGCGGTTGGCGATTTTTCCCATGAGGGTGCGGCTCTTGAGCATGGCGAGATAGATATCGGCTGGATTTTTGATGCCCATCGCTCCGCCCGCCAATCCGGCAAGCCCACCCAGCTGCCCCAACAATGCGCTGGCTGAAGACTGACTTTGCTGTGGCGGTAGAATCCGGGCCGTGCCGGTATAGACATTGGACATAAGCAGTGTCACTCCAACTGCCAGCAGCGCAGCCCCCAGCGTGACCTTCAGTATCATCGCCTTGTGTTTTGCAAGGACGATCAGCAAGTCGAGCAGGTTGATTTCGTCATCGTCCGGAATCGCTTGCAAAGGGGGGGGCAAGGTTTGGTTCTCAGTCATAAAATTTGATGGTTACAGTTTTTGGCTCTATGTAAAATACAGTGTGTAGTCAACTTTCAATTTTTTGAGGAAGAAGTAAATCCGTTCGTCCTGAGCCTGTCGAAGGATGGGCGAATTTACTGTTCGCCAAGCGAGAAACTTCCGACCAGTCGCCACGCATCATGGCCTCTTTTTTCTTGCGGCTCCAGCCCTTGATTTGCATCTCGGCGGACAAGGCTTCTTCTCGTGTGACACATTCCTGCGACCAAGCAAGCACCACCGGACGACGCGTTGCAGTATAACCCTCGCATTCCCCGGCCTGGTACTGGCCAATGCGCCTTTCAAGATTGTCCGTGTGTACGGTGTAATAGCTGCCATCGGCACAGCGCAGGATGTAAACCCAAAACATTTCGTTTGCCCTTATTTTCGCGTATCTGCACGTCCTTCGACAGGCTCAGGACGAACGGGTTTTTAGCTGATTATTCCCTGCTTTTTTCTTGCACTTATCGAAGAGTACCCACTACGAATCACATAGTGCCCAGTTTTTATCAGCATGGTGTCTATTCAATGAATGCGACTTGCTCAAGGGCACCTCTAAAAATCCAAACTCCGTCGCGATGCTGCGTTGCTCCAAAAATTTTAACGCTTACATATCAAACATATGCGGCGCGCTAAAATTTTT
>JAYUTK010000002.1:0-30035 GCA_043755195.1 Gallionellaceae bacterium
CTTACCGCTTTAAGCAGCGCAAAAATCGTTCTCAGTAAGCGGGAAAAGTGGAAAGTATTGGACGCTGACGGGTGGAAAGTATTGGATGCTGATTGACAGTAGGGTTTTCGCGCCAGACGATAAAGGCGGTGCAGGCGCACGACCAGCTCCATGTCTTCGCCCACCGTATCGGTGCGATAACCGCCTGCTTCTACCACCGCCTCTTTTTTGAACAAACCGAAGGCGCCGGAAATAATCAGCATTGCATTCAGCGGAGACCAGCCCATGCGACCGAACAAAAAGGCGCGCAAATACTCAACTATCTGCATTAATGCCAGCGGGCTGCGCGGCAATTCAATTTTCTGCAGAAAGCCGTCGCTGGCCGTGCAGCCGTTGAGGATACGGATCGTCCCGCCGCTGGCAATGACTTTGTCATCCTCCAGAAAAGGCTGTGCCACACGCTGCAGGCTGTCTCGCTGCAAAATGGAGTCTGCATCGACCGCACAAAACAGCGGATAGCGCGATACATTAATTCCCGCATTCAAGGAGTCTGCCTTGCCGCCATTTTCCTTGTCGATAACCCTGAGATTCGAATATATGGTTGAACGGTAGAGAGACCTTATCTGCTTTGTCGGCACACGGGAACGATAAGCTTCAGGAAAAGGCAGCAGCGCAAATTCGCGCATTAGCACGTTCAGCGTGTCATCCCTGGAGCCATCGTTGATCACGACAATTTCAAATTGCGGATAACTCAGCTGCAGCATGGAGCGGATTGACGCGGCAATCGTGGCCTGCTCATTGTAAGCGGGTATCAGCAAGCTGATCGGCGGTTCAAAGCCCGAATAGACCTGCGGCAGGGTGTCAATGGCATTCGCCCGCATCAGCCGCGACAAGCTGAAAAGCGACAGCAAATTGAGCATCAGATAACCGCCGTTCAAGCCGATGAAATAGAGCAGAAACAGCCATTGTCCAATAATGATCAGCTCGTTAAATATCATGCGCGCCTTTCCGCAATCACTTGCTGCAGCATATCCCTGGCGTAGGGATCGGTCTGCTCGGCCTGCAATTGTTGCAACTGGGAGAGAGTAACAAATGGCAAGTTGCTGAGCGCTTGTGCCGCTCGATATCGCACCCACCATTGAGGATCTTGCAGCAGGCTCAACAGACTCTCCCGATCAGCAGCAGAACCGATACGCCCGAGTGCCGCCGCCGCTTGCACGCGCACCGGCCAATCCGGGTGCTTAAGCTGCTTCCTGGCCAGATCCAGATTCCTGGCATCTCGCATGGCCAGCAGGCAAGCCGCAATTACCTGAGTGTTAGTGGATGTTTCAAGAATTTCCCGCACCAGACTGGCGCCAAGTTCGGCATAACTCAAGTCCAGGAAATGAATTAATCCGGGCAATTGTTGCACGGGAGCATGTCGGATAAGCTCGGCCAGTGGTTCGGAAATCACGGACGCCCCCGCTTCTTTCAGTATTGCTGCAATTTTCGATGCCGGCCAGTCGGTTCTCACTCCCAGCAAAGGCATAAATAAACACACGGCAGCGCTGGCGTCTATTTGCATCAGCGCTCTCGCAGCGGCAAGCGAGATAACAGGGTTACTATCCTGTATCAGACCGGATAATACTTTCCAGGCAGATTTATCCCGCAAATGGCCAAGCGTCATTATGGCCAGCAATTGCTCAGTCACACTGCGATGGCGTAGCAGTTTTAGCGCCATTTGGTCAATGGAGACAGCACGTGCCAGCTGATTCAAACATTCCTTGGATTCACCCCGCAGCGATTCCTGAAAGTGATTCCACAGATTTATAAACTCGGCGATATCTGCCTTGTGGATGGGCGGGTAGTGCTGAATATTTTCCGCCAGGCTTTGTACCATGAGCGGCTGCCATACCGAGAGAAAACGGTTTTTCCGTCTCTCCCGGTAATTCAGCTTAAAGCGCATCAGAATGATCTGCAATACAAGTAGCAAAGTCAGCGCAGCCGCAACCACGCCGGACCAGAAAGCGAAGTGCAGTATGGGGTCAGAACTGGCGGCGAAGTCCAACTCGTATCCCGTTGCGGTTGTAATAATCCCCCTGCTGGTGCAGGGTTGTCTCATAGCTCACAGCCCAGTCACGGCTGAACCAATGCCGGCCATTGAAGGCCAGTGACAGCACATTGCTTTGTTGCACCCCTCCGCTGCCGAGGTTTTCCAGCTCCTTGCCGCCGCTCAAGCCCACGCCCAGCCAGCTTTGGTTGGCGTAATAGCGGCTGAACTGCATACGTTGGCTAAGGGTGGCTCCGGCAGCCGCAAGATAACCGGAATAGATGGTATAAGCCGCACGGTAATCGCCCCAGTAACGCTCCAAGGTAACAATACCGAGATTCGTCACAGCGGTATCATGTTCGGTGTGGCGCACGCCAAACTGCGCGTTCCAGCCGTCATCCAAAGCATACTGCAGCTGGCCGAGAACAGAATATTTAGGCAGGACATTATGGGTCGAACTTGCATTCGCCTCCACCAGACCAGTCCATTGTCCACCCAGAGGTGATGAATAACCCGCCAATAACTCTGTATCCCGCAGCCCGAATCGCTCGGTCTCGCGCAGCATGCCGTATACCACCCGGCGTTCGGCCAGTTTTTTTTCAGTCTCGACATAGACACTGCGCCAGTCGGTGTAGCCCTTGTCAAGATAATCCTGGGTAAATCCCGCCTCGACCTGCACCGGTCCGGTATCGCCTGCATCTGCAGCGAACAAGACGGGTGAGATCAGCATACCCGACAACAGGATCAAGGTTTTTCCGGATATCAATTTGCCACCCTCAGCAAGCGTCTCAGGCGTGCCAGAATCTCGTTGGGCTGAAATGGTTTGACCACATAATCATTCACCCCGGCATCCAGGCAGGCCACAATGTCCTGCTCCTGCGATTTGGCGGTTAGCATCATCGCCGGCACATCCTTCCACTCCGTACGGGCGCGAATCATCGAAATTAATTCAAGTCCGCTGCGATATGGCAGCATGTAATCAAGCACCACCAACGCGGGCGGCGCCTCCGCCGCGATTATCCGCTCGGCCTGCCTGCCATCTGCGGCGCAGATTGTGGCAAAGCCTTCGCGCTGCAGCATATATTCAAGAAGATAGGCGATATGTTCATCATCCTCCACGATCAACACTCTTTTTTGATCATGGATACCACCTTCAATTGTCGACATTATTGTTTAACCTTAAATTCCAGACACGTAAGACACATTTTAATAGACTTCGATATCCTGCCACGTCAGTGTATGCAAAATAATTTTGGTTGCATGCAATTTTACCATTCTTATCTGATGGTGGATTCTAATTCCAAGTGCACCACTGTTTAGTTTTCAAGCGGACATGAAAGACAAGTCTGGTAGCGTGGGCAGTGCGACCCAACCACACTCCAGAAGAAACCTCTCATGTCGTATGTTCAGCTTACCTCAGAAGAGCGTTATGTTATTTATCATTTGAAGCTTTATTGTCTCAGTTTACGAGAAATAGGCCGACGCCTTGGTCGTTCCCACACCACCATCAGTCGCGAACTAAAGCGTAATGGGCCGATCATTTCAAGCTGGGTGTACTGGCTCAAGGCGCGCACGAGCAAGCGCTACAGCGCAGAAAACAGCCACGTCACTACCGAAGGCGCGCCCATGCACCGCTGGTGCGCTACGTTGAACAAAGACTGCATGCAGAATGGTCGCCCGATGTCATCGCTGCAAAGCTGAAGAAGGAATATCCAAACGATCTCAGAATGCGCGTGAGCATTGAGGCGGTCTATCGCTCGGTTTACCGTGATGCCAGCCAAGGCGGTCAGATGTTTAATTGTTTGTGCCGATGCCACAAGAAGCGCCGCAGGCAGCACCGTTACGGGGCGGGGCGCGGTTTGATACCGGGGCGTGTCAGTATCCATTTGCGACCCGATCTGGTTGCCACCCGCCAACATTTCGGCGATTGGGAGGGTGACACGGTGGAAGGTGAAAAGGAAGTGGAAACATCACTACGCACGTTGAACGAAAAAATCGCTACCTCATCGCGGGTAAAATTGAAATGGTGATTTTTGGAAACAGCCTTTTTGGCATCTTGCCGGACACTCTGGAGAAATGGCTACGCGCCCCGCCATCAAGCCTAACCGGGACGATGGTCGCGCCGGTTCTGGCGGCTACGAAAGCGGGCCCTTCATAGACCTTCATTAAATTACCGGTAAGCGTGATGCGACCCTCTGGAAAAATCATCACGGGTCGGCCAGCCTCAAGCAGCTTGATAACTTTTTTCATCGCCATTGGACTGCTGGGGTCAACCACCAGATAATCCGCCAACGACAGGATCAGCCGAAAATACCAGAGTTTGGCAATCCCGGTATGCACCACAAATACCGGGTTAGATGGCAGAAAAAGTCCCAGTAGGAATCCATCCAGAAATGATTCGTGATTGGCGATAATGAGCAAGCGTTCGGTCTCAAAGGCTGCGAACTCGCCCTGTACGCGCACACGAAATATCAGCCGCGCAATATTTCGTAGAATGATTCGTATGAGACCCTTCATTAAATATTATTTCGCTGAACGAGACAGTCACATTGTATGCAAAAAATTGTTCCTATGCTCAAGTCTAGCTATTCTGTGTCCTCTGTGAACTCTGTGGCTTGAATTGCGGTTTTTAGGATAAATTAAAACGCCAACCAAATGGCAATTCGGCTAAAGTATTGGCCGAACGAGACAAGATTAAGGAAAAGTAAAATTGATTTCACACTATATTTCTCATCGAGTCACCTTTTTTATTGCGGTATGTTTTATCTGGGCAGGCACAATCGCTGCTGCACTGGCGCATAGCCCCAGCGACCCCAATTTTACCCAGCCGGAAATTTTCCAGGAATGGAAAACACTGAGCACACCCCACTTTAATATTCACCACTTGGCCGCTCATCAAGAATATGCCCGGCAAATGGCCACGCTGGCCGAGCGTGTGCATACCAGGCTATCGGGTTGGCTAGCTTGGCAACCACAAGAGCCGACCGAAGTGGTAATTATGGATAGCGTGGATTTTTCTAATGGCGGTGCCAGCCCTTTACCCTATAACCGTTTTTATATTTTCATGCCGACGCCGCTAGCGGGGCCTATTGCGGATCACAATCCGTGGATGGAAATGGTGTTCACGCATGAGTATGTGCATATCTTGCATCTGGATATGGCTTCGGGTGAACCCAAGTCATTGCGCGCGCTACTTGGCCGACCGATTAATTTATTTACTTGGGCTTTTTTCCCGCAGATATTCGCACCCAGTTGGGTGGCGGAGGGGTTGGCGGTGTACGGAGAGTCGGATAACGAAAGCGGCTATGGTCGGCTGAACAGCGCTTGGTATGAGGCGCAGATGCGTATGGAAGTGCAGCGTGGTTTGCGTTCATTAACGGAAATCAGTTTTGAAGGTTATACGGGTGGCCGCTGGCCTTATGGGCAAATTTATTTGTATGGTGCGTATTTTTTCAAGTTTGTCGAAGAGCGTTACGGCAAGGCTAATGTAAAAGCCTATATCGAAGTATATGGCAGCAACATTATTCCTTGGCGCATGGATAATCGCTCGCAGAAAATTTTTGGCAAACCCGCCGCGCAGGTGTGGGCCGAGTTTCAGGATTATCTAAAACAGCGCTTTGAGCCGCAGTTAGCGGCGCTCAAGCTACAAGCGACCACCACACGCACCGTGTATGACGCGCCTTATATCAATGCCGCCTTGACTGCCGCAGAAAATGGAGATGTGTATTTTTTCCACGATAGCGCCTCGTCGCATCCTGAAGTCAGGCGGCTTCGTGCCGATGGCGTGAGCGAACCCTTGTTCGATGTGACTTCTATATTGGATCTGGATTGGCAAGAGCAATCAGGTTTGCTGCTGAGCCAATTCGCCGTATGCGATAACACCAAAGAATATGCTGATCTCTATCGCTGGCAACCCGGCATGTCCACGCCTGAGCGTATGACACAGTGTGGCCGTTATCCCCGTGCAGCTTGGCGTTCCGATGGCCAGGCGATTGCGGCGGTGCAACTGGAGCAGGGTTTAAGTCGGCTGGTGCTGCTGGATGCACAAGGAAAAAATTCCAAGTTGTTGTCTGAATTGCCGCTGGGCGATGCAATCGGAAATATTGCCTGGTCACCCGATAATCAATCTCTGGTAGCCTCGGTCAAGCGTCTGCAAACGGGCTGGAATCTGGAGTTGTTTGATGTGGGCAAGCAGCATTGGCAAGCCCTGACATTGAATAATGATCTGGAAGTGCAGCCGCATTTTTCCAGAGATGGCAGCGCCATTTATTTTATTTCTGACCATGAAAAAATCTGGAATTTACGGCGCATCAAATTAGGCGGCACACAAATTGAAACATTGAGCAGCACCGTATCAGGCATTGCCGAAGCGGTGGAAATGCCGGACAAAAGTTATCGCCTGGTGGAATACACCGCCAATGGCAATGCAATCACGGCGCTAGCGCCTGCCAATGAAGCAGGTGCAGTCTATCCAGCACATTCAGCTTCAGCGCCGCATATTCAAGCGGTCGTTACTGCCAGCGATTATCAACCCTACCCGTATCAAGAGGTGCAGGATTATTCCGCGCTAAGCACCTTAAGGCCGCGCTCCTGGTTTCCTTTGCTGGATAAAAATGAGGATACAACTTCTTTTGTTGGCGTAATACTAAATGGTGCGGACATTTTGGGTTTTCATACCTGGCAAATGATACCGTTTTATTTTTATGAGCAAAAAGCGCTGGGGGGATTTGCTGCCTACAATTTTTATAACAAGCTCATGCTGTCCGCGCAACGGCAATTTCTGGTGTATGGCGATCTTAATGCCTCGGTGCGCTATCGCGATGAAGAGGTGCGCTATCAGGCGCTGCTCAATCATTCATTCAACAGCCTAGATGCCAGCCTCTATTTTGCTACAGGCGTAGCCAGCGAAAAAATTACGACCACTGCATTCAAAGGAGTGGGCATTAATCAGAAGTACCAGGACACCCTAAGCGGCGCCATCGTGCGCTATGACAGCACGGAATTTTATCGGCACTCCATCAGCTTGGTTGATGGGCGGCGCATCCAGCTAACAGGTGAAAGTTACGATGCTCTGGGCAATAGCGATCACACCGGCAAAACTTCTCGTTTGGATTGGAGTGAATATTTTGGCCTGGGCGCTAACCATGTTCTGCAACTTAGACTGCAAGGCGCGCAAGGCGATAGCGGCATACGCCGTTACGCACTAGGGGGCGCTAGCGAAACCTTGAGCAAACTCGGTGGCGAGACAGGTTTGGGGCGACGTGATTTTCCCTTGCGCGGTTACCCTTCCGGTTTGGCATCGTTAAGGGGTACGCGGTTTGCAATCGGCACAATGGAATGGCGCATCCCGCTAGGCTTGCACTACGACGGCTGGTTCGTACCCCCGCTGGGATTGGGTCGCCATTCTCTAAGCGTGTTTGTCGATAGAGGTGATGCGTGGAATGAGGGTGAAAAGAAACAACTCAAAACCGGGGCAGGGTTAGAGTGGAATGCCGAAACTCTCATAGGCTATGATTTACTGCATTTGAATATGACGCTGGGATACGCGCACGGCTACGGTCAGGAGGGGAAGGATCAACTTTATTTTCGTTTAGGGTTGCCGTTTTAAATGGCTGGGTAGAGGCGAATCATCTTACGAATTATTTTTAACTTGAAAAATTTCAAGCCACATCCATTGCTGCTTTTTGATGGTACTATTTCCAGCATAATTTGCACCAAACATTATTTCTATTCCAATGTCATCTAACTCAGCCAATACAACCGTGTTATCGGTCGTCGTGCCGATGTATAACGAAGCAGACAATGTCGGCGAATTCTACGCGCAGGTAAAAACCGTATTGGAGCGGCTGGGTGAGCCGTGGGAAATCGTATGCGTCAACGACGGCAGCAGTGATGCCACGCTGGCGCAACTGGTTGCGCTACACCACGTCGATGCACGTGTGAAAGTGATCAATTTTTCACGCAACTTCGGCAAAGAAATCGCGCTTACTGCAGGCATAGATCATGCGTGCGGCCAAGCCATCATCCCGATAGACGCAGATTTGCAAGATCCGCCGGAACTCATTGCTGAACTGGTTGCTAAATGGCGTGAGGGTTACGACGTTGTTAACGCCACGCGACGATCACGTCAGGGTGAAAGCTGGATGAAGCGTATTACCGCTAGGGCTTTTTATCGTGTGCTGGAAAATATGGCGGAGATACCCATTCCGCGTAACACGGGCGATTTTCGTTTGCTGGCACGTCCGGCAGTGGATGCCTTGAAGCGCTTGCCAGAGCGCACTCGTTTTATGAAAGGATTGTTTGCTTGGGTCGGCTTTAAGCAGGCCACGGTGCTGTATGACCGCCACCCGCGCCACGCCGGACAAACAAAATGGAATTACTGGCGTCTATGGAATTTCGCCATCGGCGGCATCGTTTCGTTCAGTTCCGCACCCCTAAAAATTTGGAGTTACTTCGGCTTGGGCATCGCCGCGCTGGCTTTTTTGTACGCATTATTTCTGGTTTGGCGAACCATGCTGTATGGCATTGAAATGCCGGGTTATGCATCTTTGATGGTGGCGGTGCTGTTCATGGGCGGTATTCAGCTCATCACCCTGGGCGTGCTGGGCGAGTATCTGGGGCGAATTTATGACGAAACCAAACGTCGCCCGCTGTATCTCGTGCGTGATTATTTTGGTATTGAATCGAGCAGAGATTTAAACCGGGACGCACGCGATTAAATGGACGCGCACATTTACACCGAGATGGCAACACTAGAGCAGCAACATTGGTGGTTTGCCGCAAGAAGAAAAATTCTGGACAAGCTGCTCTCGACTTTGCCCTTGCCGCCGGATGCACAAATCTTAGAGGCGGGCTGTGGCACCGGGGGTAATTTGGGCATGTTAGCGCGCCACGGACAAGTGTACGGCATGGAAACCAACGCGCAAGCGCTGGAGTTGGCTAGCGCCAAAGGCGCGGGGCAAATTGCCGCAGGGCGCTTGCCCGCACCGATTCCCTTTGACGATCTAAAATTTGACTTGATAGCATTGCTCGACGTGCTAGAGCATATAGATGATGACGCGGCCACATTGTCTGCCTTACGCGCGCGCTTAAAGCCCGGCGGTTGGCTGCTGATGACCGTGCCGGCCTACCCTTTTTTATGGAGTCGCCACGATGAGCTGCATCATCACAAGCGCCGCTATGTAGAGCGTGATTTGCGCGCCGTGAGTGAGGCTGCCGGATTACACATATCCTATTTGAGTTATTTCAACACCTGGCTATTTCCGTTAATCGCCGCTGCGCGTTTGGCGCGTATGGGGGAGGGGCACAGCGGTGACTTGTCCATGCCAAACAAATTCATAAATGCGCTGCTCGCGCAAATTTTTGCCAGCGAACGCCTTTTGCTAGGGCGCGTCAGGTTGCCTTTCGGCGTGTCGCTAATTGCGCTGGCGCGCAATCCAAATGGTAAGCAATGATGGCATCGGGTTGGCGTAGCGAATTTATTTATTTAAGCCGCTATGCAGGTAGCGGTGTACTGAATACGCTGGTCGGGTTTGCCGTTATTTTTCTGTTGATGGGACTTGGGCTTTCTCCCACCCTCTCCAATGTTGGCGGCTATTTGGTGGGCTTGGTGTTTGGATTTTTCGTAGCCAAAAAAATTGTTTTTCGCAGCGAGGGGCACGTCACCACTGAAGGAGTTCGATACCTTGCCGCGTTCCTTATAAGTTTTATTATGAATCTACTGGTGCTACAGATGGCATTGCTTGCGCTGCACTGGAATGCAATCCCCGCTCAATTACTTGCCGCTGCTACTTACACGATCATCATGTACTTGCTCTCGCGCTGGCTGGTGTTCAAAGCGGGAACGCATCACAAATAAAGGGTTTGTCCATGTATCGTTTGAAATTAACTAGCGATCTATTGCATAAAATAATGCTCGGTTTACTTGCCCTGCTTGTATCCGTCATGGCTGTAGGGGTGGCGCAGTATATTGGCCAAGGTTTTAAGGCGATAACCATTCCGTTTCCCACGTGGAGGCCGGAGGCGTTTGTGCTGGATGGTGTAATGCGGCTGGTCGCCGGTGATGCACTGTACCGGCTGATCGCCGACGCGCCCATGACGGTTCACGTGTATAACATTTTTGCTTACGCCATACCCGCACTTGTTGCACTGCCTTTCGGGAGTGATGCGGAGACATTGCTGACTGTTGGGCGCAGTATCAGTTTGGTGTCGAGCATTGCATTGACTGTGCTACTGGGTTGGTATGGTTACCGAATATCATCTTCATATCTTGTCGCTTTATTTGCGGCATTGTTACCCTTTTTTTTCCACGAAATGGCGCTCCCCCATTTTTTCCGCCTACGTCCTGAATCACCAGCGATATTTTTCAGCGTAGCGGCAATCATCTATCTCCTGCGTGGTGACGAGCGTACACGAAGCTTGCTTGGTGTGGCTGGTCTCTGTTTCTTTTCGTTCCTGTTCAAACAATCCTTCATCGCCGCGCCCGTTGCAATTGGTTTTTATTTCTTACGTACTCGCCGCTGGCGCTCTTTTGCCGTGTTTAGCGCTGCCTACGTCACAGCCATTATCGCGCTGTTCTCAATAATGTATGGCATGTCGGGATATGCCTACTTGGAGAATGCCTTTGTCGCGATGGCCAGCAACATAGTGGATGTGCGAAAAGCGCTCATGTTTTACTCGGGCTATTTTTTTGGCAAGTCCTTTGGATTACTTTTAGCTGTTCCGATTGCTCTGGTCGTTGCTATAAAGCACGGCAGATCCAATATCTTGATTGTGTGTTATTGCGTGACTGCATTGCTATGGAATGTGTATTCTTCGGGAAAGACCGGTTCAAGCTCCAACTACTACGCGGAATTTGGTGTTGCGAGCATTATTGTCATCATGAATGTATTTCGCCGCCGTACCGAGGGCGGTGGTACGCCATTAGTCAAGCTGTTGGTGCTGCTTCCCATCGCTGTTCAAGTGATGTTTAGTGCAGCTTCCAGTTTTGTTGCAAGCAGGCCGCCTACTTTTTTTGAGCCTTTGGATGTGAATCTTGCCCCTTATATTTCCGGCTACGAGACCAATAGCAAACAGTTAATACTTCATGAAAAGATTGCCATTCAACTTCGCAACCCCGTAGGCTATGACTGGTTTCTGCTTGACAGTCTAATTGCACAGGGACGTTATGATCCCGCACCTTTTTTTCAGCGAATACGTGTGGGGGAATTCGATGCAATTGTTTTTTCCCAACAACCTTATTCGAATTTTGAGCGTGATCTGTATCATGTTGTATTGATGAGTCCATACCAAAAATCTTACGAGGATAAGGTGGTGATGGAATTCAGGCGCATACAGTAATTAAGAGGTTTGTTGAATTTCCTAAAGAATAGCTTGAGTTAAAAACATGCTGCAAATAGCGAGATACCGGATTTTTTATGGCTAAACAAATGACGAGCGAACCCACAAGCAGCATGAAAACTAAATATCTGTGGTTCGCCTATATCTTGGTAGCGTTATTCAGTGTGTTGCCGTATCTGAATGTGTTACACGGCGAGTTTGTCGTTGACGATGTGGTGTTCTACGTGGACAACCCGGCATTGACTGCTGACCCCAACATTGGACGCTTTTTCTTAAGCAATGTATGGGATCACGCTACCGTTCAGATCAAAAATAGCCCGCTGTATCGCCCACTTTTCCTGACTGTAATGTGGGTCAGCCAAAAGCTCTTCGGCGGCAATGTTGCGGCATACCATTTGTTCAATATTGGCCTGCACCTCACCGCCGCGCTGCTATTGCTGACCTTGCTGCGCCGACTGTTGCCGGAATCCGGGCTGCTACCCGCGCTGGCCGGGGCGTTGATCTTTGCTGTGCATCCGATACATGTCGAGGCGGTAGCTTGGATTGGTGCTTTTGGTCACTCCATGGCGACGGCACTGTTGTTGGGTGCGATGCTTGGTTATCTACGCTACACAGAGGGTAGAGGTAGCCGATACTGGTTTGCACTTTCGTTAACGCTGTTTGCGCTTGCATTATTCAGTATGGAAACGGCGACGGTATTTCCTTTGCTGATTACCGCCTATGAGTACCTGCGTTTGCGGCGGGTTAATTTTGGTCGGGTGCTTCCATTTTGGCTTGTGCTTGTGCTGTATTTTGTCGTGCGTAAGCTGGTTTTGGGACAGCTCGCGCCATTAAATCTCGATCACGCTTTGGCATGGGGTACGGGGCTTAATTTCGCTATTGGGTATCTTGAATTTTTGTTTGTGCCTTGGCCGCAATTTATGTATTTGGAATTGCCTGTTGAGGGGATCGCTACGCCGACAGGGGGCATGCTAGCGCTAATGCTGGTAGCCATTGCGGTCGTGGCAGTGCGTCTAAAAACAAAGGAAAAAACGGTGCTGATGTTTGGTTTGTCTTGGATATTGCTGGCGTTGACACCGCTTGTCCTGTCCTCGTTGAATCCCTTCCCACTCTTCGCCTTGCGGGCGCTTTATCTACCCTCGGTTGGAGTCAGTATTTTGGTGGCTTGGGCGGTTGCGGTGTCGTTGCAAAGACAAAAAACTACTGTGGCAGTCATCGCATTTTTGCTGATAGCAGCAGTGCCGGCAACCATGCGGGCCAACCGCGATTGGCTGGTTAATAGCAAGGTATATGAGAAAGTATATTCCGTCACCCAATCACCGGGTTCAGCCATTGCCTTGGCGGACATTTACGGCAAGGACGGGGATGTTGCAGCAGCAGAACGTGTGCTGCTGCAAGCTGCTAAACAGGTAAAGGATGATCCATCGCGGATTAATATATATGAGCGTCTGGGATTGCTATACGGCACCCGTGGTGTCATCGCTCAGAGTGAGCAGTATTACCGTAAGGTTTTGGAGTTGGCCCCCAAACATTCCTCAGCTTGGGTCGGGCTTGGCAATAATGCCTGGGCACGTGGGGACATAAAGTCAGCATTGAATTTTTATCTGGCGGCAGTGGAGGCTGATCCGGCCAACCATGAAGCCAGTCATAATGTTGCACTTGCCTATCGCCAGCTGGGTGACCTGTCGCGTGCCGCCGAATACTCTGAACGTGCGGATCGCCAGCAGTAAACGACAACAATAAGCGAAGAATGAATGCAGACCTTTATCAAAAACTGGAGCCCGGCTCTGAAGATTTATATCCCAATAGTTCTTCTGGGCATACTGTCTCTGATTGCATTCTCCCTGATGTGCATTCTCCCTGATGTTGACTGCGGGAGGGTTTATTCGGGGGATTACTATCCGCGCTATGATCCACAATGCCGTGATAAACCACATTCAATTATTTTCGGGAAAGTTAATTGAAATTTCTTCCCTAGAAATTTTGCCGCGCTAAGACTTAAGTGATGACTATCGTTTGTAAATAGTTTTCCGTCATCTAATCGAATTGGACAATCCTTTATTCAGAATCTGGACACAGAAGTCCCTTTTTGCTGATAAAAAAGAAACCTAATTTGTGGTTCAAGTTTCTGAGGCTTGCCTCATAGATATAGGTTTGATCCCCAAACCATTCTTTTAGTGACAAGTCATGAGGATGCTGAAAAATCAGGTTCGGCAGGTCTTGCTTTAGTTGAATATAATTACCAAACACCCAGATTTGAGCAGCAGTTTTTCTCCTGATCGCATTAATCGCTCTTTTGAGATGTACTGGTTTGTACCAACCTCATAACGCTGGGCATCGTTCCCGTGCGCCGTAAATTCGATTTGCGCACTGGCACTCAGAAATTGTTCGACCAGTTCAATCGTACAAAGCCGTGTTTCGTTCATGTTGATCACCATCCTTGCGATGATCAACCCACCTCTTCAATTCGACCTCAGATTCTTCGCTTCAGGCTCATTCCTCGTTGGAAATACGCCCCCCGCTCAGACTCAAACCCCATTGGACAAGGCTGAGCTTAGACATTATCCCATTCTTGCTTTATAATAATTTCACTATGAAAATTACCCCTTCCCCCACTCGAGAAAATGCGGTCAAGCTCTTGCAGCGTCATGGCGTTGGCCTGACTAGACAGCGCATTGATATTGCACAAATTTTATTTGCCAAGCGGCAACATTTATCGGCTGACCAGATTCAGGAGCAGATTGATGCCAGTCATGCCCATGCCTCTAAAGCCACGGTCTATAACACGTTAAAACTTTTCGTTAGCAAAGGGTTGGTGCGAGAGGTGATGGTTGATCCGAGCAGGATTTTCTATGACTCCAATACCGAAGCTCATCACCATTTTTATGATGTGGTGAGCGGCAAGCTGTCTGACATTGCCGATGACGAAATTACCATTAGTAGTCTCCCCCCCATGCCAGCAGGCATGGTCGCCGATGGCATTGACATTGTGGTGCGTGTTCGCCCTGCCTAGGAGCTTGGCTGCATACTTTACCTTGTGATTTGTGTTCTCTACTTGGCGCTGTTGTATAGATAAATTTTATCGGGAAAGCTTCGACCTTTAAATTCTCGCAACACGCTGATGTAGCTCAGTCGGTAGAGCAACTGATTCGTAATCAGTAGGTCGTGCGTTCGATTCGCGCCATCAGCACCAGTAAATATGCGGCTTGTAGAGATACAGGCCGTTTTCACATCCAGCTTATTTGTGTCCATGTAGGCGCAGTGTAGGATTTTCCGGAATGTCACCAATATGTCACCACGCTTTTTCAATCAGGCCAGCGTTAGGCAGCCGTTAGTGGTTGCTAACAGGGCGGGGGGAGGGGGAAGCTGGATAGGTGAAGATGTGTAGGTAACCCCCTCTATACCCAAAGAAGATATTTTCGGCATTCAATAAATCACGATTTCAAATTAAGAAAAAGATGGAATCGGTGAATATGCTACATCCACTGGATAAAGCGATTCATCTTCCTAGATGACAGGACTTTCTTATCCATCTGAATAGCTGGTAGCATGATATACACCACTTGGAAGGGTAATGCATGAGAGTGCTCGAAATTACTATTGGTTTGGCAAGCTTGCTCATCTTATGCGCCTGCTCAGAAAAAGGTGTGCCTGATGAGCAGGTTTACACGCTATACCAAAATGCTCCATCTGAACCATCGGCAAGAGTGGGTATTGCCACTTTTGACATGAAATGGGGCGAGCAGATGAATTATGATTACTGCCAAAAGTTTGCGTCATTTATTCAGGCTGAATGGGATGCTGGGGGTGGGAAACATACTGAAGTTGCAGGGGTTAAGGAAGTTCGGCATTGGTGCGAAAAAGGGCGGTATAGAAAGTGATGCTTGCCGCAATAAATGATCTCATCATTTCTCTATTTTCTGGCTCATTGTTGGAGTTAAAAACTCCGGCATTAAGTTATCCCTAAACTCAAACTCACAAGAGAAATCTACACCACACTTGCAGCAAGGACTGCATACCATACGCACTACTCCAATGACCGTTAGCAGCATCTTGCATCCCCCTTATTTCCTGAATCGCCCCCTCTCGCACCAAAATCGCAGGTCTGACCAATCTGGATGGTTTTGAAAAAAATCTTGAACCCGTTCGCAATTTATCTTATTAAAGAATTCATTAGATTCTTTCGTTACTGAAAATAATTTTGAATCACCTTTCATTTCTGAAAATGAATTTGAATCAAAGGTTGCAACATGAACGCGAAATGCATCATCCGAGGGAACAGTCCGATAGAGAGTGTAAATGTAACTTTCCTGATTGACTGTCTCCGCTATCGCGCTACTGCACACATCAACCAATAGCATCATCAGTATAACTTTACGCATAGCAACCCCCAGTTAGTTGGAACAGATGCATCTCCACTGCTTATGGTATCACCGAAGCATTACGGACGCATTTTAGTGGCTTCTCTGATATGGATTAAATATACCTCACGTACGCCCCCGCGTGAGGAAATCGTGCAAAGCCTTGTAAATTGCGGTTTACGGGCATGGGTGACAATATATATTGTGCAATACAAATGGTGAAAAAGTGGCGTAGAGGCACCCTATTCGCTCCACACTCCGAAGGTATAGCAACAACATAGCCAGTGGCTAAAAAAGCTGTCTAGGCAGCTGCGCTTCGATTTTATTCAGTGCTTGAATAAGTTCATTCGAGGTTGCGCCGGTCTTTGCTATCACTTTAAGTTGTGCCAGCACTGAATCACGAAAATCATATTCGTAACGCAAGGCAAGCTTGTGGGCAAGATGATTTATTTCGTGCCTGATTTCTTTGGGTAGTGTTGTCATCGTTGTATCCTTCCAGCTTTATCAAGTTCACAAAAAACATCCCGGCAATTACGCGCCATGAATGCCACACCGCCAGCATAGCGGATGCGCTCAAGGAAAATAGTTTGTTCGGGTCGCAGTTTTCCCTTGGCGGCTTTCACTTCCACGCCCAGCAGTCGGCCATCCTTCAACTGTCCCAGCACGTCCGGACAGCCCCTCCACCCGAAGCGCACAAACCGCTTGCCGATTCGCACCGCCCCGCTGTTCATCCGTTCGCACCATGCCACCATCGGGTGCGCAGATAACGCCCTCAAAACTTCCACCAGCGCGGCGGCTTCCGGTCGGTCGTTCTTTCGTGCCACGGGTAAGACTTCATCACCCAGCAAGTCAGTTTCAATAACAGGTGCAGGTTTAGTGCTGATTAGTGCCACCCTATAGGGTTTGGCACCAATTGGCACTAAATTAACCTCAAGTGCAGATAGGTGTTTGGCACTAATTCGCACCATTTCGCACCTCGCTAACTTCGGCAGTGACAATGCCCATCAACTCTTTAACCTGCCCGCCTTCCACCAGCTTTTTCAATTCACGATAAACGGCACTGCTCACATATCGCTCGGCAAAGTGTGCGACTACATCACGCTTTTTAACCCCCGCCCCTTTGGTGCGCAGCATTTCAACAATGGCACCGCCCACTTCGCTGATACGCTTGCCGGATTGTTTGTCTGGTGCGTCAGCAGGCATCACCACGCAGCTTGTGGCGGGCAATTTCCACTTGGTCAGCCCCATCGTCACCACTTGCAGCTTGAACCCTATGCGGTCGCCCTTGGTGGATAGGTCACGTTGTTTTGTGATTTCTGCGCAACGGCCAGCAGGTGAATCGGTCACTTCTATTTCGGTATCAACAGCAGCGCGCACACCGCTCCACCCACGCGCACCGGCAGCAACATTTTTCCCGCTATGGTGTATCAACAGAAAATGTGTTTTGCACTCTGTGCGGATGCGGTCGAAGCGGCGCATCACCAACCCCATATCTTGCCCGGCGTTTTCGTTGGCACCAGCACTTAGGCGCGCCAGCGTGTCACCGATTATCAGGCGCACAGATTGCCCTTTTTGCGCTTCGATTTGTCGCACCAGTTGAATCAGCTTGTCGGTGTCGGCATCCCCATCAAACAGGTCTATCGGGCTTTGCACAATGGCGAAGTTCGGCACTCGCACCCCATGGTGTCGCTGATAGGCTTGAATGCGACTGCGCACCGATGCAGGCGATTCTGCGGCAAGATATATCACCAACCCCGGCTCGGTTTGTTTCCCCATCCATGGCACACCACGGGCAACAGCGCAGGCCATATCAATGACGAAAAATGTTTTGCCGGAATTTGAATCACCGTAAAGAATGCTCCCATCACCGGCAGTTAAAACCCCTTCCACAATTTCATCAGGCGGCGTGAATTCGCTTGTGAGTTCGTCAGCGAATACAACACTCAAGGGATAGTCGATAGGCGGTTCTACAGGGCGTTGCAACAGGTCGGTCAATGCGCCAGTGCCAAACTCATGCGCATAATCGTTTGCGTCATAGTTTGCGGGTTTGTCGGCAGGCATCGCTATCAACTGGCCAGCAACAGCAGAGGCTATTTTTTCGGCATCGTCTTCCTTGCCACGGTCAGGCACTATCACCAAGCGGGCTGCGGGATATTTTGCGCGCAGCACCTTGGCAACAGTCATCATGCGGCCAGCACCAAAACAAACCACGGCAGTGCAACTGGTCGCCTGATTAACTGCCCACGCTTGGCCGATTCCTTCACAGATATAAACCCGGTCGGTTATCCCGCCCACGGTAAAAAATCCATCACCAAACGATGCGCCCGGCAAGTTCAATTTGTCGCCACCATCGGGCGGTATGAATTGCAGAGTTTGCAATCCACCATCAGGCGAATAGCAGGGAACCACCAGATAACCCGTTACATTCTCACCAGCGATAATCAGCTTTTCAGCACTGGCCGGATAAACTCTCAACCCGTCTGGCTTGCCTTGCTTGCGATAAATATACGGCTCGGCAGGTGTTGCAGGTATGCAGCGATTCCAAACAGCAACAGCGTTTGCACTTGCGGCTTGCGCAATGGGCTTGTGCGGCGTTTGTTTTGGTAGGCTGCGGGGTAGGGCAGGGCGTGTCCCGTTGCTTCCCTTGGTGCGTAATTTGCTCGGGTCTTTCCAGCCCTGCGCGAATGCAGTTGCAAATAATGAACCGGCCTTGATTGCACCGTCTCCTTTTATGCCGCGCTCCCACTTGCTTTCAAAGTCGGCAGCAACGAAACCATCACCAGATTCGCACCAGCGGCGGGCTTCATCTTTTGGTGCGCCAGCATCTTTCACGGCGCACAGCATCTTGAACCACCCGTCATAATCCGAAGGGCAGGCGCACGCCCACATTGCGCTAATGGCGCGTTCGGTTTCACTTGTCATAATCACCCCCACCAAACACGGCTTGAATAATTTTCGGCGGCAGGAAGTAACGGCTAATCGTGCGGGTCGGGCACTCCGGAGATGGTGCGGAAAGGTCAAGAGATTCCACCGGCCAGCCCAATTCTTTCAGGGTGAAAATCACTGCGCTTAATCGCCAGCTTCCGGTTATCGCTTCAAACTCAGGATGAATGAAACTTTGCCCGTTCAACATCAAGGCAAGGCAGCGCGCAGGAAGTGTGTGCGGGCTTGGGTATATCGGGTTAAAATCCGGCTCAGGCAAAAATGATGATTGCTCAAACCCTGATTCTGCTTGGCGGCGGTCAGGGTTTTTCATTATGCGCCACCACTCAGCAGCGCACGGATTGCAGCAACCGGCCACGCGAGGCGGCCATTTATCCTCAGGGCGCGGGGAACGCCAGCAGGCTGTTTGCAAGCCCACATCCGCATGGTTTGCTCGGCCCGGTCGCAATAAAACGCTGCCTCTGCCGTGGTTAGATTAGGCTTCGCAATTTGTTCCAGCGGTGGGAACGAAGGGTATTGATGCGCGGCGGATGTTGCGGGGTGTATCGGTGTAGTGTGTAACATTTTTGGTAATTCCTCTGTGTTGTGAGGATTACCATTTTTGTGGCACGTGCCAGTTAATCAGGCGGGGGAGTAAATCCATTTTTGTTGCTGTTAATCAATCAGATGTAAAAGTTATTCATGGCACACAAAATCAACAAGTGGCATACGTGCCATGTGTGCCAGTGTCGAGTTATTCAGCCTCATATTTCCATCCGTATAAATCCGTATTCTTGATGGTCTGACCATCAGGGGCTTCGCGTTTTTTCCCGCGCTTTTCTCGCTGCTCAATGTCCAGCGCAACGGCATTGCCTATGTTTCTGTTAGATGTTCGCTCACTTTTTCTTCGTAAGCTATCCCCGGCGCTTTGTGCCATCGTCAAAATATCGTATTCAGTTCGCCACCACGTTTGCGCGAGCTTCTTCAGCGGCTCCTTTTTTGCGCTTACGTCTGTCCCGGCTTTCCCCTTCGCGGCTGGTGCGTTTGTTTCAGCTGGTGCTGCCGTATCGCGGTAGGCATTGTATATGGCCGCCTTCGCAGCAAGTTCCGGTGGAATCTGCCACTTGAGAACCTTGCTCCACTTGCCAGCAAGTTCGCAAATCATGACGCGTTTCTGTGGTGCCAACCAGTTCACCAGTAGGCGCAACCTATTTATATATTCGCCCGAATCGAATCTGTCGGGGTCTTTGATTGTGTCTGGGTTGATATTGAGCGAAAGGGCGGCGGCCTGCCATAGTTCAACATCATACATATTTCCCCAATGCGCCCAGCTAATCGGCGGTAGGGCGAAGTTGTCTGACCTGCGCACTATTCCGAAAGCTTTGAATCCTGTGGGAAGCGTTTTTTCATTTGTCATACCGTGGCCTTTCCTAACACGCTTTCAATCAGAAACCCCCGTCAGGCCGGTGAAAGTGTCCGGCTTTTCATCCGCTAAAACTAGGCGGGGGTTTGCTCTGTCAGTGATGTTTCGCCCAATCCCGTAATGCGTCGTTTATGCGGGTCTGCCAGCCGTTGCTGGTAGCTCTAAAACGCTCCAGAATTTGAGTATCAAGCCGGAGTGTTACCTGTTCCTTTGTGCCGCTTCCTAGTGGCCTTCCGCGCCCGCGCTTGAATTGTTTTAACTCGGCATCAGTCAGGGGCAGATTGTCGGGGTCGGTCATGGCGGCGGCGGTAATTTGTGCATCCTCTTCGGGCGTATTGAGTAGTATTTTTTTGCCGGATTTAGTTTTTATTTGCATAATCCATTGCCTTTTTTATCGGTGCACTGACAATTTCAAACCCGCGCCAGTGACTACCGCCAGCAGGGTTTTAATGGTGGGGTTGCCCTTGGGCGATAGCGCACGGTACAGACTTTCACGCGGTATGCCCGCACGTTCTGCCACCGCAGCCATGCCTTGTGCTTCAGCGATGTGGCGCAGGGCAGCAAGCAATGCTTCGCGGCCTCCGGGCAGGCCTGCCTCATCCAATGCGGCGGATAGATATTCATCGGCAAAGGCCGGGTCTTCGTGCAGCAGCTCAATCACTGCTTCATCATGGGGGCGGGATGCTTTGCTCATGTCTCGTTTCTCCTGTTCCAGTTATTCCAATACTCAAGTGCGGTATCAATATCCGATTGTTGCTTGCGCTTGTTTCCGCCTGCCAGAATCAGCAGCAGCTTTTTTCCGGCTTGGGCGTAATACACGCGATAACCTGCGCCGTGGTCAATGCGCAACTCCCATACACCATCGGCAATCGGCTTGCAGTCCCCGAAGTTTCCGGCGGCCATGCGTTGTACACGCACCACAACACGCGCACGGGCTTGCCGGTCTGCCAAGTGTTCCAGCCATTCCTTAAAGGGGTCGCGCCCGTCATTGGTCAGGTAATCTTCAATAATGTACATGCTGTGTATTATACGTTACAAATAGACTGACGCTAGATGATTTAGTTCACCACGCGCAAACCGGCTTGCACTGGCACAAACTCTATTCCGGCTTGCTCTAAAATCCACGCTTCAATTTTGACGTGCCAAAGGTGCAGCAAGTCGAGTTCCCGCTGTATGTAATGCTTTTCGGCAATCGCGCTTGGCTTGTGTCCCATAATCTGCGCCACGATACCGGCAGGCACTTCCACCCATTCCGATAATGTGCCAAAGGAACGGTGCAAACCATGCAGGGACAGCGCAGGAAGTGCGGCGGCGGCCAGTGCCTTGACGTGCTGAATGCGGGGCTCTTCTATCCTTCCCGATGCAGCGGTGGGGCTACTGAAAACAAACTCATTGCGTCGGGGCAGGGCAGATATTAAGTGCTCCAGATAAGGGGTCAGCGGTATGGTGCGTTCGCCTTCCACCTTGTCGCGGATGGTCAAACTCTTCCACTGAAAACCCACATCAGCCCAGCGTAGTGCGGCCAGTTCGTTGCGCCTTGCGCCGGTCAATAGCAGGCCTTGCAAATAGGCGGCGATTACAGGATTGCCAATTTTCTGCACGGCTTCAAACCACGGTTTAATTTGCGCCCGGCGTAGGCTGTCATTCTTTTTTGTTTGCACCGATGGCACGTTACGCTTCACGGCTTCGGACTGGCACGCACCGGCTTGAACGGCGGCAGTGTAGGTTTCATGCTTGGCGCACCATGTCAGGAAGGCGCGAAGGGCGCGAAAACCGTGGGCGGCAAGGGTAGGGGCTTGCATGGCTTCCTTGCCTAGCCATGCAGCAATGGCCTTTGCGTCAACATCAGCAAGGCGCATTTTCATCAGTGGCATCAGCACACCGGGTCGGGTTTTTTTCGATTCGCCGGGGCGCGTTCCACGTTTGCGCTTCACGCCACCAGCCTGCACAAAATAGGCATGGCTGGCTTTGTGCCTTTCGCCCCATTCCGGCTTACCGTCTTTCATGGATGCGCTACGCTCGGCCACATAAACTTGCCATGCTTCGGCCACGGTCACCGATTCGCGGGCTTCCTGTGCTGTCAGCGCGGCGGCCTTGGCATCCTTGGCGGCGATTCCATCGGCTATCACTTGGCGCGGGTCTATGCCTTGGTCGGTCATTACCTTGAGGCGTGACGCTTCGGCTTGCGCGTCCCCTATCCCCCAAGTGCGCGGGTCGCCTATTGTCATGCGGATGGTTTGCCCGTTTAACCGTGTTTCAAATATGAAGGACTTGGCACCGGCAGCGGTAACACGCAAACCTAATCCCGGCGTTTTTAAGTCCCCATAGATGCTTTGCTTTTTACCGGGCGCGCACTCATACTCTGCAATCCTTGCCGCTGTGAAGTTTTCCCGTTTCATGCTGTCATCCTTTCCGTGTAGGCGCTGTGTAGGCAAATTATAGCGCTATTGCGGAATACTTATCAACAGGGATAATATGTCACTATTAGATAACTCATTGTTTTATGTTGTTTGTTGGTATTTTCTGGGTAGCAATCAACACGGGGGAATGCATAATTTCGCTGATTCGTAATCAGTAGGTCGTGCGTTCGATTCGCGCCATCAGCACCAATAAATACGCGGCTTACAGCGATGTAGGCCGTTTTTTATTTTGGATAATGACTATCATCAGTTCAATTTTTCATTCAAGGGAATTAACTATCTCTTACCATCCCAATTCAGCAGTTGGGAATTCTGGACAAGTTTGGTAGAATGCTGGCGCTTTTTTGAACTTTAACTTGAGTGGGGGGATTTACATGTCTAATATCGAACAACGCGTCAAAAAAATTGTTGCTGAACAACTCGGCGTAAACGAGTCTGAGGTCAAGAACGAGTCTTCGTTCGTCAATGATCTGGGCGCTGATTCGCTGGATACAGTTGAGTTGGTGATGGCGCTGGAAGAAGAATTCGAATGCGAAATCCCGGATGAAGATGCAGAAAAAATCACCTCCGTTCAACAGGCGATTGACTACGTCAACGCTCATCCCAAGTAATTCATTCCCTCTAAATTCGTTGTCAGCGGAGCTCGTTTGGCTAAACGCAGAGTAGTTATTACCGGTTTGGGTATCGTCTCTCCGGTGGGGATAGGTGTCGCCTCGGCTTGGCACAGCATCGTCAACGGCCAGTCGGGTGTTACCAAAATTTCCCGATTTGATGCCAGCAATTTTGCATCGCAGATTGCTGGCGAGGTCAAAGGGTTTGATGTTACCCAATATCTTTCGGCCAAGGATGCGCGGCGGATGAGCACCTTTATTCATTATGGTCTCGCGGCTGCGATTGAAGCGGTGAAAGATTCGGGACTCGAAGTGACTGAGCAAAATGCCGAGCGTATCGGGGTGAACATTGGTTCTGGCATCGGCGGCTTGCCGATGATCGAAGATACGCACAACGATTATCTTGCTTCCGGCCCGCGCAAAATTTCGCCGTTCTTTATTCCCGGCACCATCATTAATATGATTTCCGGCAATCTGTCCATCATGTACGGTTTCAAAGGCCCGAATCTGGCAATTGTCACGGCATGTACGACAGCGACGCACTGCATCGGAGATTCCGCACGCATGATCGAATATGGCGATGCGGATGTCATGGTTGCTGGCGGCTCCGAATCTACTGTCAGCCCTTTGACGGTGGGTGGATTTGCTGCTGCGCGCGCCTTGAGCACACGTAATGATGATCCGGCCACGGCCAGCCGCCCGTGGGACAAGGGGCGAGATGGCTTTGTGCTGGGCGAGGGTGCGGGTGTGCTGGTGCTGGAAGAGTACGAACATGCCAAAGCGCGTGGTGCGAAAATTTACGCTGAAGTAGCCGGTTATGGCATGAGCGCAGATGCGCACCACATGACCGCGCCGTGTGAAGACGGCGAGGGCGCGGCGCGCTGCATGAATAATGCCTTGCGTAACGCTGGCCTCAATGCCGATCAGGTTGACTATATTAACGCGCATGGCACTTCTACCCCCTTGGGCGATAAGGCCGAAACCATGGCGGTCAAGCGCTGCCTTGGCGCACACGCGAACAAGGTCAAGATGAGTTCCACCAAATCCATGACCGGCCACTTGCTGGGCGCGGCAGGTGGAGTAGAAGCAGTGTTCTCCGCACTCAGCATCCACCATCAAATTGCACCGCCTACCATCAATTTGCTTGAGCCGGATGAAGGTTGTGATCTGGACTATGTAGCCAATACCGCGCGCGATATGACCATCAATGTTGCCATGTCCAATTCATTTGGCTTCGGCGGGACCAACGGCACTTTAGTATTCCGTAAGGTGTAGCCGCCAGCATGGGATTGCCATGCTGATAAACGGAACGCCTGGCGGGCAGATCAGTGTGCGAGATCGCGGCCTGCAATATGGCGACGGCGTGTTTCGCACCATGCGTGTACTCGGCGGACAAGTGTTGCATTGGCCGCGCCACTATCGCAAACTTCAGCAAGACTGCGCCGCACTCGCCATCCCCTGCCCACAAGATGCACTGCTGTTTGACGAGCTGCAAGGTTTAATTAAACAGCAGCCCAACGGAGTCGCCAAGATCATCATCACGCGCGGCATGCAGGAAAAGCGCGGCTACGCGCCTGCCACAGATGCAAAGCCCACGCGCATTCTAAGCATCACCCCACTATCCGAATTCCCCGGCAACTTTTATACGCAGGGTGTCAAACTGCGTGTATGCGATTTGCGTTTGAGCCATCAACCGAAGTTGGCCGGGGTCAAACATCTCAATCGTCTGGAAAATGTGCTGGCTGCGGCGGAATGGCATGACGAAAATATTGCGGAAGGCGTGTTGCTCGACATGGCAGGCCATGTCATAGAAGGCACACGCAGCAATTTGTTTATGGTGCGCGCTGGCGCATTGCTTACTCCGGATTTGTCATGTTGCGGTGTAGCCGGCATACAGCGCGAACGAGTAATCGAACTGGCGGCCAGTAACAACCTGTCGTGCCAGGTCGGGCAGATTGCGCTGGCAGAATTGCTCGCCGCCGACGAGGTGTTTCTGGTGAACAGCATCATCGGATTGTGGCCAGTGCGTGAGTTGCAGAGCTGCACTTGGAAACAATTTCCGATTGCCATGCAGGTGCAACAGTGGTTAAAACATGCGCCTGATTAAAAAATTATTTGGCAGAATGTTTTTGCTGGCCACGCTGTTCGCAGCATTTGTCGGCTACCAAGTCACGCGCCCGCTAACCTTGCCGACGCAGCCTTTTGAATTCTCCCTTATGCAAGGCAGCAGTCTGACTGGCGTGGCGAATCAATTACAGCAAACGGGCATATTACCGGATGGCTGGACGCTGGTCTGGTTGGCGCGGTTGCTTGGCAAGGCGGCTGAAATCAAGGCAGGAAATTATCAATTGGATCATTCTGTCACGCTGCTGGAACTGTTGAACATTATGACCAAGGGGCAGGTGAATCAAGAAAAATTGATCATCATAGAAGGATGGACGTTCAAGCAACTGCGCGCCGCCCTGAATGGTAGCCCTGCCATACGCCACGACAGTGCAAAATTATCAGATTCTGAACTGCTACATAAGCTGGGTGTGCCGAATGAGCATGTGGAAGGACAATTTTTCCCTGATACGTATTATTTTTCCAGCGGTACCAGCGATCTCGCCCTACTTAAACGCGCCTACCAAACCATGCAGACAGTCTTGCAGGATAGTTGGCAGGCACGTGCGCCCGGACTTCCGCTTAAATCTCCTTACCATGCTCTGATACTCGCCTCCATCGTGGAGAAGGAAACCGGGCAGGCGAATGATCGTGCCATGATCGCGGCGGTGTTCATCAACCGACTGCGCCGGGGCATGATGCTGCAAACGGACCCCACCGTCATTTATGGCATGGGGGATAAATTCAAAGGCAATTTGCGTAGGCGTGATTTGCTGGCCGATTCTCCATACAACACCTACAAACGCTACGGCTTACCCCCCACTCCTATTGCTTTGCCCGGGTTGGCCGCGTTGCAGGCGACGCTGCATCCAGCTTCAACCAATGCCCTGTATTTTGTAGCTAGGGGCGATGGTAGCTCGGAATTTTCTGGCTCTTTAATACTGCACAATCGAGCGGTTGACCGCTATCAGAAATAATTGCTATCGGGCTGTCTTCTTCAATTGGACTGTTAAAAAATTCATCTTTTGCGGTTAGTCGAGATTACTGTTGGTTGGGATTGCTTGGCTTGATTTTCCATAATCCTTACTATAAAGTAAGGATTATGGAAAAGGAGGGCTTATGTCAACTGCAACAATGACCAGCAAGGGTCAGATCACCATTCCTGTCGCTGTGCGGGTCGCGCTCGGCGTCGAGGCAGGAGACCGGGTAGAGTTCGTCCAAGTTGAACCAGGCCATTTTGAGCTGATAGCCGCTACGCAGTCGGTGACAGCTCTGAAGGGGCTGGTGCGCAAGCCTGCTTCACCCATCACGATTGATGCAATGAATAAGGCAATAGCGACTCACGGGGCAAAAGCAAGATGATAGGCTTGGATACCAACGTCCTCGTGCGCTATATCGCACAGGACGACTCGAAGCAGTCGCCCAAGGCAACGCATCTTATTGAGTCGTTGACTGCGGATGCTCCAGGCTACGTTAGCATTGTTTCAGTGGTGGAGTTGGTATGGGTGCTGATGGGTTGCTACGCATTAACCAGAAGCGAAATCTGCGAGGTGCTGGAAACGCTGCTACGCACCAAAGAAATTATCGTGGCGAATACCGATACCCTATGGAAAGCTTTGCGGTTGTTCAAGGAAGGTAAAGCTGATTTTGCTGATTGCCTGATAGAGCGGTCAGCTAATGAAGCTGGCTGCAATCACACGACAACATTAGATCGCGACGCTGCCAAACACTGCGGCATGCAATTGATTGAATAATATGGCGCTCGACAAGCACAGGTTTTAAGAAGTCGTTCAACATTCCGTTCAAATTTGCGCTTCGAGCCTGTCTTTGCGCTTACAGAGAGATGGTATTACAATATATTATGTGGTAATACAAAAGAGGTATCTCATGTCAACGATGCTAACCAGCAAAGGTCAGGTCACCATCCCAAAACAGATACGCGATGCACTGAACCTCGAACCAGGGTGTGCTATAGACTTCGCGATCGATGGTAATGGTGATGTAGTCATACACAAGGTAGGCGCACGAGCCAATCGCAAGCCAGACCGTTTTGAAAGAGCTCGTGGCAAGGCTGATATCAAGTGGCAGACGGACGATCTTATGGCAATGTTGCGCGGTGAGGGGTGATGTTACTGGTTGATACCAATGTTCTGGTTGATGTTCTGGAAAATGACTCAAGCTGGGTTGATTGGTCAATTAGCCAATTGCGTGCTCAGTCGAAAATTCATCGCTTGGCTATCAACCCAATAATCTACTCCGAACTGTCGCTGACCTTTTCTACTGTAGAGGCTCTGGATCAGACGCTTGATGACTTAGGCCTAACCATGATCGAGATGCCACGCGCGGCATTATTTCTTGCGGGCAAGGCATTCGTCCGTTACCGGCGGCAAGGGGGTATCAAAAGCAATGTACTCGGCGATTTTTTCATCGGCGCACATGCAGCAGTCTCTCAATATCCGCTACTGACCCGTGACACACGGCGCTATAGCACCTATTTCCCTAGTGTAGATCTAATCGCACCGGAAGAACCGGCGTGAATATTTTTGGTGCACATTATCAGTACCAGCAACTGGAGTCTGATAGAGTTGATGCGCTCGCATAGTTATGATGACGGCTTTGGAGATGGAAAACACCAAGATCAATATGGCGCTCAGTGGCTGATAAGCGGCAATGCTGAAACTGCATAGCGCGTAAAAACGACCAAGGTTTCCGATGGTCGGCTAAGTGCCAGGAGCGGATGCAGAGCATAGAATGCTGATTGGCTACATAACTTTAGTTCGAACCAGAAATTTTCTCCATTAACAATAGATTGTGACACTATGTATTCGCAGAAGTCGTAGAATATTATTTGTCAAATATCAATAAGCCGCAACGCCAGACATCTTCATTCTTAGCCTAAAGTAGCCTCCCAATGGTGGGGGAAACCACACAGCTCCGATTTGACTACGGAAATCAACCTTCATATCAGCATTACAGAATACTGCGCTAAGACGATCAATTTTTTAGTGCAATTCATTATCAAAAGTGTTAAATTCAAAAAACAACATAATTTCGTCAAAAAGATCCGATAAATGCTAACCTCGATCAAGATCACTAACTTTTACAGTATCGGTGAAACCCAAGAACTATCTTTCAAAGTTAATAGTAAAGATGTCTTGGATGAGTCATCCATGATAGTTGCTGGGGAAATTCCGCTTAATCTTGTCAATTGCATTATTGGGCATAATGCATCTGGAAAGACAACCGTGCTTAAAGCAATCACTTTTCTCACATGGTTTGTCAAAGTTTCATATTCTCGAAAATCAGAGAGAATTCCTTTGGAAACACATAAACTAAAAACCGATAAACCCACAAAGTTTGAAATCGAATTCCTTAGTGATAATGTGCTATATATGTATTCTTTGGAGCTGACTAAAGAAGCAGTTCTAGGTGAGTACTTTGGGAAAAAAGTTAAGCGTGGCTTTACAAGAATATTCGAGTACAAACGGACTGGTAATAATTGGGACTTCAAGTCGTCAGGAATTGAAATTAACCCGAGTGATCTAAAAAGATTTGAAGATCGCAAACAAACATCCGTTCTATCTGGCTTAATCCAACTTGAATATATAAAGGATGTTAATTTTTTCGAAAATATATTCTCGAATGTAACAAGAATGGGGTTGGTTAATTGGAATCCCAACATTTTTGCGACTTCGGAAGCTTTAAACAACGATGAGGCCCTTAGGCAGGATATTCTGTCGTTCTCAAAGAATATTGATCTTGGAATTAATGACTTCGCATTTCGTGAAATGGTGCTCGACAAAAAGAATGAGTCTGAGGACGATGAAAAAAGACAACTTCTGGAATGCATCCACAAATCAAGCTCAGGAACATTTAGTCTGGATTTCATAGAAGAGTCAAACGGCACCCAACACGCTATCTACCTAATTTCAAAATTAATACCTACCTTGCGAAATGGCGGATTGGCAGTCATTGATGAAATTGAGTCGGGCTTACATCCTTACGTGGTAAAAAAAATTATTTCTCTCTTTGAAAACGGAAATACAAATCCGAATAATGCACAATTAATCTTCTCAACACACCAACATTGGATATTGAGCGATAGAACCAAGACCCAGATATTCATCGCAGAAAAGAATAATGAAAACTTTGAAACCGAAATATTTCGGCTTGATGAGGTTGAAGGGGTAAGGAATGATGAGAACTACTTTAGTAAATATCTCGCAGGTGCATATGGTGGCACCGGAAATATTAATTTTTTTTAGCATTATCCCATCATGGCCAAAAAAACTCGGGTTAGACAAGATACTGTATATGGATGTGTAGAAGGCGAGAGAGAAGATATATTCCTAAAGTTCCTTACTCATATTTATCAATCAAAGAGCAGAGGAATAAACATTCGGTGGGAAGGAGCAACTGGCGGTGCTCCTGATAAATTTATCAATATTGCGATTAAGGCTTGCAATGCTGCAGATAAATCATTTGCTTGGCTTGACGAAGACTTTGAGCCAAAAAATCCGCTAAGTAGAGAAGCCCGAAAGCGCTTGGCCAAATGCTGGAATATCCAACCTAAACACCTCGATGATTTTTATCAGTGTCCACTGCGTGACCTACAAAAGTTACACAATCCAACAAATAGAAACCCTTTGCTAATTGTTTCTAATCCAGTATGTGTTGAGTCGATAATTCTTCAATCTTTGGGAAAAATATTACCTCTCGAAAATTACGACCATTCCAAACGAGAAGCGCAAAGGCGGATTCAACTCTGAAGTGCAACTTTTGTAAGTGAATTTAGGTGGCGAGCTGCGTTAATATCGGGGCCACTTAAACGACCAAGTAAAAGGAGCA
>JAYUTK010000003.1:0-8626 GCA_043755195.1 Gallionellaceae bacterium
CTTACCGCTTTAAGCAGCGCAAAAATCGTTCTCAGTAAGCGGGAAAAGTGGAAAGTATTGGACGCTGACGGGTGGAAAGTATTGGATGCTGATTGACACCAAGTGAATGCGTTCACGGTTGAGGTGCTGTCACCGTACTTGAACTTCCACCGACCCTGTCTTTTCCCAACGGAGTACACGGACGAGAAAGGACGAGTACGCAAGCGCTACCGTTATCGGGACATGATGACGCCGTATGAGAAATTCAGATCACTACCGGAGGCGGAGGGCTATCTCAAACCGGGATCAACCCTGAAAAAACTGGATGCAATGGCCGATGAATGCAGCGATAATGACTCCGCTCAACGTCTCAGTGAGGCCAGAGTAAAACTGTTTCAATTGATCAACAAACCCCAACCACGCGCCGCCTAAGTAACATCTCACAAAATCACCTTCGTTCAGGCTCATGTCTGGATTGGAAAATACTAAGATCTATAAGGAATATTCTTGGAACAACTACTTGTATTGGCTTCTACCTCAATTTATCGTAGTGAGCTATTGGCACGACTGACTATCCCGTTTCAAATCACTGCTCCCGATATAGACGAAACTCCACTCAGCGGTGAAAGCGCACAACACACTGCTATCCGTCTTTCTCAGCAAAAGGCGCGAGTTGTCGCCCCTCGTTACCCTGATGCCTTGATTATAGGCTCGGATCAAGTTGCGCTTTTAGGCTCACAAATTTTAGGCAAGCCACTCACCCACGAAAATGCCACACGCCAACTACGCGCCATGAGTGGCCAAAGCGTGACTTTCTATACTGCTCTGAGCCTGTTAAATGCGCGCACCGATGAAATGCAAACTGAGCTAGCCGAAAATCATGTGGAGTTCCGTGAGTTGAGCGACAGCGAGATCGAATGCTATCTGCAAAAGGAGCAACCTTATCACTGTGCGGGCAGCGCTAAATCTGAAGGTCTGGGTATAGCATTGATCAAGCGGATGGAAGGAGACGACCCGAATGCTTTGATAGGTTTACCACTTATTTTGTTGGTGAGCATGCTCAAACGACAGGGAGTTACAGCCTTGAAATAATGAGACTAAGGCAAGGAGAGGATAATTTTAGTTGCGGCGCTATGGTATTTCTGGTATTAAAGCGCGGTTTTGTAGTTGGCAATACTTTAATTTTTTCTACTCACCGCTTAAATATATTGCTTTTGCTTAAAATATATTGCTTTTTATTGGAGATTTATTGAATGTCTGTGCAAACTAAGCAGCCCCCAAAAAAGAAGTCTGCCTCACCCAACACCCCTGTGGCCGCTTACAGCCCAAAAAAGGGAGAGGCTTATATGAACCCGAAACAACTGGGTCACTTCCGCATAATTTTGAATAATATCAAGCTAGGATTAGGCGAAGATATAGACCGCACGGTGCATACCATGCAAGACGAAGCCACCGTGTTTGCAGATCCAAATGATCGCGCCAGTCAAGAATCCGATATGGCGCTAGAGCTTCGCAACCGCGACCGGGAACGTAAACTCATCAAGAAAATTGATGAAATGTTGGCACGGATAGACAGCGGCGATTATGGCTATTGTGAAAATTGTGGCGTAGAAATCGGGCTAAATCGCTTGGAAGCACGACCCACTGCCACCTTGTGCATAGATTGTAAAACGCTGGACGAGATACGCGAAAGACAACTCGCCAAATAATCGTGAGATGGCCGTAAATCGGCCATCCTCTAACGCCGCATCGAATCGAAAAATTCAGAATTGTTCTTGGTCGCCTTGATCTTGTCCAACAAGAATTCCATAGATTCCAGCTCATCCATCGGGTACAACAGCTTACGCAGCACCCAGATTTTTTGCAGCACGTCAGCTTTAATCAGCAACTCTTCTTTGCGCGTACCAGAGCGATTGATGTTGATCGCCGGATAAATACGTTTCTCCGCCATGCGCCGGTCAAGATGGATTTCCATGTTGCCGGTGCCTTTAAATTCTTCGTAGATCACATCGTCCATGCGCGAGCCGGTATCCACCAGTGCGGTGGCGATGATGGTGAGCGATCCGCCCTCCTCGATATTGCGTGCCGCACCAAAGAAACGCTTGGGGCGTTGTAACGCATTGGCATCCACACCACCCGTCAACACCTTGCCCGATGAAGGGATCACGGTGTTGTAGGCGCGCGCCAGCCGGGTGATGGAATCAAGCAAAATGACCACATCCTTTTTATGCTCGACCAGGCGCTTGGCTTTTTCCAGCACCATTTCCGCCACTTGTACGTGACGTGTAGCAGGTTCGTCAAAGGTGGAGGCGACCACTTCGCCGCGAACACTGCGGCTCATCTCAGTCACTTCTTCAGGACGTTCGTCTATGAGTAACACAATCAAATGTGCATCTGGGCTATTCGAAGCAATGGAATGGGCAATGTGCTGCAACATAACAGTCTTGCCGGACTTGGGCGAGGCCACCAGCAGCCCGCGCTGTCCCTTGCCGATTGGAGCAACAATATCAATAATTCGGCCAGTGACATTTTCCTCAGCGCGAATATCGCGCTCCAGTGTCATTTGCTGCGTCGGAAATAGCGGTGTTAAATTTTCAAACAGAATTTTGTTCTTGGCATTTTCTGGCGCTTCGGAATTAACCTTGTCCACCTTAACCAATGCGACATAGCGTTCGCCTTCCTTGGGAGTGCGTATTTCGCCTTCAATCGAATCACCAGTATGCAGATTAAAGCGACGTATTTGGCTGGGGCTGACGTATATGTCATCCGGTCCGGCCAAATAAGAGGTGTCCGGTGAACGCAGAAAGCCAAATCCGTCTGGCAATACTTCCAGTGTACCTTCGCCAAAAATACTGTCGCCTTTTTTTGCCTGGTTTTTCAACAGGGCGAAAATCAGGTCCTGCTTGCGCATGCGGTTGGCGTTGTCTATCTGATTGGTTGTTGCCATCTCCACCAGATCGGTGATGTGTTTAGTCTTAATGTCGGATAAGTGCATAGGGATAGGGATTGAATGAAGCGGAGTTAAGGGAACGTACTTGGGTTAAATTTTTGGGTTTAATCGGTTTAGCGGTTTAGTTTAAGAAAAAACTGGCTTCAAGATTTTTGTTTTGGGTTTTTTATATAGCAACAATATAAAGGGGAGTGTGCAACGGGGACGAAGCAGAACAGCTACGAACGCGAGGTTAAATGGTTTAAATGGTGCTGTCAACAACAAACGTGGCAATTTTATATATGGCTATCAATGAAGGCAGTCAGCTGTGATTTGGATAGAGCGCCAACCTTGGTAGCCTCAATATTGCCATTCTTGAACAACATCAGCGTAGGTATACCGCGAATGCCATATTTTTGTGGAGTTTGCTGGTTCTCGTCCACATTCAGTTTTGCAACGGTCAGACGCCCGGCATACTCCTTGGATATTTCTTCCAGAATTGGGGCAATCATGCGGCATGGACCACACCACTCCGCCCAATAGTCCACCAGCACCGGTAACGGCGCTTGCAATACCTCGGCAGCAAAGGTTGGGTCAGTAACATAACGGATGTGTTCACTCATGGTGGTTCTCGCTTTATTGATGATGGCTTAAAGAAATTACCTGCAATGCAGGATTATGTGGGGGATGTCTGCTGAATTTCAAACCGTATCCTATCTAAAAAACGGCAGAATGTGAAGCGCATCTCTAAAAATATAAAATATTGACCGTCATTTAGGGGGAAATGACTCCAGATGTTTTTCTATCCATGCGTCCAGTGACCACTGGCCACAGCCGCGCACGAGCAGAACCATTAACAATATTCCCCAATACATATGGTGAGACAGCCCGGCCTCACTCAAACTTGCATAATAGGCAATGACGGCTACCCCGTTCAGAATAAACAAGCCCAATGCGCTAAATCGTCCCAGCAATCCGATCGCCAACAGGACTGGCAAGCCCAGCTCGGCAGCAGTGGCTAGGTAGGCGGCTATTTCCGGTGGCAACAGGGGGACTTGATATTCATCGTTAAATAAATACAGCGTACTATCCCAGTTTTTAATTTTGGTCAGGCCGGATTTGAAAAATACGTTGGCGATAAATAGCCTCAAAAAAAGATCCAACGCGGGCGACAGATAATCGAACAGCTTGCTTGTCGAGTAATACATTCCGGCAAAACGTCGTAGTTGTTTCATGCTGATCTCCTAAAATCAATCAATACTGCGCTGCTTACCATCATGGTCAGCGTGGCGGGTAAATCAAAGTCTGGATAACTGGTCAGCGTAGCTTCGGTCGCCTTGCCTAGCGCTAAGCCCGCTTGAATACGACGCAACCAATCAGCAGTGTCGGGTGACAAAGCGCTGACTTCCACCCCGTTAAGAGTGCGGTTGACCAGCAGGTCGCCGCCTGCCTGATCGAGATCAATGCGAAAATTTGAATGAGCACCAGGCTGATGAGCTCGCCAAATGGCGAGCAAGGGATAAGGAGAACATAAGACACAACAGGCGGGATGACACTGCCAAATCAGTTTTTCATATTCAGCTTCAGCCAGCTCGTGCAAGCGTAACAGATCGAAAGATGCAGAATCGGCGGCAAAATAAGCCTGATGACACGCCCATTCCAAGCGAGAAAAATCTGACAGGTAGGGCAGCCCTTTTGCAGCTGTAAAGTGAGCCAAAAAATCAGCCATCTGTGCGCCGTACAAATGCAGATTGCCGCTAACAGAGGGGTATTGCGCAATAAATTGTCGCACCATTTGCTTGAAAAAATCAGACCCTACAAGTTGAACCAGGATGGGATAAGCGGCAGCCAAAGAATCGTGCAGATTTTCACGATAGTTGTTGCGATAAACATTCAACGCACTGTCTAACGGGTAATGCAGTTTTGCAGATATGCCGTCAGACAACGTCCCGTGGCCACGAATGGCAGTGGCCAAGCACAGCAACTCATCACGCCAAGCAGGCATGATGGCTCTCCATAAGCTGTTGCGCCCGCGCGGCCTCATTCATCAACACCGACAAGGCCGGAATTTCGGTATCCCATTCGATCAGTGTGGGACGCGACCCGATGTGTTGCAATGCTGTTTGATAGAGCGACCACACCTCGTCACATACAGGGTGGCTATGCGTATCTACCAAGCAGTCTCCCTGATTGCTGTGTCCCGCCAGGTGGTATTCAGCCACTGCCTGTGCCGGAAGCGCATGAATAAAAGCATGAGCATTCACACCCAGATTGCAGGCATTAACGTACAGATTGTTTATGTCAAACAAAATGCCGCAACCGGTGCGGCGAGATAATTCGGCCAAAAATTCGGCTTCACTCATTTCATTGCTGTTAAAAGCCAGATAGCTCGACAGATTTTCCACCAGCAAGGGTCGCTCTAGTGTGTTCTGCACTTGCTCAATGCGCGCAGCCACATGATGGAGTGATGCATTGGTATAAGGGAAAGGCAATAAATCGTTAATGACTTCACCATCCAGCGAATTCCAGCATAGATGTTCGGACACGCTGGCCGGTTGTATCGCATCGCACAAATGGCGCAATGCTAACAAATGATTATTATCTATCGCATCAGGAGAAGCCAGACCCAGACCAACCCCGTGCAGGCTGATCGGATAATGCTCACGCACCCGCAGCAGGGTATGCAACGGCGCGCCTCCACCAAAAAAATTTTCGCTATGCACTTCCACCCAGCCCAAGGCAGGCCGATGGTGCAGCACTTCGCGATAATGGGGATCCCGCAATCCAATGCCTGCGGTACACGGCAGAGTATTGATTGCGGGCATATACCTTACATTCCTTTCTTCATCATGCTGCCGCCGTCGTCTTCTTTCATCATGGCGATGCCGCCAGCAATCTTGTCGCAAGTCCCTTTGGGTACAGCGACGAAATCATTGGCGTCATTGTTTTTGGTAGCCTGCCCGGCGCAGGAATGTGAACTCTTGCTGCTGGCGCAATCATTCATGCCGGCCTTGGCGATACCAAAACATTTTTCCATGGCTGGCTTGTCGGCTGCACTTGCATTGCTGCTGAGGCCGAGGACTAACAAACTACCGATTGCTGCTGACAAAATTTGATTGTTATTCATTTTGATTCTCCTTTTAAAATTTATTAGTTTAAAAATTATGAATGTGACCCACTTTTATAGCACGTCATCTCCTTGATATTTGCTTTGATACACCTGCTTTTTACTTTGTTGCACCTGCTATCATCGATCTGCCAAAAGGAAGCCTAAAATCGCAATGACACACCAAAAGTATAACTCACCTCAGAAGCCAGCTGTGTTCCTTTCAGATTTTGGTAAACGGGAATTTGGGCATTTAAATTAAGAGACGAATCTTTCCCTGTGCGCCACTGAACTCCTGGCGTGAGATATATCTTTCTGTATCCAGTGTTGGGCACATCACCTGGGGCAAACACTCCTGCGAGTCCTACGTCCGAATCATCTTTCTCCGCAACCTCAACATTTACCTCACCTATAAGACTGAATTGATCCATGCTAGGCAGCGCGTAATTAAGCCCGGCATTCACAGCCAGAAAATTGCCAAATGTATAAGATTCATTGCCGTTTATTTTGTAGGAAAAATCTCCATATGAGGTAAACGCGGGGAGGCCCCATACTGCCGCAGCACCCACGATGATGTCCGTAGAATCAGAACCAGGCTGCTGGGTAATCGGGAACAGGCCAGCTGAGTCCCCTTCACTGGTCGATCCAGTAGGAAACTCCACTCCAAGCAAAGCTAAAACTTCGCTGGTCGCATCAGGCTTGTAGAGGGAATATTTTCCATATACGGCGATGTCTCCAAACCATTTCGTGGTCTGTTCAACATTACCGTAAGAGGCCGTTTGATTAATGTATGGAACTGTCAGGATGGCAGTCAGACTATCAGTGACGAGATAATCTAAAAGTAGCGTCGTCTGCCAATATTTTGTTTCTTCACTGCTGGAGTTTGCAACTTTAGAAGTTCCCGATTGTAGATCCGAACGCTTGCTGTAGCGCGTGGATATATTTACGCCTACCCCATCCTGCGAGGTTGATCCAAACCCGGTTATTGCCGAACGTGGTGACACCTGCACCGACATCATGGGTGGTGCAGGCATGGCGAATGTTGGTGCTACCCATCCACTCGCTAACATGATAGAAACTCCTAGCGCATGTCGCACGTTCTTCTCTAATTTCCTTGCTTTCATCATTACACTCCTCAAAAATCCAACGTATAAAAAACACGGTGGCTCAAGTTCCTTGGCCAGTTTACGTTTTCAATATCCTTGCGGTTTCTTGTTCACGCACCGGCATATTCTGGAATGTCTGATAAAAGGTTACAAAAAAAATTAACCGAAAAAATTCTTGCCCATACTTTGGATACTTCACTTCGCGCGTCGCGTTGTTGTAAACCAGAGCGACTGCCACCAAAACCAGCTCCCCAAGCAACGTGGGGGATAGTAAAATCAAGGTCTTGTGCGCTATTTGCTGCCGTCAATGGCTATGGAAGTGTAGGGCAGCTTGAGTAGTGACAGCATGAGACGTACTTTGTGACAATTTCTGAAGAGCTTAAATTCATAAAGGGTGATCATGGCGTATGTTCTTTCCATGATAAAGCGGCCTTGAGTTTTGCATTTTCAGATTTGAGTCCGGCCAATTCTTGCTGCATTTCAGTCGCCGCTAGCGCAACTTCTGCTTCGGTGAAACGCGGCGTGATGTGCTGCGGGCAGTTCCAGTCGTAGGCCTCGACAGCAATGACAATAGCGCGTTCCACCTGCGCCCGATAGCCGGGCATTTCCAGGCGGGCCAGCCATTCCGGATTTTCGCTACCATGAATTAGTCTTGCCCGTCCCCAAACTTTAAGACGGCGGCGATTCGGATAGTCCACCAGGATCAGTGCCACCCGGCCATCTGCATTGAGATTGCCGACACTCAGGTACTGGCGATTGCCACGAAAATCCGCATAGCCTATGGTCCGGCTATCAAGCACTCGCAAAAACCCGACCGGCCCGCCGCGAAACTGAACGTAAGGCCAGCCGGTTTCACCAACGGTTGCTTGATAAAAGCTGTCGCGCGCCCGGATAAATTCCGTTTCGCGTGCGGTGAGCGTATCACCGGTATCGTCGCCTGCTTCAAGTGTGGCATAAGCAGCACGGCTCCCGTACAGCGATTGCACTGTTTTTACCGAAGGCGTGAAAGCAATTTTAGTGAATGCACGCGACATGATTTCTCCAAAAAATTTCTCCGTTAAAAATACCTTATGCGGTCTTTATCAACTCGACTGTAAGCGCTCCATAAACCGCAGACTTGTTACCTGATTCCAATTTCCGCATGCTTGCCACCTTCAATATGGATGGGAGTGGCGATGAAGATGGGAACGGAATTCTGGTCGGCGCATGTGGTGGCGGCCAAGCTTGAAACGATTTCGGCGAGCGAATATGCGCGGCGGCAAGGCATCCCGGTGAGCGCCTTGTATTATTGGCATCGCCAATTGAAAGTAACTGGCAAGACAATCGCGGCGCGTCATCCAAGCAAATTTTTTGCGCTACGCGTTGCCGATACCGCGCAACGCGCGTGCAGCTGGACCTTGGTACTGCCCTGCCGTCCGGGCTACGCCTAGAAATGTCGGCGCTGCCGTCGCCGGACTGGTTGGCGACACTCGATCATGCCGCACTCGGAGCGCGCTGATGCATCCG
>JAYUTK010000004.1:0-8571 GCA_043755195.1 Gallionellaceae bacterium
CGATGGGGAAGGCGGCATCGAAGCGGAATTTTTCTTTTGCCCCGTCCGGACCATGCCTGAAACCATCCCAGATTTCGCGCTCTATATCTTTCTCACGACAGAACAGGATGGATTGCGGGCTGGCTCCTGCAACCAATATCAGCACTGCCTCCGGCTCGTCGAAGCCGGTAAGGTAATGGAAGTGGCTGTCAAAACGATAGGGATAGTGTGCATCGCCATTGCGCAGTGCTTCCGGCGCAGTCGGGATGACGGCAATGCCGCGCTGCATCTGTTGCAGCAGTTGTGCGCGGCGCTGGCTATAAAGAGCGGGGTTAAACATTGGAGAGGTCTGGATTAAACACGGGGGGGTGTATTGTGCGTTGAGCGCAATGTATTGTCGAGTTGTTGCAGGCGCTGCGGCGTGCCGACATCTACCCAGCGGCCGGTATGATGTTCGCCGCTGACTTTACTTTGCGCGATCTGTGCGCGCAACAGCGGCGCTAATGGGGCAACCGTGCCGCGCGGAATGTGGGCAAACAAGCTGGGTAAATAAATCCCGATGCCGCTGAAAGTGAACCGGGGTTGACCCTCGGTTACGCGGCCATCAGCCAAACCGAAATCCCCTGCCGGGTGTTGCACGGGATTATTCACCAGCACCAGGTGCGCGGCATCGCCTCGTTTAGCCAGAGCCGCTGCGTGAACATAAAGATGCGCGAAATCGTAATCGCAATAAATGTCACTGTTGATAACAGCAAATGGTGCATCACCCAAGAGCGGCAGCGCATTAGCAATGCCGCCTGCTGTTTCCAGCACGGGGTTTTCTGGTGAATAAGTGATATGCACGTTGAACTGGCGGCCATCACCGAGCGCGGATTCAATTTGCCCGCCGAGATGCGCATGGTTGATAACCAAGTCAGTTATTCCCGCGCGCGCTAGATTTTCGATATGCCACACGATCAGCGGCTTGCCTCCTGCTTGCAGTAAGGGCTTGGGCGTGTGGTCGGTGAGTGGACGCATGCGCTCACCCCGCCCGGCGGCCAGTAGCATGGCTTTCAAAAGGACAGCCCCCATGCGGGTTGATTTTTTTCCAGTACGTCCAACAAACGAAGTAGCGGCTTTAAATCAATGTAGCGCTCACAAGCTTTACGCAAATAATCCATCACCAGCGGCAAGTCTTTCAGGTAGCCATCTTTGCCATCGCGGTGAGACAGGCGAGCGAATATGCCCAGCACTTTCAAGTGGCGCTGGACGGCCATCCATTCGTAATCACGGTAAAAGTCGGCAAAGTCTGCATGCACTGGTAACCCAGCCTTTCTGGCTTTTTCCCAGTAGCTGATGAGCCAATCCAGCACCTCAGCTTCTTCCCATTTGATGTAAGCATCCTTGAATAGCGAAGCCAAATCGTATGTGATCGGCCCATAGACCGCATCCTGAAAATCCAGAATGCCGGGCGAGGGATCGGTCACCATCAAGTTACGCGAGTGGTAGTCGCGATGCACATACACCTGTGGCTGCGCCAGATTATTTTGGACTATGCGCTGAAAGATACTCTCCAAGGTGGCGTTTTGTTTTTCGTTCAGCGTGACCCCCAAGTGCTTTGCAACATACCATTCTGGGAATAAGCGCATCTCTCGCAGCAGAAGGGCTTCGTCGTACTTCGGCAATTCATTTTCTCGGCTGGCTAGTTGGATGGTAATCAGCGCTTCGGTGGCTGCGCCGTAAAGTTCGCGCGCATTATTTTGGTTCAGTGCTTGCAAATAAGTCGTGTTGCCCAAGTCACTCAATAGCAGAAATCCCTGTGCCAGATCCTGCGCCAGCACCTGAGGCACATGCACACCCGCCGCGCCGAACAGTTGAGCAACACGCACAAAGGGGCGACAGTCTTCATGGTCTGGTGGCGCATCCATTACGATCAGCGAGCGGTCTGGAAAAGTAGCGCGGAAATAGCAGCGAAAACTGGCATCGGCTGAAGCGGGTGCGAGGTCGAAAGAGGTGTCGGGATACAGGCTATGCAGCCAAGCGGTAAGTTGTTGTTGGCGTTTCATGGTGGCTTGCGATTGCCTTAATGATGGATTTGTGAGATTTTATCACCTTAACCTGCCGACCTCGCACCATGCGTTTTTGCTTTAACTTCCTAGTGTTTCCCCTGCTCTGCGTTTTTGTGACGGCGACTTATGCCGAAAGCGAACCATTGCCGCTACCGCCAAGCCGCAACGTCACGAGCTTGCCAGAAAACAACGCAGAAAATAATTCGCAGGAATCGCCGCTTTTCATTTCGGCAGAGCAACTGCAAGGCAATAAAGACAGCCAGTTTGAAGCCAGCGGCAAAGTTGAATTGCGGCAGGACGAGCAGGCGATATTCGCCGACCACCTTCTGTACCGACAAGATAGCCGTGATTTAGTCGCTGAAGGCAATGTACGCTTGGAGCAAAGTGGCAATGTGATAACCGGTCCCATGCTGAAGCTCAATCTGGATACCGATGTCGGCAAGATGACGCAGCCCGAATATCAAATCGGTATCAACCGCGCCCACGGCAACGCCGACACTTTGAATATAGAAAGTCGTCAGAACTACACCTTGCACAATGCTAATTACACTACTTGTCCGGCGGGAAATGACGACTGGTTGCTGAAAATGGGGATGCTGGAAATTGATCGCAATCGTCAATTGGGCATTGCCTATCATGCGCGTGTAGAGTTTATGGGCGTGCCAATTTTATATACGCCGTGGATGGACTTTTCGCTAAGCGGCCAGCGCAAGACAGGCTTTCTCGGCCCAACTTTTGGTAGCACAGGTCAGGGCGGTTCCGAGATAACCCTGCCTTTTTTCTGGAACATCGCACCCAACCGCGATGCAACCATCGTGCCGCGCGTGATGGCCAAGCGCGGCCAGATGCTGGAAAATGAATTTCGTTACTTGGAGAAACATTTTAGCGGAGAAGCGCATTTGGATGTGCTGCCTGATGACAAGTTGACCCGCACCAGCCGCACCCGTGCGGCGCTCAAGCACACCCATGAGCTGGGCAGTGGCTGGGCGGGTTCAGCGGATATTAATTATGCGTCGGATGATGCCTATTTCCGCGATTTGTCTGGTGCGCTGAGCAGCACTTCGCAGACTAATCTGGTGCGCGAGGGCATGCTGACTTATGGCGATACTTGGTGGAACGCGGCCATACGGGCGCAGCGTTTTCAAACGCTGCAGGACCCGGTGGTTCCGGTAACAATCCCGTATCGCCGCACACCACAAATTACCTTGGGCGCTCACCGTGTTCTGGCTGGGGCAAATGTAGCGGTGGTCGGGGAGTTTGTAGATTTTCGTCATCCCACGGCCATTAACGGTCAGCGCTTGGTGGCTTATCCCAGCATCAGTTATCCTTTGATTGCCAAGCCTGCTTTTTATTTGACACCGAAATTTGGTGTTCACAAAACTGCTTATAGATTGCGGGAAATCAACATCGCCAATCGGCCTGATAGCATACGCACCGTGCCGATTTTCAGCCTGGACAGCGGCGCGGTGATGGAACGCGAGTGGAGTAGTGCCGATCAAAACTATGTGCAGACCCTGGAGCCGCGTGCATTTTATGTACATATCCCCTATCGCGACCAGAGTGCGTTGCCTAATTTTGATTCGGCACAGGCCGATTTCAGCTTCGCCCAGATGTTTACTGAAAATCGTTTTTTTGGTAATGACCGCATTGGTGATGCCGACCATGCCACGTTGGCACTGACCTCGCGCTTGCTGGCACAAAACAGCGGCGCTGAACGGCTGCGTGTGGCGATTGGTCAGCGTTTCAGCCTGAAAACGCCGCGAGTGAATTTGAATACGCCCAGTGCAACCACGAACAAATCTGATTTTTTGCTGGCTGCTTCGGGGAAGCTGACGCGCACATTGTCGCTAGATAGCGCCTTGCAATACAACCCTAACCAATCGCAGATTGAGAAATCTAATTTTGCTGGGCGCTATCAACCTGAGAGCGGTAAAGTGCTTAATCTCGGTTACCGCTACACCCGCAATAACCTGCGTCAGGTGGATGTGTCCACGCAATGGCCGCTGCATGGACGCTGGCAGGGCGTGGCGCGCTGGAATTATTCCTTGCGCGATCAGCATATGTTGGAGGCATTGGTCGGGCTTGAGTATAATCAAAGCTGCTGGGCACTCCGCTTGGTCGCGCAACGCTTTGTGACTGCCACCAATGAGGTGTCCCGGGGTGTTTTTATACAATTGGAATTAACTGATTTGGTGCGTTTGGGACACGGCGACCCACTGGATGTACTAAAACAGAGCGTACCCGGCTATAGCGAATCCAATACTTTTTCTTCCGGCTCTTCTAATAATTAAATAAATTCACTTTCATAAATCTTGGAAACTACATGCCGAATAAAATGAAAAGGTCAATGCTCATGCTCTGGCTGCTGGGCGTGCTCACTGCACATGCCGCTGAGATTCAAAGCCCACAAAAACCAGCGGCGCTGATAGATAGAGTGGCTGCCGTGGTCAATGATGATGTCATTACAGTCAATGAACTCAACACCCGGCTAGGCGTAGTCGAACAGCAATTGAAAAAACAGGGTACGTTATTACCCGCAGCGGAGGTGTTAAAGAAGCAAGTTTTAGAACGTATGATTACCGAAATGCTGCTATCCCAATTGGCCAAGGAAACCGGCGTTAGAATTGATGACAGCCAGCTTGACAAAACGCTGCTTCGTATTGCGCAGGAGAACAAACTGCCGACACTGGCCGAGTTCCGCGCCCGGTTGGAACAGGATGGCATAGAGTATAAAAAATTTCGTGAGGAAATTCGTGGCGAAATTATTTCTGCGCGATTGCGTGAGCGCGAAGTGGATAGCAAACTGGTCATTAGCGACAGTGAAATAGACAACTACCTCGCCACACAAGCCAAGCAGTCGGGGAAAAATGAAGAGTACCAATTGGCACATATTCTGATTTTGATTCCCGATCAGGCTGGCGCGGACAAGATACAAATCAGCCGGCAGCGTGCCGAACAGGTGCAAACGCAATTGCAATCAGGGACAGATTTTGCTCAAGTAACGGCCGGGTTTTCGGATGCTCAAGATGCCCTGCAAGGAGGTGACTTAGGTTGGCGTACGATAGATCGCATCCCTAGCATTTTTGTGGCGGCATTGTCATCGATGAACCCGGGTGAGATTAGCCCCTTGTTGCGCAGCCCGAATGGTTTTCATATTTTTAAATTACTGGCAAAGCGCAGCAAAGATGCCCCAATTGTTATTTCACAAACCCATGCTCGCCATATTCTAATTAAAACCAGCGAATTAGTATCAGAGAGCGAAGCGAAAAGCCGCCTGCTGGAAATTAAGCAGCGCATAGAGCAAGGTGCTGACTTTGAAGAGCAAGCCAGGCTTTATTCAGAGGATGGCAGTGCTCATCAGGGCGGAGACTTGGGTTGGATTGCTTCGGGTGAAACGGTAGCGGAATTTGAAAACGCAATGCGTGATTTGCTGCCGAAGGAAATAAGCGGCGCTGTGCAATCAAGTTTTGGCTGGCACTTGATTCAGGTGTTGGAGCGCCGCAATGCAGATGTGAGCGAAGAGCAAAAAAGACAGCTGGCACAGACGACCATACGCTCCATCAAATCGGATGAGGCGTTTCAGGATTGGCTACGCCAACTGCGCGATCAGGCTTACATAGAGAATTTGTTAGGGCAGCCCGTTAAATTATAAACCCGCATTATCCATTAGCGCGCCCTCGAAGGCTTGAATGGGGACGGGAATGACGTAATTGAGTCTAATGGATGATCTGGGTTAAATACGGGAGGGAGCGAGATGAAAGTTAGTTTGGGTTAAACCGGGATAAAGCTAATTCGCTCATAATCCTGCCCGATCTCAATGCTCAATCCCATCTTGATTTTTAATTTCTGATTATCATGATTGGTAAGTTCAACTACCCGTTCTGGAGCAAACCAATCGCGCGGAATAATCAGGCTGGAGGGGATTTTCAGCGTGGCCACGGCTGGCAATAACAACGCTCCTACGGATTGGACAGATTTGACGGCCATGCTGCTGATCTTAACGGCTTGAGGGATGCCGGGCAGGTAATTCACGCCAGCCGACAGATGCCCGCTCTGGGTCACTTGCAGCCAACTGATCGTGCCTAAAATATACGCACCCGCGTGGACAGATTGTACGGCAACAATTTGCTTCGGGCTCAGGCGTAAATCTGTTGTACTTTTACGCAGCATTACCGCACCGAGCATGCTTTCCTCCATAATTTTCCAGCTTTCCAAAATGGGGTTGGTATTTTTTCCATCGTGTTGGTCATCGCGAGACAACACTCGGCCAAAGGTTGCGATCTGTTTGCGTGCCAGCGAATCTGTACCAGCATCGGTGTCTAGCGACCGGGATGGTTTTTTGGCGATGCGCGTGTAAATCATTTCCATGCCATAGCACATTTCACCTAGCTTGGCCGTACCCTGCTGACGGGGCATTCCGTCGGGTGATCCTTCACACCAACGACGGTGCAAAAGTTTAAGCAGGGCGATGCAATCTACGTTATTGCAGTCGTCACCCAGATCCAGTTGTTGTGGCGACTGGCCTTGCTGTAACAATATGGTTTTGACGCGCAGCAATTTGCTCAATGGAAGCATCGCCAAATAACGCACAGTGCCCAAGCTCGAATCGGCTTGATTAGCGGCAAGCTGACTGGCTTGTTCCAGCCCGTGCGAGCCAGCCAGATCAACTGCCAGTGGCGGAGCGTCGTCCTTGCTGGTGGTAAAGTGCCAATCCAGCGTGATGGCGGCACTCCATAGTAATAATAGGCGCTCAGCTAATTGCAGTTGCGCGCGCGATAATTCACCCGGAAATACACAAGCACCCAGCAAAGTTTTGACGTAAATCACATGGCAAGAAGCAGAATTGCCGAGGTGGCCATCGGCTAGCTGCGTAAGCTTTTCAAACGGCCAATTTTTCTCTTCACAAAAGGCATATAGCGTATGGAGTTGTTGCCATAGCCTGCCCTCAAATGCGTAACCATTTTGCAGGCACTCAAAGATTTGCAAGCTGGTGTGCAACAAGCAGCGCTGACACAACAATGAGCCATAGGGCGCGAGTCGCTTATCCCCGGCCAGCAAAGATTGCAGGCAGCGGTGATAGCCGTTCACCATTTGCTGCCACAGTGCCGTGGTAGAAGCCAGGATAGTAAATTCTTCCTCGCTTAAGGGCAATTTTTTGGCAGCTATTTTTTTGACGTAATCGGTTTGCAAATGAGCCACTGTTTCGCGCAGCAACTCTAAAATACGCAGGCGTTCCAGCCCCTGCATCGGGTAACGGTTAAACTCGTCCAGTTGCGTGCGTACCACGCCATGCACTACATGCAGATTAGTAAATTGCAGTTGTTTAAGCCAGCGTGTGCAGGAAGCAACATCCTGAAATGCTGGCTTGGCGCGGTCATCTGTGGGGTCTAAGGGTAAGTTCAACATGAGTTATCAGGGCACCACTGATACGTCATGGCAGCTGTAGCTAGAACGCTATCCGTACTCCGATATGCACGCCTTCATCCACCTCCACGTTAACCGATGGGGCGGGTGTAGGCAGAACATTCAAATCAAATTCGATTTTGCGATATCCAATATAAACCGCTGCCTTTGGCATTAACTCATATTCCATTCGCACACCTGTTTCGATATATCGTTCGGCATCGCCAAAAGTTACGATGTCAGGGGCATAGTAAAGCTGGCCAATAATGCCAAACTTTCTATCGTCTGCCGGCGAGATGTGGATTAGTCCGCCAATTGCGAGGTTCAAGGAATTCATTTTCTCTATTCTGGAAGAAATTACTTTTATACCCAAACCCAATGAGGCAACAGCAGCGCTGTCCCCCGAATTCGACACAACCAAGCCAACATCTATCAACTTGCTATTCGCATTATTGTAGAGGATGCCCAAGTGTCCTTCAGACTTGCCCCCGCCCACATCTCCCATCGTGGCGAGGTATTGAAAATGGGCGACATCATTACTCAAATTGATGTCCAGGGCATCGGCCAAGCTGGACGTGCTGCTAGTAGAAAGTAAAATTAAAAAAATATGACGCAACAACATGGCTACACTCCTTAAATAATAAAATTAACGCAATTCAATTTTTGCCTACTACCCTGATACGCACACTATGCTAGTGCTTGGAAATGTTAAGCACCAGCACGATCCCCATTAAACTTTGCGCCAGATAAATCACGCTTGCTACGCCGTGCCATGTTTTAAAAGCGCCAGCAAATGCGCTTTGCATCACCTCGGCGGGCAACGCTTGCACTTTAAGGTCTGCGAGGATGGGCTGGATGCCGAACTGTCCGGCCACAGTTAGCAACAACATCACGACTATCATCCAGAATAATTTTTTCCGAAATACTTGCCTGCCAAAACTGGCGCAGTGATAGACCAATAAATACAGGGCGCACACCATGCCAGTGTAGGCCATAGCGGCGAACAGCTTGCCCGCCAACATCCCGGCTAACTGTCGGTCCGTCAGTGTTTGGAATAACACGGGAGCGGCCAAATAGCCTATGGCACACATGCCGCCCAACCAGATGGCAGCTGACAGTAACGCTAGGTTGTGAGCAATTT
>JAYUTK010000005.1:0-65047 GCA_043755195.1 Gallionellaceae bacterium
CGCCAGCCATGTGCTGCAATCCAGCGGGGATCTGCGCGCGGTGCAGGAAATGCTCGGCCACGCCAGCATCTCAAGCACGCAGATATACACCCATCTTGACTTTCAGTACCTCAGCAAAATTTACGATGCGGCGCATCCGCGCGCGCATAAAAAATCGCCCGGAAAATAACGCGTGCACAAAAAATTAATTTTAAAACCCGGCCGTGAAAAATCCCTGCAACGTCGTCACCCGTGGGTTTTTTCCGGCGCGATAGCGCGCGTAGAAGGATCGCCCTTCACCGGCGACACCGTAAAAATATGCGCGGCGGATGGCAGCTTTCTGGCGCAGGCCGCATACAACGCGCAATCACAAATTACCGCGCGCATCTGGTCATGGCAAGCCGAGGAGAAAATTGATGCTGATTTTTTCCGGGCAAAAATTGCGCAATCACTGGCCGCGCGCCATGCCCATCCCTCGCGCAGCTCGAATGAAAGTGAGACCGCAAAAAATAATAATGGCGCCCGCCTGATTCACGCTGAGTCGGATGGCTTGCCGGGCTTAATCGTAGATCAATATGCTAACGTGCTGGTAATGCAAATTGGCAGCGCAGGAGCCGAGCAGTGGCGCGATACCTATGCCGACATTTTGCACGAGCTATGTGCTCCAACGTGCATCTACGAGCGATCCGATTCGGATTCGCGGATGCTGGAAGGCTTGCCCTTACGCAACGAAATCTTGCGCGGTGCCCTGCCTGAAAATGTGGAAGTGGTAGAGAGCGGACTGCGCTTCAAAGTGGATATCGCAGCCGGACAAAAAACCGGCTTCTATCTCGACCAGCGCGACAACCGCAAGCTGACCGAAGCGCTGGCGCACGACAAAGACGTGCTGAATTGTTTTTGTTACAGCGGTGGCTTCTCGCTGTACGCCTTACGTGGCGGTGCAAAATCGGTGCTGTCTATTGACTCTTCGGAAGAAGCGCTGCAACTGGCGCGACGCAATGTTGAGTTAAATGGCTTGGATAGCAGCCGGGCAGAATGGCAATGCGCCGACGTATTTACCGCGCTACGAAAATTGCGCGACCAAAATAAAAAATTCGATTTCATCATTCTCGATCCGCCCAAATTTGCGCCCACTGCCGCCTTCGCCGAAAAAGCTGCGCGCGGCTACAAAGACATCAACTTGCTCGGTTTCAAGTTACTCAGGCCGGGCGGCTTGCTCGCCACCTACTCCTGCTCCGGTGGGATCAATGATGATTTATTCCAGAAGATTATTGCCGGGGCCGCGCTAGATGCCGGGGTGAATGCCCAGATTGTGCAAAAATTACATGCGGCATCGGATCATCCGGTGTTGCTGAGCTTCCCGGAAAGCGCATACCTCAAGGGTTTGGTGTTGCGCGTGGCGATATAATTCTGCATGATTAATCCTAATTTAGCCTCACGCTCATAGCTCCTGCATCTTGTATTGCAACAACATTATCTCAAGATAAGAGAGCAATAGAAAACCACTCAAAACAGACCATCTTTCACCATCTTGTAGTGTAGCTTTACTTTCAACTCCCGCTTCATTCTCACATTCGTCAACCGCCGTGATTCGTTCATAAATGACCATAGCATAGACGATACACTGCGCTCGACTTGTATGCGCGGCATACGTGGCGGGCGCGGCAGGTGGTGGACATCGGCCACCGCATCGAAGTAATCGCCCATTTTTAATTGGCTGTCGTCGCTGGCGTGATAAACGCGATTGGGTTTTGCGTTGTGCATTGCCGCGATGACAATGCGCGCCAGGTCGTCGGCGTGGATATGGTTGGTGTGACTATCCTCTTCTTGCACGATGGTGGGTGTACCAGCGCGTAGGCGATCCAGCGGCAAGCGATCGGCGGCATAAATGCCGGGGACGCGCAGGATGCTGGCGTTTACATGATTGCGTTTTGCCCAGCTGCGAATTTGTTGTTCCGCATCTATTCGCCGTTGTGCTCTTGCGGTTTGCGCGTTGAGTGGATGGGTCTCGCTGACGAGCGCGCCGCCGCAATCGCCATATACGCCACTGGTACTGATGTAAATAAAGCGACGAGGCAAGATGCCTTGCGTCAGAATGGCAAGTAGAGTGTGGGTGCGGGTGTCGGTATTCCCGCTATTGGGTGGCGGAGCAAAGTGCAGCACGACATCCGCCAGCCCGGCCAGACGGCGCAGGCTCTTGGCATCATCCAAGTTGCCCAGCATCGGAATAATGCTGAGCGCACGTAATTCATTGAGGCGCGTCGTGTTGCGAACCAGCCCGAATAGACGGTATCGTCCACTGTTATTTTTGTGCAAGAGCCGTGCGACGCGCAAGGCGATGTCACCGCAGCCCACTATCAGAATTCGTCTCATTTTTGGATTATGCGTTAAAATCGCCGCTTTCGCGCGCCGCCCATACGTTATGACTTTCAACGTCACCATTAAACCAAGCAATCACAGCTTTCAAATGGAAGCTGACCAAACCATACTCGAGGCCGGCCTTAAGCACGGCTTCACTCTGCCTTACAGTTGTCGCGATGGGGTGTGTGGAACATGCAAAGGTCGTTTGCTGCAAGGCACTGTGGATTACGGCAAATATCAGAAAAGCACTTTGACCACGGAAGAGAAGGCGGCGGGCATGGCTTTGTTTTGCCAAGCTCAGCCTAAATCAGATTTAGTCATTGAATGTCGCGAAGTCAATGTCGCCAGAGACATTCCAGTAAAAACTCTGCCCTGCCGCGTGCACAAGCTGGAGAAGCTCGCCCTGGACGTAATGATAATTTATCTTAAACTGCCCGCCAATGAACGGCTACAATTTCTTGCCGGACAATATATTGATATTTTGACCAAGGACGGCGTGGCGCGCAGCTTTTCGCTGGCCAATGCGCCGCATGACGACGAATTTTTGCAGCTACATGTGCGTAACATTCTGGGCGGTGCGTTCACCCAGCATATTTTTACGCAAATGAAAGAGCGTGACATTTTGCGCTTCAAGGGGCCGCTCGGTACTTTTTTCCTGCGCGAGGACAGTGACAAACCTATCCTGTTCGTGGCCAGCGGCACAGGCTTTGCTCCGATCAAATCTATCATCGAACATGCGCTGCACATCGGCCTCAAGCGACCCATACATTTTTACTGGGGTGGGCGAAAATTGGCCGATCTCTATATGCTCAACAAGGCTAAAGAATGGGAAGCGCTCGATATAAAATTTACCCCGGTTCTGTCGGAATCTTTGCCCGCAGATAATTGGCAAGGCAGGACGGGCTTCGTACACCAAGCCGTGCTGGATGACTATAGCGATTTATCTGGACACCAGGTTTATGCCTGCGGTTCGCCGGTGGTGGTGGAGGTCTCTCATCGCGACTTTACGGCACTGCGTGGCTTGTCCAATGATGAATTTTTTTCGGATGCGTTTACTTTTTCTGCCAAAAGCTAAATCATCAAAAAATTCTCTCCCTGCGCCAACTGAGAAAAGTTTGTAGCTAAAATATATTGTGAAACAGCCATCGCAGCCAGCCCGGGCTGCCCAGTTGCTATAACTCCTTACTGAAATTTCAGCGTAAACTCGAACTGCTGTTGGTCAAATAACCCCTGATAGACGGACTCTGAAATATTAATTTTTTCCCATGCTGAAAAATTCTCGCACACCACGCATGTCTTCGATGCGTTGCAGCAGCAGCGAAAAATCTTCGTCATTGTCCACAAAATTCAAATTCTCACTGTTCACGATCAGCACCGGCGCTGCCGTGTAATGATAAAAAAAATTGCTGTACGCTTGGGACAGGCGCGTTAAATAGGCATCAGAAATTTGTCGCTCATAGGCAATGGAGCGACGACGGACACGCTCAATCAGGGTTTCTGGAGTAGCTTGTAGGTAAATCACTAAATCCGGCGGCGGAGCTTGCGGTGCGAGGTTGCGATAGATGTTCTGGTATAACGAAAATTCATCGTCACTGAGATTCAGGCGCGCAAACAGCGCATCCTTGTCAAACAAATAGTCTGCAACAGTGGTGGTGTGGAATAAATCCATCTGCGCTAAATCGCGCACTTCGTTGATACGTTGAAACAGAAAAAACAATTGGGTCGGCAAGGCATGGCGCGCCGGATCCTGATAAAAATAAGTCAGAAATGGATTGTCTTGCGGTTTTTCCAGCAGGACGGTCGCACCGCTATGCTCTGCCAGTCGCCGCGTCAAGCTGGTCTTACCGACACCAATCGGCCCTTCTACGACAACGTAGTGATATTTATCCAGCAGCATTAAGAATTTTCTCCAACGATTGGTATGCACATTGCTGGCATGCTTCTGCCGCTGCACCCACACCCGGAATTACACAATCCGGCGCAATCTCCAGCAAGGGTTGCAACACGAATGCGCGCTTATGCATCTGCGGATGCGGGATGGTCAGGCCGTGTTCGTGGTGCTGCAAATCATCATATAGCAACACGTCCAGATCTATGATGCGCGGTGCGTTAGGAAATTCTCGCGTCCGTCCGCACTCGTGCTCCAGAGCGAGCAGCGTATCGAGCAGGGCGCGCGGAGATAAGGCGGTTTCTAGTTGAGCCACTGCGTTGATAAAATCCGGCTGCTGCAAATAGCCTATCGGCGCGCTGCGGTATAGCGAAGACCGCGCCAGCACTCTGGTTTGCGGCAAATTATCAAGTGCCTGCAAGGCGTGCAATACTTGATTGCTGGGGTCGGACAGGTTGCTGCCCAGGCCGACAAAAACGAGATGCCCCATCACTCAATCGGTAACTCTGAGTGCGTGTCAGATTCTGGCGAGGCCGTACCGTCCTGATTGGCCGCACCCGGTTTTTTGCGGCGACGGCGTTTCTTGGGAGCTATCTCGTCCGGCATCAACATTTCAGCACGGCGCTCATCAGTTGCTTCCTGAAACTCGTCCCACCACAAGCCTAGTTGATCATCTGTCTCGCCGCTCTCGCAACGCAGCAGCAGAAAATCATAAGCAGCACGAAAGCGAGGCTGTGACAGCAAACGCTGCGGACGCTGCCCGCCGCGTTGTTCAAAACGTGGCTGCAACAACCATATATCTTTCATTACCGCATCGTAACGGCGTGGAATGGCAAGCTGTGCTTGTTGCCGATTAAGCACTTCGTCCATGGCCTCATGCAACGCTGCTACCGGGCGTTCGCCCGCCTCTTTGCGTCCGTTCCATGCCGCTAATACTTCATGCCATAACAACGCGGCAAACAGAAAAGCGGGTGTCACCGATTTTTCTTCACGTATGCGTTGATCGGTATTCTGCAAGGCCAACATGACGAATTTTTCGCCTATCGGCTGCTCTAAAATCACATCCAGCATCGGTAACAAGCCGTGGTGCAAATCCATCTCGCGCAATTTTTTAACGCACTCCAGCGCATGACCGGACAACAGCAGCTTGAGCATTTCATCCAGCAGACGCGCTTGTGGCACATTGCTGAGCAAATCCTTCATGCTGAAAATAGGGGCGGCGGTCGCCTCATCCAGCGTCATGCCCAGCTTGGCCGACAGGCGCACCGCGCGCAACATACGCACCGGGTCTTCGCGATAGCGCACTTCCGGGTCGCCTATCATGCGCAGAATGTTGGCGCGAATATCGGCATAACCATTGTGGTAATCGTGAATTTCCTGAGTGGCGGGATCGTAGAACAAGGCATTGGCAGTGAAATCACGCCGTGCCGCGTCTTGCTCTTGATCGCCAAATTCGTTGTCGCGCAGCAAGCGTCCGTGCTCATCCGTCTCTGCGTCCTCGACCTCTATCATGCGGCGAAAGGTGGATACCTCCACTGTTTCCTCGCCGAACATGACATGAACCAATCGAAAGCGCCGCCCGATGATGCGCGAACGGCGAAATACGCGACGCACCTCTTCCGGCGTGGCATCGGTGGCCACATCAAAATCCTTGGGATGACGGGTGAGCAACAGATCGCGCACCGCACCACCGACCACGAAGGCGGCGAAACCAGCGGCCTGCAAGCCATCAGTCACGCGGCGCGCAGCCGGGCTGATACCATCGTGGCCGACACCATGTGCAGCAAAAGAAATGATGTGGCAGTTGCCCGCCATCCGGGTTTGGGCAGATTGGCCGAATACACGCTTAAGTAATTTTTTTATCATCAGTTTCCGGTTTAGAGCCAGTTCGTTAATAATTTGGCCTTGCGTTACCGCCCTAAAGCGATGGCTGCAAGGCCGAATTGTTAACAAACAAGCTGTTGATTATACACTGGCGAGGGGACTGAGTTTCTTTCGGGTGCTAGAAACGAATCGATTCAAGATTGAAGGGGGAGAAAACGCAATGCGTTAGCAGAGTTTCACTTGCATAGGGTTGGCCTATTCATTTCATAATCCTAAAAACGACAGTTCAATCCGCAGATTACGCAGATTAACGCAGACTTTCAAAATGTTGCAGATGGTTATCGCAACACCTAAAAGGTGAGCCGCTCGCCCAAAGTAAAGTTTTTTTTAATCAGCGGGAATCAGCGTAATCTACGGACAACTGCTTTTTCTAGGATAATGTGTCCACATATGCACCACCACAATTTTTAAAGCATTTTTTCAAGAGCGACAAATATGCGATAACTGACGAATTGTTAGAAAGCCCTATAATTATTGACGTGAAGAAATATCTTTTTCCCACTGATATGCCGCAATATTAGCCAACCGTCTGCGCGCCAGAATTCGAGACATCACAGAAATATATAAATACACAGCAACTTTAGGCCAATTAAAGGGCTTTATAAGGTTGCTCATTACCCCTCCAGAATGGTTTTTATGTTCATTTTTTTTCAGTTCCGGGTACATTTTTGCCAACTGCATTTGCCCCATACGGCTACGAACTTTAATCTTCATTAGCCAATGCAATGTACCGGGAGCACGAACAATTGATTTTGCACCGATCACTTTGCCGCGCTCGTGTTCCTTAAACAGGGCGCGCACAAAACCATCGTCTGCAATCACATCAGGAAAATGATCGAACCGTTTTCTACCCTCCTCAGAAAGAGCATAAACACCAGCGCCCATCATGCCGCTTTGACAAAACGGCATGGCTAGCCAAATGTCATAGTAGGCCTTCACAACCCAGCTAGAACCGCCTAAATCCATTGATGGATCAGGCGACACGGCCAAATACTGACCCGCAGCAAATGACTTCTTGATCAGGTCAAGTGCGCCATCCGCCAATCTAATATCTGCATCCATGTAAATGCGCGGATAGCTATTCGCACATTGATCCCCCAAATTCAAGGCGTTGACCTTAGAGGGAATTGGGGTATTGATGACTGTTATCCGAGGTTCAAAACGCCGTGCAATAGCCTCAGTTTCATCGTTGCAACCATTGCAGATAACAATAATTGCATCACCTTCCTCAATTTGTCTTAGCAACGACTCCAGCGTCCCAGCTATAACACCTGACTCATTGTGCGCTGGCAATATGATTGTGCTCATAGGTCGGCAGTCTTGGCCAAAAGTATTAGTGCATCAGCAAAATCTTTCCTGTCATATCTTGCATACGGAATGATCTTATTTAACATCAGGCTTTATTGAATACCGTTCCGATCAGATTGGCTTTTGACAGATGACGAAGGCTATCCTCTATTTCACGTTTGGAGGACATGCCATTGGCAACCACCATCAAGATGCAATCAATCTGAGGCAACACAGCAATGGCATCATCACTATGCAGCAAGGATGGCAGGTCAAAGATGATAATGCGCGATTCGTAGCGTTCGCGCAGGTCCTTGATCAGGTCTGCAATCTTTCTTGATGAAAGGGTTTCCGATGGATTGTTCACTGCATTCAGGGTTGGCAGTACTACCAATCTCGGTATGTCTGGGTTGACAAGGATGTCGGATAGTTCAGCACCTGCGTCCAGCACATCATTCAGCGATTTCTCCATGGGTATCCCAAGGTAAGTGCCAACTCTTGGCTGACGCAAGTCAAAGTCCACCAACATGGCAGTCTTGTTGGTTTTCTGGGCTATGCTCATGGCTAGGTTGATGGCGACCACGGTTTTTCCGACTGCGGGGGTGGGCGAGGTAATGGCTAGTGTACGCCAGCCATTTTCTTCCATGATGTGCAAGATTTGGGTGCGCAACACATCGAAGATTACGCTAGTAGGATCATTTTTGTTAAATGCAAAGATGCGGTTTTTTTCCAAATGCTCCGCCCGCAGTTTGACCACGCGCGTTTGATTGTAACTGACCTCATCCAGCGTATCAGAGGGATGCGGAATATCTGGCGCAAATGACGCGCCTCTGCTATCCGGCTGCGCCCCGGAAAATTGGCCAGCTTCATTCGGCTGCTGCGCATTGGCTTTTTCTATGGCCTGCTTAATACGTTCCATTGCTTACCTCTGGTGGGAACATCTAAAAAATTGTTTTTCATGTGGGTTGGGTTAAACCCAATAAATAATTTTAAAAAAGCAGTAATGCTATTTCTACATTTAGACACCAATAATTTTTCACCCCCTCCCCTTCAAGGGGAAGGCTAGGCGGGGACTTTAAAATTCTTACCTATACCAATCTGGCAAAAAATTTCATCAGCAGATCATTCAGGGGCATGTACATAAAATGTAGCGCCACTGCAATTATGATCACAGCGCAAATGGTTATGATGATTGCCCGCTTAAGCAGGCGCTTGTTGCGCACCCATTCTTCCTGAATATAGAGATAGGGAATAACAGCCAGTGGACGATGACCCATCGCATGCGCCAGAGCATCCGCTCCTCGAATCTGACGATCGAAAGATGCCATAATAAAAAGTGTTCCGACCAAGGACGCGATAGCCAAGAAAAATCCCAGTGTAATAATTTTCACGCGATTCGGTTTAAAAATCTTATCAGGTAATACCGGGGGTTCCAGCAAGGTAAAGCGTTCCGATTTACTTTCACTTTCCAAGCTCTCGGAAATTTGCGCGCCCACCTTCTTGCTACGCATCTCTTCATATTTATTTTGCACACTGTCACGGTCACGAACAAGTATGTCCAAGCCCTGCTCCACTTTTGGAGTTAGCATCATCGCCCGCTCATTTTGAGCAATCTTTTCTTGCAGCATTTTTTTCTGCTCAAGCAAAGAGTCCAACCTGCCTTTGGCAGAAGCAATTTTGGACTGTATTTTGTATGTCGCCAAGGTGAGGGCATCTTTCGGTGCATCTTCCGATTCTGGTGTGGCTGCTGCCTTCTCCAGCGCCTCTATCTTGCGTTTGATCGCTCGCATATCGGGGTGTGATTCATTATAGGTAGCCAAAAGCTTGGCATACTCAGCCTTCAGTGCAGGTAATGTTTGGGGCAAGTCATCTCCGGTGCCGTATTTGGCAGCGTCAAGTTCAACCTCCAGCGATCGAAGGTCTTCTGTAATGCTCTTGATATCCCGCTCTACCTCACGCATATCGCTCTCGGCACGCGCCAGCATGGTCATGCGCAGAGTCAGCTGCTCCGGCAGGTTGTTACTATTTTGCTGTTTATAGGTGGAGATCAATTTCTCCAAGCGTTCAACTTCGAGCTTGAGCTTCTCCGACTCCTGCGTGAGAAAAACAGTGGTCTCCGTAGCCCCCTCGGTTCGCAATTTGACATTCCAGTCCAAAAACAGGGCGGTGAGATCATTGGCGACCCGATAAGCGACTTCCGGGTATTTATCCTCAAATGACAGGGTGAAAGCGATCGTCACTTGGTTACGCGGGTTGCTTTCGTTGGAGCTGATCAGTTCAATGCCAATCTGCTTACGCATCGCTTCAATCAATTCAGAGCTGGCCAAGGATCGTGATTTTTCCTTGAAGAGTTCATGTTGGTTGGCAATTTTTAACAAGCTCTCGCGAGTCATGACCCGCTGCTTAATGATGCTGATTCGCTCATCAATATGAGTTTTAATTGCCAATGGCACGATGTCGTCAGGGACTTGTTGCGATTCCACCATAACGGTTCCGGTGGCGCGATAGGTCGGCGGTATGACAAAAGCAACGATTACTGAAATGACCAATACAGCCAATGCAATACCGATTAAATAAGGCGCGCGGCGGCGCGCAATCGACAGGTAGTCTTGAAGGGTCAGTACATATTCGGTAGCCATATATTCTCTAAGGTTTAATTCAAAAGTCGGCTTGGCTAAATACTAGGGAATAGCCCAGTATATCTGAGTTGGCTGCGCCAACTTCGCCTCGCTCGCTGATTCTATGCTGATAATATGCCCGCATAGAGCAGTAGGAATTTAGATCCAATTCTAGCCAGATACCCGATGTGCGGTTGGTGGTTTCTATGGTGGATTGGCTTCTGCTCCAAGTGGAATTCATGCCGATACTGCTGTACTCACCCAAGGCATAACTCCAGCTACCCTTTAGTTGATCCACTACGGCAAACCCGCCTAGTCCACTTGCTGACACCTGCCTATCCCCATTCAGAACCAAGCTAGAGCGCTGCCCCGTATACTTTACCTCTGCCCCCGCTTGCTTTGACAACTTTGTGCCGCTGGTCTTGGATTTTCCTGCCTGCAAGGAAGCGTCTAGGTAGTCCGCAATTTTCCAGTTCCAGCCCACTAAAGCACTGGCAAAACGGGTAAGGGTATTGCTACCCGTCGGTTTGGTATCCTTATACGACATTTTAATAAAAGGCGAGCCGCGTTCGCTCAAGGCATAATTTAAATTCATACTGCCGGATCGCGTAACATAATCAATGTAGGCACCGCCTTGATAAGTGACATCATTGTATGCGCCATTCAATGCCAAAGTGCTGCGTTCAGTCAGCGCATTACTCCAGTTGCCCGATAGAGTGCGGGAAGAGCGGGTGCCATCCGTATAACCTAGGTCAGTGTTGTCAAACTCAGCAACGCGCGTCGTTACCTCATCATATTTTGCGGTTAAACCCAATTCGCCAGTACCGCTCTTTCGCCTCCACTCAAGAAATGAGCTGGGATCATTGCGATCCTGGCTCAGCGTTCTATTTGAAGCACGCGCTATCTGAGCAGATAACCCGGCACTGAGTTCATTCACGTCGCCTATTTTTTGAAGCGTGTAAGCAGGAGAAAATATAGTTCGCCATATACCAACTGGGTATATAGGACTCATGGTAGGGTTGGTATCAACCTCAGTTGTAATTCTAGCTGTTCCAGATTGTTGCCAAGAACTTGCTAATGTTTGACCAGAGAAAAATACCAAGCAGAGCAGCACGAGTAACCACCTTGCAAAAAGAATGATCAACTCATTTCTCCAAGCCCAGCAAAATCCACCACTTCTGCGCGTACGGCATTCCCATAGCAGTAAGTTGCGGGAGCAACCCCACCTTGGTAACTGAAGCGCTGGGAAATAGAGTGTGTGGTTTAATAAAAATACGACGCGATACCATCATGGAACTATGATGGTATCGCCCGCCTTCAATTGAATATTAGTTGACATATTCCTGCCGGAAATGATGTCCTTATAACGTACGGAAAAAATTTCCTGTCCATCTCCTTTTGTACGGATCACTTTAATACCGCCCTCATCCGCAAATTTGTCGAACCCTCCCGCCATACTTATAGCTTGCAGCACAGTTGTGGGGCCACTAATGATCAAAGGCCCAGGCTTCAGTATTTTACCCATGACATAAGCGCGATTTCCTTCTATCCCGGCAATGACCACCGTAACAACAGGATCCGGTAGGTATTTTTTCAGTTTTTCAGTAATCCGCTGCTCAGCCTCTGGTGTGCTTAGACCCACCACTTCAACCCGGCCAACCAAAGGGAGCGTGATACTGCCATCGGGCAGAACTACTACCTGTTTCTGCAATGCGTCTTCACGCCAGACAGAAACTATCACCGAATCTCCTTGGCGCAGCCGATAGATATCGAGGTTATCCTCGGCAGACGAAAGCTGCGGCCAGATGCAACCCAACAACAATAAAATCACAAATATTTTCTTAGCCATTTTTTAATGATCCGAGCTGATTCATAATTTCCATGTAGCAATAAATTACCAATTTTCCGCTGCTTCTGATCACCCAGCACTATTGAGCCGGTACTAGACGACCCACCAACCAATGCCTATCTTCACTGCGTACTGCCTGTAACAAAGTGGTGAGAAATGCCTGCTGAACTTGATAGGATTCCCGTTCATCATTGGATATGGTGGAGATACGAAACAACAGGCCATCAGGTATTTTCCCGGTAAACCCATAACTTATTGACGCTATCTTCTGCTCAAACCAGCCGCGTGCAAGAGTATCGCCAACCCGGATCCAATAGGTTATGGGCTCATTACGCGCACCTAATTTTGCAACCAAACGTAAGACCGGTATCCGCCCTATAGTGGTATCAACAAAATCCTTGGTCAACTCGCCAATACTGAAACCACTTGTCCGGTAGCAGATCTCTGGCCGGTGAACTTGCAAATCTTTTTTCTGATCTCCGCCATAAGCGATAGAGAGCATGACACGCTCCCCTTGATTGTTGATATAGGTGCGAGAAAGCGTTTGGCTATAAATTTTGTCGATCATATCCTTCTCTTCTGGATTAATCATGAGAGGTGCAGTACTTATATCTATCTTCCAGTCGCCAAATTCAGCCGGAATCAGCGTTTCCAGATCAACTTTCTTTTGCTGATCCGCAGACTCAACAGCAGGTGTCATCATCATCGTCAGGACAGCAGCTGAAACCATGAGCAATCCCAAAATAAAGCTTATGAAGTGTGACTTGCTCATCTTGCTGGCCGGGGTGAATTTTCGGCGCGTACTTTAACCATTAGCCGCAGCAATTTATCTACGCCAAGAATTAATATGAGCGCGCTGATGAACAAGACCATGCCGGCAAAACCATGCAGGAATCCTTGACCGGCAGCCTCACCAAAATGATAAGTAATAAGTGTGAGGACAATGACTCGTATGACGTTGGCGAAAAATGAGATTGGAATAATAAGAATCGCCAAGGCCACGTTCCTGAAAAGCGATGTGTGACGAACAACATTCACATAAAACAATCCCAGCGCTTCAAGGGTCAAAAGTGTTTGTAGGCCAGCACAAGCATCTGCTACCAAGAGTTGATATTGTCCAATCTGCAAGATGACGCCATTACGAGCAATAGGGTAATCAGCCCAATATAAAATATTTTCGCTGACATATGAAACCGCCATTTTCATGGGCATAGTCAACGTGATAACCAATGCTCCAGGCAAGGGGATCATAAACAGCATAAAAAACAGCGGAAACCACATCACTTTTAAAGCGCTGCCGCCACGCTTAACCAATAGAATTGCTGCCAGCATCCAGATAAAAGAGCTTACTTCAAATAGATGAACCTGTAACGCACGGCCAATAATGTAAAGCGCGAGCCCTATCACTAGCAACGCCCATCCAGAAACAGCCATGGGCTTGCCTGCACTTCTTTCCATCATAAGTGGCCATTGCCTGTATATCAGCCACAATGCCAGCCCAAAAATAATGGGCCCATGCGCCTGCGCTTCTGTAGCCCACAAGCCTGTAACGAGATCATAAAAGGTGGGTACATACAAGGCTAATAAGCCCAGAAGAATAGGCCACCATTCCGGCATGGCCGCCTTCAAACCCGGCAGTCGGGCTGCAAATGATGTAGTGGCTGAACTGCTCATTTTATAACTTGTTTACTTCTTCTCCGCAGCTTTGGTATCGGGTGCAACATCCTCCGTCTGCACAGCATCTGATATTGGCACGTTGAGATAGTCAATCTTGGCCAATGAACGCAAGTGCTTTATTTCAACTTCCGCTGCTTCCTTGCCCATTTTGTTAATCAGAAATTGCTCAATCTGAGGCGCAGCATTGATCGCCGTGATTGGATTCTCCCTCGTTGCCACAAGAATATTTAGCACCTTATTATCACCCTCACCCACGATAAAAAGCTGTCCCCGCGGTAACGACAAAAGCTTCTCAACCGCCTGTTGCGGCAAATCAGTTGTGCTTCGTGTCACCTGACGGCGCACATAAGTCACAGCATGATTGTCCATCCACGCCGCGACTTCATCCAACGTTTTGGCGGTATCTATGAATGCATGAAGTGCATCGCTATAATTTTTGTTGGCGATGGCCAATTGTTTCAAATCAAATTCATTACGTTTGGCAAAAAATTCCGGATGATTCTGGTAATAATCATCAATCTCAGCCGTGGTCGGCTTGGCGACTTTGGATGCCACGCTCTGCAAGTATGCCTGCGTGATAATTTGCGCTTTGGCGCGTTCGATGGCCTGCATCACATCGGGAGTGCGATCAATCTTGTTGCGCGCTGCCTCAGCAAGGATCAGCTGGCGGTCTATCAGCGACTCTAATAATTGCTTGGTTGCGGCCTCCTGCTGCTCAGCTTGAACACCGGCACGATTAAGCTCGTCATTAACTTGGAGCATAGTAATCTCCTCACCATTCACCTTTACTAGAGCCTGCCCAGCTTTATTTTCTTCCTTACTGCATGCAGTAAGGCCAGTAGCAGCAAGCATCAACACACCGCACATTGCTAGCTTATTTAACACAAAATAATTTTCCTGCGCGAACGACTTATTTACACAAACCAAGACTGTCTCCTTCAACGATATATTTAAACTTAGCAAAAATTGCTCTCTAGGCTAAACCACCCCTAAGAGCACTATTAACTACCAGATCACTAGAACAATCAGGCTTCCCATGAGCAGCCAAATGAACTATCAATTTATGCCTAATAGGCATTATCCCTGCGCATCACTACCCATACGGTACGCATTATAATCCACAGATCCAGCCAGATAGACCAGTTTTGCAGATAGTGTAGGTCGGCCTCAATGCGTGCCTCCATCATTCTCAACTCTTTAGTTTCACCTCGGAATCCATTCACTTGCGCCCAACCGGTAATGCCTGGTTTAACCTTGTGTCGCAACATGTAGCCCCGAATCAATTTACGGTACAACTCATTGTGTGCCACTGCATGAGGACGCGGCCCGACTATGCTCATCCGTCCCTGCAATACGTTGATGAACTGCGGCAACTCATCTAATGAGGTGCGGCGTAGAAATGCTCCAACCCGAGTAATTCTGGGGTCATTTTTTTGCGCCTGAGCTATGCTTAACCCGTCTTCGCTCACCGTCATGGAGCGGAACTTATAGACGATTATCTCCTCACCATTGAGACCATAACGACGCTGCTTAAAAACAGCAGGTCCGGGTGAGGTCAATTTGACCGCCAAGGCAATGCACAACATGATCGGCAGCAGTAGCAGCAGGATAAAAAAGGCGAGAACGACATCGCTCATGTTTTTGACTACACTATCAACGCCGTAAAATGGCGTTTCGCATATCGCAACTACAGGCACACCCCCCACATTGTCAAAACGCGCTTGCATCAGGTCAAAGATATAAACATCAGGCAAAAAATAAATGGAGGCCGTGGTGTCATGCAGCTCATCTAAAAGTTTGCGTATACGGGGTTGTGCAGACATCGGCAAGCTGATAAATATCATCTGGATGCCATGTTCACGCACATAAGTGGCGACATCCGATACTCCGCCCAGCAATGGCATATTTCCAGCCGGACTGCGCAATTCATCTCGGTCATCGAAATAGCCGCGCACCTCCATCAGCAGATAGGGGTATTCCGCTATACGTGCAGCCAACTTTAAGCCGGTGTCATTAGCTCCGACGATTACCACAGAGCGCGCCTCACCCCCCTTACGCAAGCTGTTTGCGATCATTCGAACTGCAAGGTGACTGGCAACCAAAGCGAGTGGAGTAACGATAAACCAGGTCAACATAACCTGTTCAGAATACTGGTAGGAAAGTTTGGTGGCGTAACCTATAAAAAGTAAGATGCCAATCACTATCCCCCAGCCTATAAACGTGTCGCGTATATAGGCCAGCAGCTTACCGTTGCGCCATGTGCGGTATATATGGGTCTGCTCGTACACATAGGATGAGATAAAAAAAGTAATGATCATCAGCACCAAGTAATAACCCGTGAATGTTTCTTCATAAAGCCAAGCAATCAGAATCAGCAAACCCCAGATCATAAACGGATCAAGCAAGCGCTTGAAAAAGGCCACTACGGGAATGTCATTTACAGTCATAGCGCTTTACCGCCGCAGGTATGGTCAGCAGCTACATGGATATTAGTCATACCAATCAGTTTACCAGCAATTTTCTAAGTGGTTTTCAACAAGATAAACATGTGGAATTATAAAAAAACAAACCCCGCCACAAGGACGGGGATTTAGGAGATACAATCCAAGCAGGTTAAACGTGTTTAATTTTTCGACGCGCCGAAAAACCCAACAAGCCCAAGCCAGCCAGCAACATGGCGTAGGTTTCGGGTTCGGGTACCGCCGCAACCACAACCGGGCCTGTAACCCAGTTCGACGTAGTCCCACGGCAAGCTTCTGTACCAGTCAGCCCACAAACGTTGTCACCCCCTAATGTGTAGGGAGCTACGGAAATTATCCCGTATGTGGGCGAGGGGTGTGAGTTGTGCGTGGCATATGTACCGGTAAAATCGGAAAGATTAACGCCGGCAATGGTCCATGAGCCAGTATCATTAAAGCCAAAGCGGTAATTCGGATTGGTATTCCTGAACTTTGGGAAAAAATCGATCACGATATGTTCGTCATTGCTTTTATAGCCAGAATCCATATTGTTTGGATTTGTTTCGTATTTTACCGTCTTGATAAGCGCATCAGGAGACATATTGAAAGATGAGGCTTTGATGCTGGTGTAATCTGTAGCGGTCAGTGCCCGCCCCGAATAGACGAAATCAATCCGGTTGACAAAGGATGTCAATGGATCATCCACCCCTGGGCTTAACTCGTTTGGATCAAGAGTAAACAGCACGTTACTACCAACCTGTTGCAGCGTCAGAGTTGCGACTAGCGGGTAGGGCGCGTTTTGCGAGCTTAATGAAGTCGAAGGCAGGTTGAAAGACCAGACTGCTATTGTTGGTATTGCGAACGCAGACATGCTGGCAAGCGCTATCAGCATTCCGAATGTATATTTAATTGAGGCTTTCATTTCGACTACCATTAAGTTTAATTAAAAATTGAACAGCCGCACACGCACATTTCGTTAATTCCCATTTGAATGTGTCATCCCCGCAACGCGAGGATGACAACATCAAATTAGAACTAATTAAACATTTTTGTTTCTGCGACGTGCCGAGAAGCCCAGCAGACCAAGACCAGCCAGCATCATGGCATAGGTTTCTGGCTCAGGAACTGCAGCAACCGGATTCGTTGTGATCGTTCCAGCATATCCTCCAGAGGCAGTGTTGATTTTGTAGCCCGCTACATTCAGCCAATAATTACCGGGAACCGCTGCACCCGAATAACTAAAGGTTGACCAAACAGTATTTGTAAAACCAGAGGCAATCGGCGCATTCAAGAGTGATGGCGGATTCAAAACACCCACGACACCCTCATATAAGTTGAATGCAGTAAAAATTACATTGAAAGTAAAGCTAGACAAATTACTAAATACAATGCTGCCCCCGGAATTGGCTGTATCAGCAGGAACGCTGAAACTGATCCAATCATTAAACGTGTTGCCCACAGCGTTATTTCCAAAAACAGCGGTGTATCCCGAAGCGGCATTTCCGCCAAAAGTAGTTATTGTTGGAACAGCATTCGCCGATCCAGCAGCAAAACCAAGCGACAAAGTCAAAGCAACAGCGGCCATACGTGAAAAAATGCTTTTCATAAAATTTCTCCCAAGAAGTAATCTTTAAAGTTAACCACAATTAAAAATTGTAATCCGCTTATGCACCGTCTTTACTATCAAAATCAACAAAAACAGGAGCAACGCAGAATCACGTGGTGTAGGGTACGGATTATTAAACAATGATACTTTTGTACAAGCACACCAGCTGCCACCCAGCATTTTCACTATGTGAATACAATTTAATTTGGGTTTGCGTTTTGACCCTAACGGTCTAAATTTCAACCAATATTAAATTCACACTGGGTTAAATTTCATTTCAATATGTCACCCTGCTACAGAGAGTGACAACATCAAATAAAATAGGGCTAATTAAGCGTTCTTGCCTCTGCGACGTGCCGAAAAGCCCAACAAGCTAAGACCAGCAAGCAGCATTGCATAGGTTTCTGGCTCTGGAACTGCAGCGATTACATTGGTAATGTGTAGCTGGCTGCTAAGCGAGTTATCCAACACGTTCGTTACGCCAAACGCAAGATAGCCAGTATATGCAGAGCCAAAGGTGTACGTATTCCAACCGGAATTCCCATAATTACCTACGGTAGCAACGTTTGACAGCGAATTGAAAGATCCATTTGTCATATAGCCATAATCATTAAATGGCAGATAATCATTGGCTTGGAAAAACCAATCAAATGATGTAACGCCCGTAACATTGCTGCCCAAGGTCGAATTAGCAGTTAACAGCGCGTAGTTTGAAGATGTGCTAACGCTCCCGCTAATGCCTACGGCTGGGATAAAAGTAGTCAGATCCAATGTGGCCGCATTTGCACTACCCGTTGCGAGCGCACCAATAATTGCCAATGTACAACCTATTTTTTTTAAAACCTTCATTATTCATTCTCCTTATGTAAATTAATTTCAACTAAACAATTTCTTGCAATACGCGCATGCTTGATTCTTAACCTTTAAACCCATTAAAGATTTTCACGGAAGCACGTGGCGCATGGTACAGATTAAAAAATTTAAATATATTGTACTTTGGTACAGGTATGCCCCATAAACACGGCATAGGTTCTGAAAAACACAAGGGGGGATTAAGGCATGACAACTGCACTGATTAACCTGACCTACGGCTGCCCATTAAAAAGCCCACCTGAAGCTTCCCTCTGTAAAAAATCAGCGTTGAGATGGTGTAAGCAATCAAACTAGCAGCCTGTCTAACTTGAAGAATCGAAGCGAAAATTCGGCTGTGCGAGGGCAGGTTTTGCCGGTCAACAATCGTTCTATTGACCAAGAAAGCGGTGAAATATGCACCGGCCAGGCGGATTTGCAGCCGATTTCCTTCAAGTCAGACAGGCTGCTAGGGGCTCTTAAAACCCAATCGCTCTCGAATACTACGCCTCAAGCAAACACTAGCGTCACAAATTACCTGCGTCATCAGGGCTTACTCCGCCGATCCAGGAAGGTCTTGTGTCGGCTTGAGCCGCACTCCCTCACCAACGCCAAGCGAATCTGGCTGGTACAAAGGACCCTCTAGCATACGGCCATTCTGCAAGGGCGGCAGTAACGGTGCACCCAACTCTGGCAGCGTAAGCTTTTCTTCCGGTTGCCCGGCAATTTCTGCATTGCGGATAAAGTCGTAGCGATCGGTAGTCAGGTTGATGCTTTGTTCGCTGCTGCGGATCACGGTCGGTCGCAGGAATACCATTAAATTGGTTTTGACGCGGCTGCGTTTTTGATATTTAAATAAATTTCCGATGATAGGAATATCGCCCAAGCCCGGCACTTTTGTCACGCTGTCCCGTTGAGCATCGTCTATCAAGCCGCCTAACACGATGATCTGGCCATCATCCACCAATACATTGGTATCAATCGAGCGCTTGTTGGTGATGATACCGGCTGCATTGGACACATCATTTACGCTCGACATTTCTTGATAGATGGCCATTTTGACTGTGCCGCCTTCGGACACCTGTGGGCGTACGCGCAAGGTTAAGCCGACATCTTTGCGTTCGATAGTCTGGAATGGATTCGTGCCCGCTCCCCCCGATGTAGTGAATTGCCCGGTGAGAAAAGGGACGTTTTGACCGACAATGATCTTGGCTTCTTCGTTATCCAGCGTAATTAAATTGGGCATGGACAAGATATTGGCATCGTCGTCAGAGCCGAGTGCTCGCGCTAATGCACCCAGGCTGAGTCGATTTCCAGCCTGACGGAAAATACCGAGAGAAAAGCCATTGCCCGGAGCCAGTGCATTATTTTTGGAAGCCGCAACTGCTTGGTTGATTAAGTTATCCCCGCCTGCGCCAAAGGCGGTCACTCCGCCCACGCGGAATGTGCTGTCGCCATCCCCGGTTAAGCCAGCCCACTGCACACCGAATTCGGCGGCTCGTGTGGCACTGACCTCGACGATCAGCGACTCGATATAGACCTGGGCGCGACGCGCATCAAGCTGGTCTATGATGTTGCGTAAATTCTGGTAGACCGCTTCATTGGCAGTGATGATCAGGGTGTTGGTGGTTGGGTCGGCCTGTATGAATCCGCTCGATCCACCACTCGGTAATGCGCCTTGCGCCTGACCGGGCGATGAAGGCGGAGGTGCAGCCTGCACCGAATTATCCGATGACATGACAGCGCGTAAAGTTTGAGCGAGCTTGGCCGCTTCCGCATTTTTGAGATACACGACATGCACGTTGCCCGGCATGGCTGTGGGTTGATCGAGCTTGGCGATCAGTGATTTCGCCAACGTGGCGCGCGCTTCGGATGGAGCGCGCACAATGACGGAATTGCTACGCGGCTCCACCAGCACATTGGTGCGTCCGGCTTCGCCGCCCAAGCCACCGGGCCCGGACTCCAACAAACGATTAACCATGGCCGCGATATCACTGGCAATGGCATTCCGGATAGGCACGACTTCCAGTTCATTTCCGGATGGGCTGTCCAGCGTTGCAATTATTTTCCCCAAGCGCACCAGGTTGTCGGCGTAGTCGGTAATGATTAGCGTATTGTTGCCTTGATTAGCATTGATGGTGTTGTTAGGGGAAATCAACGGGCGCAACACGGTTGTTAGATTCGCTGCGGATTCGTAATTTAAGCGGAAAATTTGCGTCGCGATTTGGTCGCCCCGTACCACATCCGCTGGAGAGATATTGGATTGTATAGGCCCGGCTTGTAATTTAGCATCGGCTTCCGGCACGACCTTGATGTAGCCATTACCCGCCACCACCGTATAACCATACAGACGCAAGACCGAGGTTAGCAACTGAAATGCCTGCGCTTTACTAAGCGGCTTCTCGGATACCAAGCTGATCTTACCTTTAACTCTGGGATCTACGATAAATGTGTTGTTCGTGTAATCGCCAATCGCAGCAATGACGGATTCAATATCGGTATCAACAAAATTGAGCGAAGCCTTGTTTGTGCCTGCGGCGGTATGCATACCTGGAATATCGGAAGAAACCGCATCTTGCGCTTGCGCCTGGGGTATCACTGTCAGCGCGCACAACATCGGGGCGATTAACAACAGAACCGCAACATGCCGCTGCCTTGTATTTGCAACCTGTAGATATTTATTTATTTTCATTTGAATTCCAGCGCTATTACGTCTTTGTCGCCTTCTTTTCGGCGTTGCCCCAGCAGATTCAGAAAATTTGCCAGGGCTTGTTCTTGACCTGTTTCGGCATAAGCCATGCCGGAAAATTGCAATCGTCCGTGGTCAAATAAACCCGACCCACTCAATAGCATAGGCCCTTTGCTAGTCGTGAGTGTAACAGTCGCCCGCAGTCCGCCCCAATCCAGCGCCAGATCATAGCTGCCCAATGGTTTAACTGGCGACAATCGAGACGAAACATTTTTGATTTCCAAATTCATTGCTCCATTCACTTCTACTGCTCCATCTAACTGCGTTAGCTGCAAGGTTTCCCATGACAAACGCATCTGGCCGGAAGGCTGTATGGTATTGAGCGGCGCACCCAGCGCAACCAGCCGTTCGGCCTGCAATAAAATTGACGCAGGGCTTATCTGCCATTGCTGCCAGCTACCCGTTACATTGATAGGCTGCGACTGTACCTCAACATTTTCCAGACTTGCTTCAACTCTGCCCAACAAAATCATGGGAGACAAATGCCATTCAAAGCGTCCCGGCAATAGCGGTGTGAGCGCATCGTTCCCGCTGGCTGCACCGCCAACAAAGGCCGAGCCGTGCCACAATGTGCCATGTGCATCCCCCAGCGTCAAGCGGCCTGCGCTCTGCTTTTCTAGTATGGTGGCTATCCACGCTGCTGGGAAAAACACCAGTAGGGTGAGTGCCACGCTGACGACTCCCGCCAGCAACCATATTACGAAGCGGCGCATTGAAAATCCATTCTAAAGGCAACTCTAACTGCAGCGAGGTCATTCATTATTTTGGCGGCGCAAGGTCAAAGTTGCATCAACCCAATCCGGCTGAGCCAATGCAACAATGTTGGCATCGGCCACAGTGAGCTGAACATTCTTTTGCATTTCGTCCAACCAATTTAACATGCCGGAAAAAGAGGCTGAAACAAGTTGCACTTTGACTATGCCGCCATTCAGCATGATACTTTTCGGTTTCAGGCCGTTGCGTGCAAGTGCGGCCTCGATATTTTCTTGGGTCATCGTAGCCGGCAGCGCAGCGGAATTCCCGGCCAATGGCTGCGCGGGCGCTTTAGCGAGTGCCGTCGCTACTTTTGCGAGCGCTTGTATTTGTGCGACTTGCTGACGTAGTTCGAGTAAATTTTTATCTAACTTGACACGTCCGGACAAGGCTGGGGCAATCAGCAATATATAGATCAGGGCAAGCGCTGTTACCACGACAGCAAGGGTGAGTATCAAACGCTCACGCGCATCGCGCGCTGTCCAGAATTCCGAGAAGGATTTTTTAAATTGACCAAACAGCAAGGGCGTATTCAATTCGTGCTCCGGATTTGCCAAACGATCGAGCCCAATTGTTCAGGAGCCAAAGTGAGCGTTAAATCGCGTTTAGCCAGTGCTGTTTTTATTTGTTGTGTGGGCGCTTCTCCGGGCTTTAAGCGCACAAGCAGGCTGTGATCGCGATATTCAATCGCAGCAATCGCCGCCGCATTACCTGTTGTTGCCACTGTCTCTGACCAAGCCTCACCCAAAGCCGCAGCGAGTGCAGTGAAATCATTCGGCGCGGCTTGGCCGGAATCACGTTGAGCCGCCGCAATTTTTTGCTGCATTTGCGCGATAGGGTCAAGAATCACAGTTTCATTCGGGTAAACTGATTTGTAAATGTTGAGCATGGAAGAACGCAGCGCATGAGCTTCGCTCTTCATGCGCCACCAGTCCATATTCAATGTGGTGATGTTGATGAGCATGAGCGCCGCCAGCAATGCCATCGGCCAGCGCCAAGGCTGCCAGTCCATGGCCGGCCTGGCCCCCGCAGCCAGACCGGTCATCAGATCCGGTGTTGCGACATTGGCAGCGTCCATCCATTTTTCCCATGTGTCGGCAACGATGGTGATGCGAGCATTCGGAGGGTTCATGCTCTGGGCTGCCTCTTGATACGCGCCAACCATTGTTTGTGGGACATAGAGCGTGATAGGCACTTCCGGCACGATCGTGCATAAAGATTGCATTGCTTCATGTGCAGAGCTTTGGTCGTGACCCACGTTGATCGCCAAGCCCATACCGTCATGCTCAGACCAGCGCAACGTCACTTCAACACCCGCATTCTGATTGCCGCACTCGCTGACGGCGGCGGCCACACTATCGGATGACTTAGAGTCTTCAGCAGCTAAGGTCAAACACAACTGAGCGGGCAGTGCTGTAATTTGACGCGCACCGCAAGAGAATAAGGTCTCGGCTACGAGTTTCAGCCATGCGCGCTGCACCACGGTGATGGTTCTCAATCCATTGGAATCACCAGATGAACGCGGCCCTCCCCCAGCCACTATCACGCATTCAGCGGGGTCGGTGATTAACAGATCTTCTACTAAATTGGGTAATGCAGCTTTTAATTTAGCCGGGGACAATGGCGGTATTTTTATACGCAACAGCGTAACATCGCTGGCCGCTACCAAGGCGACTACACGTTGTGACCCGGCCATTGCGCCAGACAGATTTGATAATGACATGAGCCCATCGTTCTCGATCACACCCTTATCCGACACCCGTGCAAATGGGCAATTAGCGGCAAGTAATTGTGCGGCGCTGCCAGCGACCGATCTGGAAGGTAAACGGAGATAAAGTGTGCTCATGGAGAATTGCTAAATATAGCTAATGAGCGGTTTGGATGACTTCAAAGTCGTGCGTAATGTCTGCCATCTTACCTAACATAATGGATGCTGAACAATATTTTTCCGCAGAAAGTTTAATGGCGCGCTCCACTTGCTCTGGCTTTAGTTCATTGCCTGTGACAATAAAGTGAAAATGTATTTTAGTGAATACTTTGGGGTCTTCTGTGGCGCGATCGGCTTGAATTTCTACCACGCAGTCAGTGACTTCCTGGCGGCTTTTCTTGAGTATGTGTATTACATCATAAGTGGTGCAGCCACCTGTACCCAGCAACACCAACTCCATCGGGCGCGGGCCAAGATTGCGTCCGCCGCCATCCGGCGGGCCATCCATTAATACTGCATGATTACTTTCTGTTTCCCCTAAAAAGCTCACCTGCTCTACCCATTTGATACGTGCTTTCACGGCATCAGCCCCCACTAAAATTGAGTGGTGAATTGTACCGGAACAGCGCAACAACCGTGGGTTTAACGGTGTGTGTGAAATGTGGCGGGGTGGCCTGTATAATCCGAGATTATTCATTAGCATTCTACTGCGGACGACCAATAGACCGAGTCTGCGCGAAAAAAATCAAAGAATGTTCTGTCAACGTAGAGTGACAACGCCCTCCGAACATTTTTTGATTTTTTTGCACACCTTCAACCTCTTGATCGCCCTCGCTACGAACGCTAATGGAAAATCTGGGATAATGCGCGACTTTGATTGTGGCTGTCGGCCTATATTGTGGAGTTCTCTTGTTCAAGCTCATAGACATCATTGTCGGCAATTATGCTGCCGCTTTCCTCCAGACCTGACCCCATGTCTGACCAACTTAAAAAATCCACTACTCCCTTGGTCATTACCTCTGGCGAGCCGGCCGGTATAGGCCCTGACTTGTGTCTGCAACTGGCTCAACATGGCTCATCCTTGGTGGTGTTAGGGGATAAAAATTTGCTGCAACAGCGCGCAGCCGAGCTTGGACTGCGGGTGCAATTACATGATTATTCTTCACAGCAACTCCCTCCCTTACCCGCCGGTCATTTGCGTGTGCTGCATTTGCCTGCGGCTCAAGCTACGGTAGCCGGACAACTAAATTCTGCCAATAGCGCATATGTGCTTGATCTGTTGAAGCGCGCAGTGCAAGGTTGTTTGTCGGGTGAATTTTCCGGCATGGTCACGGCGCCAGTTCACAAAGGGATTGTCAACGAAGCGGGTCAGCCGTTCACTGGGCACACCGAGTTCCTCGCCGAACAAACGCACACCGCACAAGTCGTGATGATGCTGGTGGGGGGCGGGTTGCGGGTGGCGCTAGTCACCACGCACTTGGCTCTGCGCGAAGTGGCTGACGCGATTACTCCAGCGTTATTGGAAAATGTGTTGCGGATTATTCAGCACGATTTGACGCGGCGTTTCGGCATCGCTCAGCCACGCATTCTGGTCGCCGGGCTGAATCCACATGCAGGCGAGGGCGGCTATCTGGGGCGTGAGGAAATTGACATCATCATTCCCGTGTTGGATAGATTACGTGCTGAGGGTATGAATGTCAGCGCGCCACTTCCTGCCGATACCTTGTTTACTCCGCAACGCTTAGCACAATGTGATTGCGTGTTGGCGATGTATCACGATCAAGGATTGCCCGTGTTAAAACACGCCAGTTTCGGTCAAGGCGTGAACGTCACGCTGGGGCTGCCCATCATACGCACCTCGGTAGATCACGGCACAGCGCTGGATTTGGCGGGAACTGGTAAAGCTGAAGTGGGTAGTCTGCTGGAAGCGATTAAAGTGGCGCAGGAGATGGTGTATGGTCAGAGTAGATTGCCAGGTTCGAATTCCAATTTGCGTTAAAAACGCCACTAATTATTCCACCGACCGTTCGCCCTGAGCCTGTCGAAGGGTGCGGGGGGTGTTCGACAGGCTCACCACGAACGGCCTTTTGTTAATGCCCGTTTTAATGGAAATTGGAATAAGGCGAAGAACAAGCTTGCCTTAGTTGTCTGAGGTTAAACTAAGCACCCAAAAAATTACCGCGACGAGCGCTTGCGTTCAATCTCTGTGAGGTAACGCTTGCGTACGCGAATGGATTGCGGAGTAATTTCTACCAGCTCGTCGTCGTCAATAAATTCCACTGCAGATTCCAGTGTCAATTTAATCGGCGTGGTCAGGCGCACCGCCTCATCCGTACCGGAAGCGCGCACGTTGGTCAGTTGTTTGCCCTTGATCGGGTTCACCACCAGATCGTTATCGCGGCTGTGGATGCCAATGACCATGCCTTCGTACAATTTGTCGCCGGGGCTGACGAACATGCGGCCACGATCATCCAGTTTCCACAGGGCGTAGGCCACGGCCTCGCCGTTATCCTGCGAAACCAAAACGCCGTTATGGCGACCTGGCATATCCGGTTTGACCGGGCCGTAGTCGTCGAATACGTGAGCAATCAGCCCGGTGCCGCGCGTCATGGTCATAAAGTCGCCCTGAAAGCCAATCAGACTGCGTGCCGGAATGCGGTATTCCAAGCGCACACGGCCTTTGCCATCAGACTGCATATCTTGCAAATCACCGCGACGCCGACCGAGCTCTTCCATCACTGCGCCTTGGTTGGTTTCTTCCACATCCACGGTGAGCATTTCATAAGGCTCGCATTTTTCGCCGTTAATTTCACGGAACACCACGCGCGGCTTGGAAACAGCCAGCTCAAAACCCTCGCGACGCATTGTTTCCAGCAAGATGGTCAGATGCAACTCACCCCGACCCGACACCAAAAAGGAATCGGTCTCGCTGGTATCTTCCACGCGCAGCGCCACGTTGACCAACAGTTCTTTGTTCAGGCGCTCACGAATCTGGCGGCTGGTTACAAACTTGCCTTCTTGCCCGGCCAGAGGGGAGTTGTTAACTTGGAAAGTCATAGTCAAAGTAGGCTCATCCACCTTGGGCATGGGCAAGGCTTCCGGCTGGTTGATGTCGGCCAGCGTGACACCGATGCCAATATCTTCGATGCCGTTAATCAGCACAATCTCACCCACTCCGGCTTCATCCATCTGCACCCGTTCCACTCCATGAAAGCCCAATACTTGATTGACTCGGCCTTTCTTGGGGGTTTTGTCGCCATTCAATACCATCACCTCCTGGCCCGGTTTGATGCGACCGCGCGTGACGCGGCCCACGCCGATGCGCCCGACAAAACTGGAATAATCCAAAGCGGAAATTTGAAATTGCAAAGGGGCATCGTTATCCCCTACCGGCACAGGAACGTGCTTGAGCACGGTATCAAACAGCGGGCGCATATCCGTGCTTGGCACGGCCAAATCCAGCGTGGCATAACCATTCAGTGCCGAGGCATATACGACAGGGAAATCCAGCTGTTCTTCGGTTGCACCAAGTTTGTCGAACAAATCAAAAGTGTGATCCACGACCCATTCCGGGCGCGCACCGGGGCGATCGATTTTATTGATAACCACGATAGGGCGCAGGCCGAGTGCCAGCGCTTTTTTGGTAACAAAGCGGGTTTGCGGCATCGGGCCTCCGACTGCATCTACCAGCAGCAGCACGCCATCCACCATAGACAGCACGCGCTCCACTTCGCCACCAAAATCGGCGTGTCCGGGTGTGTCAACGATATTGATATGCACCCCTTCGTAATCCACCGCGCAGTTCTTGGCTAGAATGGTAATGCCCCGCTCTTTTTCCAGATCGTTGCTATCCATGAAGCGTTCGACTACCTGTTGGTGTGCAGCGAAGGTGGCGGTCTGCCCCAACAATTTGTCCACTAAAGTGGTCTTGCCGTGGTCAACGTGGGCGATAATGGCTATATTACGAAGTTCGCGGGACATGGAGTGTTGCCTTGCTGGGTAAAAAGGGCGCGAATTCTACCACAACGCCACCCATCCACCTATTCTCTATATTTCGTGGTGAACTTTGCGCGAAAAATTAGCGTACCCGCCTGCGCCTAGGTGTTCAATCATAGTAATGAAATATGTGGTGTGCGGCTGTTCTCTTCGCGCCAGATCAGGATTTTAATTTTTAAGAGACGACCCTATTGCACAAAGCTAAAAAAAAATTCGGCCAAAATTTCCTGGTAGATGAACGCATCATCGCCGATATTATTCGCGCCATTCGACCGCTTCCCGCAGATCAAATGGTAGAGATCGGGCCAGGCTTGGGTGCGCTGACTAGGCCGCTGCTGCAACAGCTTGACCGCTTGCATGTGGTTGAAATTGACCGCGACATCCTCGCTCGATTGGAGCGTGACTATCCGCAAAATAAATTGGTCATTCACGCAGGTGATGCGCTCCAGTTCGATTTGGCGCAATTATCCGCACCGTTACGCATCGTCGGCAATCTGCCTTACAACATTTCTTCACCGCTGCTATTTCACTTCGCCGCCTATGCTGAACGCATTCAAGACATGCACTTTATGCTGCAAAATGAAGTGGTCGAACGCATGGTGGCCGCTCCTTCCACGCCGGCATATGGGCGCTTGTCAGTGATGTTGCAATACCGTTTTTATATGGAAAAATTGTTAGACGTACCACCAGAATCTTTCCGCCCCGCTCCTAAAGTGGACTCCGCCATCGTGCGCTTGATCCCTTTGTCGGCCAGCGAGATGTTGGTGCAAGATGAAAAATTATTTGCACGAGTGGTCGCCGCAGCTTTTGGCCAACGCCGCAAGACTTTGCGTAACACGCTCAAGGCCTTTCTTAAAGAAACTGACTTTGAACATCTGCACATTGATGCACAGCTAAGGGCAGAAAATTTGGGAGTGAAGGAGTTTGCCCGGATTACGAATTTTTTGGGTAGTGTTATATAGTATGTCTTGTGCGCAACACGCTGCTGGAAGCAGGTTTATGAATATGAATCGTTTTATAAAATTGGGGGGGTTGTTGGGGCTTGGGCTGGCCTGTTTAATGGGTTTGCATTTCAAGTATGCGCTAGCCTCATCCGAAGACGATAGGCAGAATTATATAATTGATGCATTTTTACATAGCCCTTTGATCCAGCCGGTGCTGGAGGATTATGATAGGAGAGGGCTGTTGCGGGGAAAACCGCAAACAATGATGCACGGTGGTACTTGTGGTGTTGCGGGATGTGGATATTCGGCGCTTGTAGGGCAATCTTTTTTTTACCCCCCGGGGGTAAATCCGCAAAGCTTTTCAGTGCTTGCCTTGGTTTATGTTGATACAAGAGGACGTGTGGATGTGGTGGAGCGAGTCGGGCTGCTGCCTTGGGAAATGATTCCATCGGCATCTGAAACCTTGCCTCCCCTACCGCCACCGGTCGTGGCAACTCCCTCAACCACAACGCCTGCCCCACCGATAAAGATTGAGGTAAGCAAAATATTGCCTGCTCCGTCTCCGAAGATCGAGATAATAAACAAATTACCTGCACCGATGATAGCTCCGAATATAGTGCTTCCATAACCATTACCGGTCACATTAATGAATCCCACTGAAAAACAAACTGGCGCAGCCAAAACAGCGCGCAACCCGATAAAAATTATTCCGCTGCAACAACGCTTGCGAAAACCCGAATGGATACGGGTTAAATCTGGCAGCGGCCAGGGTTACCATGATGTGAAGCGTCTGTTGCGCGAACACAAATTGCATACCGTATGCGAAGAAGCTTCTTGCCCCAATATTGGCGAATGTTTCAGCAAGGGCACGGCCACCTTCATGATTTTGGGTGATCTGTGTACGCGGCGCTGCCCGTTCTGCGATGTGGGGCACGGCAAACCGCTGCCGCCGGATGTTGACGAGCCGATGCATTTGGCGCAATCCATTGCACTGCTTAAACTCAAATATGTGGTCATTACCAGCGTGGATCGCGATGATTTACGCGACGGCGGCGCGCAGCATTTTGTGGATTGCCTTTCTGCCATACGCGTCTCTTCGCCGCATACCAAGCTGGAAACTTTGGTGCCGGATTTTCGTGGTCGTTTGGATACCGCGCTAGACATACTGGGGAAAAGTTTGCCCGATGTGCTTAACCACAACATGGAAACCGTCCCGCGCTTGTATAAGCTGGCACGACCCGGCGCCGATTACGCGCACTCGCTCAAGTTGCTGAAAGATTTCAAGGCGCGTTTTCCGCAGGTCACCACGAAATCAGGGTTGATGTTGGGCTTGGGCGAGACGGATGAGGAGGTGCTGCAAGCCATGCGCGACCTGCGTGAACATGATGTTGAGATGCTCACCTTGGGCCAATATCTACAACCTTCCGATGGCCACTTGCCGGTGTTGCGTTATGTTCACCCCGACGTTTTTAAACAGTTCGAGCAGGCCGCATTAGAAATGGGTTTTACCCATGCCGCTTGTGGCCCGATGGTGCGTAGTAGTTATCATGCGGATGAACAGGCGCATCAGGCCGGAGTCGCATGAATACTTTACCGGCCCCATCGCGGGCTGTTTTAACTTACAGCGCTTGTGCTGTCCAACAAAAAGTCGCATTAACGCAAGGAGGTGTTGAATGAATATTTATAGTCTGGCCTTATTTGCAGCGAGCTTGGCTGTGGCGGGTAATGCACAGGCTGAAACCGGGGAAGCGCTGGCCAAAAAACACAACTGCATGTTATGCCATGCTGTTGCCGCTAAATCCGCCGGGCCCGCATTCAAGGACATCGCTGCAAAGAACGTCGAGAATAAAGATGCGCAAGCCAAGCTGGAAATAAAAGTGCGTCGTGGCAGCATTGGCGTTTGGGGAAAAATGGCGATGCCGCCTACTGCGCAATCAGCAAGCGATGAGGACATACGGGTCATCGTGCAATGGATGCTATCGCTTAAGTAATTTCATTTCCGAATAGAGACTCGCAGGTTTTCGCCCTCTCTAATTTAGGGAGCTTCCGTAAATCCTGGCTCCCGAGGGCACATGGAGTTAGTCTTTCGCGCGCGTTGTCCGTCCTAATGTTTGTATTTTTGGCGAACCCAATTGAGAAGAAATTTATGTGGAAACGCCTGTTATTGATACGCGGCGCTGAAATAATTGTTATTTCCTCGCTCGCCACTATTCCACTGCTGGTCAGCAATTCATACGTCCTTGGGTTGCTGACGCTGCTGGCTATTTATGGAATTTTGCTCATTGGTCTGGATGTCAGCGTAGGTTATCTGGGTCAGATTAATCTGGGGCATGCGGCTTTTTTGGGCTTGGGTGCTTATGCGGCGGGGCTCTGTGTGTCAGTGCTGGGCTTCGGGCTGCTGCCCGCGCTGGGTGCGAGTTTACTGCTGGGGTTGATTGTTGGTGCGGCGCTGGCGATCCCTGCGCTACGCCTGGAGGGGCCGCAGTTTGCCTTGGCGACGCTGAGCTTTTCGGCTTTGACGGTGATCGTTTTAAATGAGTGGGAAGGCGTCACAGCGGGGGCGCAAGGCTTGTCTGTGATACGACCTAATTTGTTCGGGATGAATATCACGGCGCCGGGATTTTATTGGCTGTGCCTGATTTTTTTGGCAGGCGTGTGGGTGGTGATGCGTAATTTGCTGGCCTCAAATTGGGGCCGGGCTTTTGAAGCGCTGCGCGACAGTCCGATTGCCGCCGATGCCATGGGGATAGGCACGTATCAATATAAAATCGCGGCCTTCGCCATAGGCTCTGCACTGGGCAGTTTTGCCGGCGGTCTGTACGCCTTCAATTTTCTATACTTGCAGCCGCATAGCTTTACTTACGAGCTGATGGTGATTTTATTGCTGGGGGTGGTGTTGGGCGGGCGCAAAAGTTTATGGGGCGCCTTGCTGGGTGCGGCCTTGATTGTGCTGTTGCCGAACTTGTTATCCAATCGTCTGCTGTTCCAAGTGTTCTCGGCACTGGGTTTGTTGATGGCTGTCGTGGCCGGGGTGCGCGGTCTGATGACCAATACTAGCCAGCCATTCCAGGCAATTGCGCCTATAGTTGCCATGGGTGCGCTGGTGCTTGGCGGTAGTCTGGTAGAAAACACCGAAGATTGGCGAAAGGCGATTTTTGCGCTGATGCTATTCTCGGTGGTGGTCGGTTTACCCGATGGGTTAATGGGATTCATCTCGCGCTTTTTGTCGCGGTTATTTAGCCTCTCGCCGCCCGCACTCCCTATTCCTGCGGCAATGGATGAGGTGTTGCCCCGCAAACAGACACAAGCCAAAACGCTACTCGAATTGCGTCATCTGAAATGTTACTTCGGCGGGGTGAAAGCCGTAGATGACATTTCGATCATCGTGCAGGCTGGTCACATTCATGGCTTGATCGGCCCGAATGGTTCTGGAAAAAGCACCGCAGTCAATGTGATCTCAGGACTGTATAAGCCGACCGCAGGCACGGTATTACTGCATGGTCGTCCGCTGCCGCAAGGGAGTTTATATCGGGTGGCCAGGCAAGGCATTGCGCGCACCTTCCAAAATTTGCAATTGTTCTCGGATTTATCCGCGCTCGGCAATGTGATGGTGGCGCTCAAAGGCGTATATCGCCGACCTTTGCCGCTGTTGCTGCTGGGCTTGGGCAAGCACGAAGAAACCCGTGCGCAGGCCGAAGCGCTGGCGCTGCTAAAGCTGGTCGGGCTGGAACAGCATGCTCACACCTGCTCAAAAAATCTGACCTATGGCGCGCAGCGCTTCCTGGAAATTGCACGCGCTTTGGCTTGCAAACCAGAGCTGCTGATTCTGGATGAGCCCGCCGCAGGCTTGGCGCAGCCGGATGTCGCGCAACTCATCGAAATTATTAAGTGCATACACCAGCGCGGCATGACTATTATTTTGATCGAGCATCACATGGATGTGGTCAGTGAGTTATGCGACAGGGTGACCGTGCTGGATGGCGGCAAGGTCATCGCGCAGGGAACAGCAGCAGAAGTGAAGCGTGATCCGCAGGTGATGCTGGCTTATTTGGGGATCGCTCCCGAGCAGGAAGTCACAGGGTGTCTCTAAAAATTCTAAATCCTAAGCGAGACAAGGCGCGAGCAAAAAATTGCGACGCCGCATATGTAGGATATGTAAGGAGTAATTTTTTGTGAGTAACGCAGCATCGCGATGGAGTTTGGATTTTTAGAGATGCCCTACATGCTAACAGTTGAAAATTTACATGCAGGCTATGGCACGAGCGAAGTGCTGCACGGGATTTCTCTGCAGGTAAAACAAGGCTCACTGGTCGCGTTGATCGGCGCCAATGGCGCGGGCAAAACCACGGCTATGCGCGCCGTATCCGGCTTATTGAAACCAACACAAGGTCGCGTTATTTTGGACGGGGAACCTATCCAAAATTATGGCGCCGCAAAGATTGCCGGACTCGGGCTGGCGCATTCGCCCGAAGGCCGCAAAGTATTTGGCCCGCTGTCGGTAGAAGATAATCTATTGCTGGGAGGATATAGCCATCTACCCAGATTTTTTGCGTATCGTGCCCGGGCCGCGCGCAATTTGGCGCAAGTTTATGAACTATTCCCACGCCTGCACGAACGCTCCAGCCAGCTTGCTGGCACGCTGTCCGGTGGCGAGCAGCAAATGTTGTCTATCGGACGTGCGCTCATGGCAAATCCCAAAGTGATATTGCTGGACGAACCCTCCATGGGATTAGCACCGATTTTGGTACAAGAAGTTTTCAAAATCATCTCCCGACTCAAAGAGTCGGGCGTTACCTTGCTGTTGGTAGAACAATTTGCACGCAGCGCTCTACAAGTAGCGGACTATGTGTATGTCATGGAGCACGGGCAGATAGTGCTGGAGGGGCTGCCCAGTGAGATGCACAAAAATGAGAGGGTGCTGGCGGCTTATCTGGGTTGATGTGCTGGGGCTGAGATACCGGTTCCCATTCTTTTTCCTGAGTAACATCAACAGGTAAAAATCTTTGGGTTTTTCTAGTAAGAGGCAGTGGTAAAATTGTCGCCGATTAACATCCTGCCGCTGCCATGCCCCAGCCCACTTTCATCCATCTTCGTCTGCACAGCGAATATTCCATCGCCGATGGTATCGTGCGTATTGAAGGGGCAGTAGCAACAGCCAAACAGGATGCCATGCCAGCATTGGCATTGACTGACCTCAGCAATCTGTTCGGCCTGGTCAAATTTTATCAAGCGGCGCGCAGTGCCGGTATCAAGCCCATTATCGGTTGCGATGTTTATCTCAGCAATCCGCTCGAACGTGACCAACCTTTCCGTTTGCTACTGCTGTGTCAATCGCATCAAGGTTATTTGAAGCTGTGTTCGCTGCTGACGCGCGCCTATCTGGAAAATCAATATCGCGGTCACGCGGAAATTCGCAAAGAATGGCTGCGTGAGGGCACGGACGGTCTGCTGGCCTTGTCCGGCGCGCAACTAGGCGATGTCGGTCTGGCCTTGTCGAATGGTAATCAAGCCGCAGCGCGTCAACTGGCATTGGAATGGGCAGCACTGTTTCCTGAGCGCTACTATTTGGAAGTGCAGCGCACCGGTGCGGCGCGTGAAGAAGCGCAGGTGCGCGGCGCAGTGCAGTTGGCGGCGGAATTATCGCTGCCGTTGGTGGCCACGCATCCGATACAATTTATCAGCGAAGATGAATTCAAGGCGCACGAGGCGCGGGTGTGTATTGCCGAAGGCTATGTGCTGAACGACAAACGCCGTGTGCGCCGCTTTACGCCGCAGCAATATTTCAAGACGCAGGCCGAGATGGCGGCGCTATTTGTTGATCTACCAGAGGCGTTGCAGAACAGCGTGGAAATCGCCAAGCGCTGCAACCTTACCCTGCAATTAGGTAAGCCTTATCTGCCCGATTTTCCGACGCCGAACGGCGAGAGTCTGGCCGATTTTCTGCGCACAGAGTCCGAACGCGGTTTGCAGCAGCGCATGTTGCAATTGTTTCCTGATGAAGCAATGCGTGAATCGAAAATGCAGGAATACAGCGCGCGTCTGGCATTTGAAATCGCAACCATCATCAGCATGGGTTTCCCCGGCTATTTTCTGATCGTGGCCGATTTTATCCGCTGGGCGAAAAACAACGGCGTACCCGTCGGCCCCGGACGCGGCTCCGGCGCGGGTTCGCTGGTGGCCTACAGCCTCGGCATTACCGATCTTGATCCGTTGCGCTATGCCTTGCTGTTCGAGCGCTTCCTCAACCCCGAGCGTGTGTCCATGCCCGACTTCGACATTGATTTTTGTCAGGATGGGCGCGAGCGTGTCATTGACTATGTGAAACAGAAATACGGATCGGCCAGCGTGTCGCAGATCGCCACCTTCGGTACGCTGGCGTCCAAAGCGGTGATCCGCGACGTGGGTCGCGTGCTGGATTTTCCTTATGGATTGTGTGATCGTCTTTCAAAACTGGTTCCGCTGGAAGGCGTGAAGCCAGTGTCGCTGAAAAAGGCGCGCGAGATGGAGCCGGAATTCAACGCCATTGTTAACAGCGAAGAGGGCGTGGAAGAGTTGCTTGAGCTAGGCGGGCGACTGGAAGATTTGACACGCAACGTCGGCATGCATGCCGGTGGTGTGCTGATCGCGCCGGGCAAGCTGACCGATTTTTGTCCGCTGTATTGCGCCGAAGGCAGCACCGATGTCATCAGCCAACTGGATAAAGATGACGTGGAACAAATTGGTCTGGTCAAGTTCGACTTTCTCGGTTTGCGTACGCTGACGATTATTGATTGGGCGGTGAAATATATACAAGGAGCGAGGAGCGAGGAGCGGGGAGCGAGCGAAAAGCAAGGCGCAGGTTTACCTCTATCCTCAATCCTCGATCCTCGATCCTTCTCCATCGAGGCCATTCCGCTCGATGACAAGGCCACTTACGATTTGTTAAGAGCCGCCAATACCACCGCTATTTTCCAGCTTGAATCGCGCGGCATGAAAGATCTGCTCAAGCGCGTCAAGCCGGATCGCTTTGAAGACATTATTGCGTTGGTGGCTTTATATCGTCCTGGGCCGATGGATCTGATCCCCGATTTCACCCGGCGCAAATTGGGGCAAGAAGCGGTGCAATATCTCGACCCCAGACTGGAACCGATTTTGTCGCCGACCTATGGCGTGATGGTGTATCAGGAACAGGTGATGCAGATTGCCCAGGTAATGGCGGGCTATAGCCTGGGTGCGGCGGATTTGCTGCGTCGCGCCATGGGCAAGAAAAAGCTGGAAGAAATGGCCGAGCAGCGCGATGCCTTTGTAAAAGGCGCGGTGGAGCGCGGCATGAAAGAGCGCGATGCACAGCAGCTATTTGACCAGATGGAAAAGTTTGCTGGCTATGGCTTCAACAAATCTCATGCCGCTGCCTATGCATTGGTGGCTTATCAAACCGCTTATCTCAAGGCACATTTTCCGGCGGCGTTCATGGCCGCCACGCTGTCCTCGGACATGGACAACACCGACAAGGTGTTTACTTTTTATCAAGACACGCTGCTGCAAAAAGTAACCATCCTGCCGCCGGACATCAATTCCTCCGGCTATCGTTTTACACCGCAGGACGAGCACACTATTGTGTATGGCTTGGGCGCGATCAAAGGCACGGGCGAGGCTGCCATCAATAATCTCAGCGAGGCGCGTAAACAAGGCGGCGCGTTCCGCGACCTGTTCGATTTCTGCCGCCGCGTGGACAAGCGCGTGGTCAACCGTCGCGCTATCGAAGCGCTGATACGCGGCGGCGCGTTCGATGCGCTCTCGACGCATCGCTATCAACTGCTGGCCTCGATCGAGGCAGCATTGAGCAGCGCCGAACAACAGGCGCGCTCAGCCAATCAAAACAGCTTGTTCGGTGACGATGAAAGTGCGGCCATGCCGATTATTCTGGCCGACGTGACACCATGGAAAATGCGCGAACAATTGCAGCAGGAAAAACTGGCGCTGGGTTTTTATATCAGCGGCCATCCCTATCACGAGTACGCCACCGAGCTGGCCAACTTCGTCAAGACACGCCTGGCCGACATCGCACCACAAGCCGCACCGCCAAGCAGCCCAAATGGTTACACCAAACGTGGCGGCGGAACGGCGATGGTGCTGGCCGGCATGGTGGCCGGTGTACGCATCCAGCAAACGCGGCGCGGACGCATGGGCGTGGTCACGCTGGACGATGGCACAGCGCAAGTTGAGATGACCGTGTTCAACGAAATTTTTGAAGCCAGCCGCCCGTGGATACGCGAAGACGAATTGCTGGTGGTGCGCGGCAAAGTCAGCCTGGATGAATATTCCGGCAACATGCGCGTGACTGCAGAAGAATTATTCGACTTCGCCTCGGCTCGTTCCATCTTCGCCAAACGTTTGGAGTTAGCGGTAAGCGATCACAACAAAGTGCATGTGACGCAACTGAAAGAATTATTCCAACCCTACAGCGGCGGCAAGTGCCCCATTATTATTCATTACAGCAACCAGACCGGCAGCGTCCCGCTTGCGCTGGGTGAAGCATGGTCAGTATCGCTGCATGACGACTTGCTGCATGGGCTGCACAAGATGCTGGGTGAAGAGCGAGTGCGAGTGATTTATTCTTGATAGGAAAATTTAATAATGGTTTTTAAATATAAAAAATTTGTTCTGACTATTCTGTTTTCCTTACCAGTTACGGCCCATGCCAGTGCCACTGACAAGCTGAAAAATTTTATAGCCGCAACCCATTCGGTGCAGGCAAATTTCACACAGCAGGTACTGGATCAAAAAGGTAAAAATTTACAAAGCGCTTCAGGCACTATGCAGTTTGTACGTCCCGGTAAATTTCGCTGGGCTTATCAAAAGCCTTATGAACAACTAATTGTAGGCGATGGAAAAAAATTCTGGCTGCATGACATAGAGCTGAATCAGGTCACGGTAAAGCAGATGGATGCCGCGCTGGGCAGCAGCCCGGCGGCATTGTTGTCAGGCAGCAATGAAATCGAGCGTGGCTTTGCATTAAAGGATGTGGATAACAAAGACGATCTGGAATGGTTACAAGCACAGCCTAAATCGCAAGACACCAGCTTTGAAAAAATCCTGATGGCATTTAACTCACAATCTGATCTGGTGGTGATGGAGTTGTACGATTCTTTTGGCCACAAAACCGTGTTACGCTTTTCGAGTCTGCAACGCAATCCGCAGTTGTCACCGAGCTTGTTCAAGTTTGTGCCGCCACAGGGCGCGGATGTGCTGGAGTAGGTACGTGATCCAAGCAGCATGTGCAACAACCACTATGCAGTATCGCGCACATAATACACATGGTTGCCGGTAATCTATTTGCCGCCCCTGTTCCCGCCGCGCCATTGGCCGAGCATCTGCGCCCGCAACACATAGACGAAGTCATCGGCCAATCCCACTTGCTGGGTAAAGGAAAGCCACTGCGTCTGGCATTTGAATCGGGCAAGTTGCACTCGATGATTTTGTGGGGGCCGCCAGGCGTAGGCAAAACCACACTGGCGCGGCTGATGGCCTCAGCTTTCGACGCCGAGTTTGTGCCGCTGTCGGCGGTGTTGTCCGGGGTAAAAGATATTCGTGAGGCCATTGCCCAAGCGCAACAAGTGCTGCAACAACGTGGCCGCCATACGATTTTGTTTGTGGATGAGGTGCATCGCTTCAACAAATCACAGCAGGATGCTTTCCTGCCTTTTGTCGAGCAGGGTCTGGTGACCTTCGTCGGCGCAACTACCGAGAATCCTTCCTTTGAGGTGAATAATGCGCTGCTGTCGCGCGCCCAAGTGTATGTGCTGCACGCGTTGTCGGCTGATGAGTTGGGTACTTTGTTTGAACGTGTGCAACAAACCATCTTGACCAGTTTGCAATTTGATGATGATGCGAAGGAACGCGTCATCGGTTACGCCGATGGCGATGCGCGGCGTTTGCTCAATGTGCTGGAACAATTACAGACTGCCACGCAAACTGCCGGCATAAACAAGATAGACAGTGTCTTTCTGGATAATACTCTGGCGCAGAATCTTCGCCGTTTCGACAAGGGCGGCGAAGCGTTCTATGACCAGATTTCTGCGCTGCATAAATCGGTGCGCGGCTCCAATCCTGATGCCGCGCTGTATTGGCTGGTGCGCATGCTGGACGGTGGCGCCGATCCGCGCTATCTGGCGCGGCGCATCGTGCGTATGGCGTGGGAAGACATCGGCCTGGCCGATCCACGCGCGATACAATTGACGATGGATGCTGCGCAAACTTATGAACGCCTTGGTTCGCCAGAGGGTGAGTTGGCGCTGGCGCAAGCGGTGCTGTATATGGCCGCTGCGCCCAAGTCGAATGCGGGCTATGTCGCGTATAATGCCGCGCGCGCCTTTGTGTCTCAGGATGGTTCGCGTGCCGTGCCGCTGCACTTGCGTAATGCACCGACCAAGCTGATGAAGCAATTGGATTACGGCAAAGATTACCGTTATGCCCATGATGAGCAAGAAGGCTATGCGGCGGGTGAAAATTATTTCCCGGAGGGAATGCCGGAGGTGAGTTTTTATCAGCCGACCGAGCGCGGGCTGGAAGCGAAGATTTCGGAGAAGCTGTCGCGGCTGCGTGAGCTGGATAAGAAGCGGAAGGACTAACCACCCCGGCGCTGTGCGCCACCCCTCCTTAGTAAGGAGGGGAATGCCCCCGCCCGGTGGGCGACCCCGGCGTTGTGCACCACCCCTTCTTGGCAAGGAGGGGAAAGTGTGTGGAATACCGGTACGCGGAATTTAATGGTTTTATTCCCCTCCTCTTTTGAGGAGGGGTGGCGCGTAGCGCCGGGGTGGTTGCATCAGGGTAGCTAAACATGCAAAAAATCCACAACCTGACCCGATTAAAACCAGTGCGCAAAATTTTGCGTGCCAACATGACCACAGCAGAAATTGCTTTATGGAAACAATTGCAGAACAGCCAACTACGAGGGCGCAAATTTCGCCGCCAGCACAGCATCGGTAATTACGTGGTAGATTTTTATTGCCCGGCGGAGAAGTTGGTAATTGAACTGGATGGTGCTCCCCATGATACTGAACAGGGTTTTCAGCGTGATGTAAAAAGGGACGAGTGGTTAGGAACAGTGGGGGTGAGGGTATTGCGGTTTGAGAATCGTGATGTGCTAACCAATATGGAAGGGGTGCTGGTGGAAATCAGCCGGCACTTCAACAGCTAACCACCCCCGCCCTGCGGGCGACCCCTCCTTGATAAGGAGGGGAGAACATGGAGTTTTGATATTTTTACTCCCCTCCTCTCTTGAGGAGGGGTCGCCGCACAGCGGCGGGGGTGGTTAGTCAGGGTGGTAAATAGTTATACATTAATACAAACGGAAAATCATGCTGGATATACAACTATTAAGAACTGATTTGGAAAGCGTGGCGGTGCGTCTTGCGACACGCGGCTTTGCGCTGGATACAGAAAAATTTACACAACTCGAATCCCTGCGCAAGCAGATTCAAACTCGCACGCAGGAGTTACAAGCCAAGCGCAATAGTTCATCCAAGCTGATTGGACAGGCTAAAGCCAAAGGTGAGGATGTGTCAGCGGTGATGGCCGAGGTGGCTAATCTGGGTGACGAGCTTAAGCAGCAGGAAACGCAGCTTGAGCAGGTGCAGCACGAGTTGAATACTTTTTTGGCGGTCATTCCCAACATGCCGCACGAGAGTGTTCCGGCAGGAAAATCTGAAACAGACAATCTTGAAGTACGCAAAGTGGGCAACATTCCGCAGTTTTCTTTTGCCGTAAAAGATCACGTTGATCTAGGCGAAAAATTGGGGCTGGATTTTGAAACTGCCGCAAAAATTTCCGGTGCGCGTTTCTCGCTGCTGAAAGGTTCGCTGGCGCGCTTGCACCGTGCATTGGCGCAGTTTATGCTGGATACGCATACCGAACAGCATGGTTACACCGAAGTCTATGTGCCGTATCTGGTGAATGCGGATTCCATGCGCGGTACCGGGCAGTTGCCTAAATTTGAGGAAGACTTATTCAGAGTGCCTCGACAGTTGGGCGAGCAAGGGGAGCAGAATTTTTATTTAATTCCCACCGCCGAAGTCCCCGTGACCAACATGGTGCGCGACAGCATCACCCCGCTGGAACACTTGCCACTCAAGTATGTGGCGCATACACCCTGCTTCCGTAGCGAGGCCGGTTCGTATGGCCGTGATACACGCGGCATGATACGCCAGCATCAATTTGACAAGGTGGAGCTGGTGCAAATGGTGCATCCAGATAAATCCTATGAGGCGCTGGAAGCGTTGCTCGGCCACGCCGAAACGATCTTGAAGAAATTGAATTTGCCGTATCGCGTGGTCAAGCTGTGTACCGGCGATATGGGATTTTCCGCTGCGCTGACTTACGACATCGAGGTGTGGTTACCGGCGCAGAATACCTATAGAGAAATTTCTTCCTGCTCAAATTTTGAGGCGTTTCAGGCGCGGCGTATGCAGGCGCGATTCCGCAACGAGCAAGGAAAACCGGAGTTGTTACACACGCTGAATGGATCGGGCTTGGCAGTGGGGCGTACCTTAGTGGCGATACTGGAAAATTACCAACAGGCCGATGGCAGTGTGCTCATCCCGGAGGTGCTCAAGCCTTATATGGGTGGAGTGACGCAGATCGAAGCGGGAAAGTAAATTATTCTATAAACGGCAAATAAAATTTCATTGGGTGCAGACGCGGAACAATATCTGAATTCAAGTGGTTCAGTATGTCGTGGTGCAAGCGCACCGTTTCCACGAATATCACGGCCTCGCCACCGCGCGCCCTGCCATATTTGAGCGCCTGGTAATACTCCTCTTGTGCCAATAAGGGCATCACCTTTTTTACATCCGCCCAAATATCGGGGTTTAGCCCCGACCTTTTCGCCAAGATGCGCGCGTCACTCAAGTGCCCCGCGCCCTGATTATATGCGGCGAGCGCCAGCCAAGTGCGATTGGGTTCATCTATACGAAGCGGCAGCTGTTCCTTCATTAATTGCAGATAGCGTGCCCCAGCCATGATGCTTTGCCGCGCATCGAGGCGGTTGCTCACGCCCATTTCATCGGCAGTATCTTCGGTCAGCATCATCATGCCGCGCACATTGGTACGCGAAGTAGCAAGTGGATTCCAGTGCGATTCTTGATAGCCGACTGCGGCTAGCAGCTTCCAATCTATCCCGGTTAACGTGGCCGCCTCTTCAAATAGCGAGCGAAAATGGGGCAACACCGTGCGTGTTTTCGTGAGGAAGGCGACTGCATCTACCGGGGTCAGTCGCTCATTGTGTCCGTAAAAACGATCCAGCAATTGAGTCAATGTGCCATCCCGTTTGATTGCCGAGAAAAATTTTTGCACTTCGTCAATTAATTCCGCATCACTATCTGGCGAAAATGCCCAAGCCAATCTTGAAGGTGGAGCAACATCGAAAGCGTAATTCAATCCGGCATCAAAATTTCGCGCCAAGGCTATCTGCTCTTCATTAGCAACCGTGCAATCCAGCTTTCCTGCGGCCACTTTTGCCAGCAAGCTGATAGCGGTGTGATCCTCGCGCGCAACCCACTTTAATGCCGGCAGCTTTTTTTGCGCTTCCCGCAATGCCGATTCTTGCGACGAGCCTTTAACAACCACGATATCTTTGGCCAACAGACTTTCCATGCGCTGGGGACGTGAGCCGTGGCACACTACTTGTTCGCGCAAGGTTTGATAGGAAGAGCCGAAACGTATGCCATTTTCTTCATTGCTGCGTATCCCGGCTGCAGCGATGTGTGCTTTTTTCGCCAATAGGGCGGGCATCACTTGATCCTGATTGAATGGCAATAGCTTTATATTTGTTTGTAGATATTTTGCAAACAATGAGGCCAGTTGCACCTCCATCTCAGCCTCAGCACTATTTTCGGATCTCACTACAATGATGCTCAATTCTTCTCGCCACGGTTTTCTGGGAGGATCTGCGGGCGCACATCCAGCAAGCAAAGCCATGCCCAGCCATAGCGGTTTGAAGAAAGATGTAAGGTTGAATTTACACATGCAGCCATTCTGCCTGATTTTTTATGGCATATCCGGTTTTATGGTATATCTGGCATACATTGCTGGTAAAATACGCGCGCTGATAAATGCACGCTCGGGAGAGGTGGCAGAGTGGTCGAATGTACCTGACTCGAAATCAGGCGTAGGTGCGAGCCTACCGTGGGTTCGAATCCCACCCTCTCCGCCAGATTAGCATCCTAACTCATCCGGTAAAGTCCAGATAATCCAATAAATACGGCGTATTAGACGGGTTAGGTAGTCCAAAGTAGTGTGGTAACATCCCATTGCGTCCAAGTGTAAACCGTGGTAACTTTCGTGGTAACAAATTTACCACGGTGAGGAGTTACCACGATGGCCACAAACTTGTTATCTGCTGCTGAATGCAAGAACGCCACCAGCAATGGTGCGAGTGTTCGCAAGCTACACGATGGCGATGGTCTTTACCTGTGGGTTTATCTCGATGGCCGGAAATATTGGCGGTTGCGTTACTGGCAGGCAGATAAAGAAAAGTCTCTTTCCGTTGGCGTGTATCCCAAAGTCACCCTGAGCGATGCGCGGAAAAAACGCGACGAGCTACGCAAGCAACTGCAAGCCGATCTTGATCCCTCCGCCGAACGCAAAGCCACCAACCTGCGCAAAAAACTCGCCAATGTAAATTCATTCGAGGCAGTGGCGCTGGAGTGGTACACCAAGCAACTGCATACCTGGGTTGAGCATCACGCCAGCGATGTAAAACGCCGCCTTGAGAGCAACATCTTCCCTACCCTTGGCAAACGCCCGATTGACCAGATAAATGCGCTGGAGCTGTTGGAAACCATCCGCAAAATAGAAGCCCGTGGCGCGTATGATCTTGCCCACCGTGTCCTGCAAGTATGCGGGCAGGTATTCCGCTACGGCATCGCCACCGGGCGCTGCACCCGCAACTTGTCCACCGACCTGCGTGGCGCGCTCACCCCGCATGTCAAAAAACATCAATCTGCCGTTCGCCCCGAAGAGTTGCCCGAACTGCTGCGCGCCATTGCTAAGTATGACGAAACCGGCGACAAGCAAACTCGCCTCGCCCTGCAACTGCTGGCGCAAACCTTTGTGCGTACCAACGAACTGATAGGCGCAGAGTGGACTGAATTTGATCTTGACAATGCCTTATGGATTATTCCTGCCGGGCGCATGAAGATGAAAGCCGAACACGTTGTCCCGCTGGCGCGGCAGGCGCTTGCCATACTGTCCGAACTCAAGGAAATATCCGGCGGTAGCCGCTTCGTGTTTCCCGGTCGCAACCGTGATAAACCCATCAGCAACAACACCATGTTGTTCGCCCTGTACCGCATGGGGTACAAAGGCAAGATGACCGGCCACGGCTTCCGCGCAGTAGCTTCCACCATTCTCAATGAAACCGGCTTCAAGCCTGACGTGATCGAACGCCAGCTTGCCCACTGCGAACGTAACGAAGTGCGCGGCGCATACAACCGGGCGGAGTATCTGCCCGAACGCAAGCGCATGATGCAGCACTGGGCGGATTATTTGGGTTCGATAGAAGCGGGTGCGAAGGTTGTCCCGTTGCGCGGCCATGTGGCCTGATGTTCGCCGCATTAACGGGGTTGCAACAGAACACACAGACAGCTGTTGTAGATTTGATCTGACAGGTAGTATCACTGTTGCCAGATAATGTTGTTATTACGCTGCTCTAAACCGGACGTTCGCGAAGGGCAGGAAACACAAAGCGGTCAATGAAAATATCAACAAAATGGCTGATGTGTGTCGCAAAAGTACCTGATCAAAGTTGCTAGTAAAAGTTAGCGGGTCATGGGAAGATACACAAATAAGTTCACTAAGTGGAACGAATTTCGGGAGGGATGAACCATGCATCGTCAACACTACCTTTACATGTAATTATGGCCAAAAGTGATCTTATCGTTTCACTTGTGCGCGCTGGTGCTGTCGGCGACAGGTCTATGTTGCGCACGACAGTTGAGGCGCTTATGGCGGACGAGCGTGCGAAGAGCCATCACATCCTAGCTGACCGGCTTCAGCGGGCACTTCAAACTGTCTCGGTCACACCCCCAGCATTAACTAATGCCCAGCCGGTTCAAGGCAGCGGTCGCGATACAATTCTCGAGCTGACGCCACGGATTCGATTTGAAGATTTGGTCTTGACCCTACCTGCGCGTGCTGAAGGCAAGCAGCTTATTGAAGAACACATGAGGGCGGACGTACTGCGGGCGCATGGATATGAGCCTCGCCACAAGGTTCTTTTATCTGGCCCACCTGGTAATGGCAAAACTTCCTATGCCGAAGCTGTTGCAGAAGCCCTTGCCCTGCCGTTTTTCGTCGTTCGGTATGACGCGCTTATAGGCAGTTATCTCGGAGAGACAAACGCACGTCTTCGCAAACTTTTTGATTATGTTAGAACACAGCCGTGTGTTTTGCTCTTCGATGAGTTCGATTCGATTGGCAAAGAGCGTGGTGACACACATGAGACTGGCGAGATTAAACGGGTCGTCTCATTTTTGTTGATGCAAATCGACCAGCTGCCAAGCTATGTACTTACTATAGCTGCGACAAACCATGCGGAGCTTTTGGATCGTGCGGTATGGCGACGTTTTCAGTTGAGGATGGCATTCCCATCTCCTCAAAAGAACGAGGTCGCTGCCTTTATTGAGAAGCTCATCGCATTCTGGCCTGAGCAACCAAAGATGTCCGCTGCGCTTTTGGCTAGTCGCCTCAACGTGACGTCTTATGCAGAGACGCGCGATTTTTGCCAAAATGTTCGGCGTCGTCAAATTCTCGGTCTTGGCGAAATCGGTATTGATTCTGCTATTAAAGTGGAACTCGACTTATGGGCTGCCCGCGTAAAACCAGAGGTGACGAATGCCGATCGACCTAAACAAACCACTCCTTCAGCTAAGCGTCGGTCTTCCACAAGCAAGACCAACCGGAACACCTAGAAACTCTCCAAAGCCAGAGCCCTTTAGTCACGATCATCAAAGGGATACATTTGGCCCAAAATTTGACCGGCTTATCTCAGTTCTGGAGCGCGACCAGAGCGGGATTGAGCTCCGAAGCGACCCAAGTGCGCTAGCACCCGAGCGTCTGCTCGTATTCGAAGTAAGGGGATCAATTCAAAATTTCATAAATGCAATCAGAAAAATCCCGGGGCTTGAACTCATTGATGAGGAAGAGCTTGAAGGCGACGAACAAGACACTGAACCAACAATATATTTATTGGTTCCCGATGCGCAGGCGCTGAACAGTATTGCGTCATTATGGCGTCGATGGTCCCAAAATGAAAATCTAGGAATTGGGTTTGCACCTTGGCGCGATGTGTTTGCAACATTGCGAGATATACGACCTTGGGGGCCGCAAGATCGTGTCCAAGCTGACGAGCGCAATATTATCTCCGCAGAGGTTGCCTCCATGGCTGATGATGAGCGAATTCGGCTTGAAATCGAGCTTGTTTTTAGGTCAGCAGATGGGCGAGCAAATGAAACGGAAGCAGACCTGAGTAACTCGATTGTAGCTGCTGGCGGTCGCGTGATCAGTCGTTGCCGTATTGCCGACATTGGGTATCACGCAATTTTGGCTGAGCTACCTGTTTCTTCAGTTCGAAGCATTGTTGCCATGTCACAGGCAAGCATTGCAGGCCTAGATCTGGTAATGCACATTCGACCACAAAGTACTGCGACGACAATAGAGATTGGGGAAGCCGAGGATGCCGCCCTGTTGGCGCCAGTGGTCGTTGATCGTTCCCCTATACTGGCCTTGCTTGATGGTGTACCTGTTGCACAACATCCTCTCTTGGCTGGTGCGTTGGTCGTTGAAGATCAATTCGGTTTGGAGCCTCTAGTTCAAGTTGCTGCCCGTAATCACGGCACCGCGATGGCATCGCTGATTGTTTACGGAGACAGAAATAGAGCGGAACAAAGGCTGAGGCGTTTAATCCATGTTGTACCTGTACTCGGCCAGAACGATGAGTTTCCTGATGATCGGCTAATTGTTGATATGATCTATCAAGCCGTGTTCGCAATGCGCAACGGAGATGAGCCGTCAGCGCCCGACGTTTTAATCGTAAACCTTTCCCTAGGCAATGCGCGCAAACCATTCCATGGCCAAATGTCAGCGTGGGCGCGGTTGATTGATCGCCTCTCGTACCGATTTGGGATTCTTTTTGTTGTAAGTGCAGGCAATCATAAAAATCCGTTTGATGTACCGAATTTTGCAAATTTTAGTCAATTCGAGAGTGAGACGGAAGTTCAACGAGCGCACGGAACCATGTTTGCAATAGGGCAATTGATCGCAGAGCGGCGTCTACTTTCGCCTTCGGAAACTGTGAACGGCGTGACGGTCGGCGCGGCAAATGTGGACGCTGTAACTCCGGCAGATCGGGAGGCTACACGGAACGTCGATCCCTTTTCAAATCTTACGATTTCAAATCCATCGAGCGCGCTCGGCCCTGGTTTCGCGAAGAGCGTGAAGCCCGACATCCTGATGTCTGGAGCCAAAGAACACATGAGCTTTGTTGCAAGTGGTACAACACTATCAATCAGACCAAGCGGTCCAGCGCGTGCACATGGACTCAAAGTAGCAGCACCGCCACGCGATGGACGCGAAAGTGTTGAGAGCTTCACGAACGGGTCAAGTGCTGCCGCCGCCTTGGCTTCTCGAACATGCCACCAGATTCACGATGCACTTGAGTCAGCATATGGAGATACATTTCGATCACTAAGTCATGCTCAACGCGCTACGCTACTGAAGGCACTACTGGTTCATACTGCGTCTTGGCCGCAGCCAGCTTCCGAATTGATCAAACAAGTTTTGGGGCCACCTGACAACCGTCAGCATTCTCTTCAGAAGGATAATATTAGAAGATTTCTTGGATACGGACTCGTAGACGCTGAAGCGGCCGTAGCATGTACCGAAGATCGCGCCACGTTTTGGGCTAGTGGCGTACTCTCGCGAGAACAAGCAGTAACAATTCAGGTGCCAATTCCCATTTGTATAAATGGACAGGCAAAGCTACACGCATTGCGGGCAACACTTGCTTGGTTCACGCCTGTATTGGCAGGTCGGCAGAGTTACCGGGCTGTTCGTCTCACGCTTATCGAGCCTAACGAAATGTCTTCATTGCGTGTTGATTCAGTAAAAGCACAGCCAGACAAACATCAAGGCCGTCGCGGCACAGTTTTTTCGAGGTGTTGGGATGGAACAAAGGCACCGATTATAGGCGAGAGTCACTTTGTAACATTTACCGTTCAACGAGAACCTGATCAGGGTGCGGTAATAGACGAACCTATTCCGTTCGGTCTCGCTGTTACTTTCACCATGCCTGGTGTCACACAAATTTATGATGAAGTGCGGGCTAGACTTGCTGTCCTCCCAAGAGTGGTTGTCAGATAGGGCGAGCAGTAATCCGACTCTCGCAAATGGCACCCTCGTGTCGCTAACACTGATGGACTCTTCCTGACCCGCAAACCGCCTCCGGCACGATCCCCACAAACCCAACCCGTCACGCCCTTCAGGCCGCCTTCGGCGGTGACAGTTTCCGTCGGAAACCGAGTTTCCTACGGAAACTCACATAAAATCCATCTCTGTTGCCAATATGGTGGCTTGTATGTATTTTGTTATCCTCTATACTTATAGCTAACAGATGGTTAGCGAGGATAAAAAAACATGTGGTCTTCGCCGAACTCAGGCCAAATTAAGGTTGCTGCGCAACGTGCTGCGCACCTCAATTTGTCGCCTCGACGCAAACTTGTCCGGTGAAGCTGGGACAAGTTTTAAGCGGCTTACCTGGTGAATCTCCGGTAAGCTCGCGCGTCGATGCCCTCGTTCGTACAGCGCTTCGTTGTCACTTTTGGCACTGGTCAGGACGGGTTGCAGAAAACAAAAATGGATCAAAACCAGGGTAACCGGAGAAGCGACTAGCGACACGAGTGGGGGCAAACTGGTTGCGTCTATACGCAACCCGTTTGGTAGAATATTGAGGGTGTAAAATCCCATCTTTCTAAATGGGATTAAATGGCAGGCAATCCAAAAACGGCAAGGCTGGTCCGACTCTCAGGTACGGAAGCGAATATCCGGCTGTCGGTCGCCGACCGGTCTTTTCTGAAAGACCTGTCTAGGGTTCAACTGATCTCTTCTGACCTGGCCGACAAAAACCACTACGCCCACCTCAAAGGCTCATCCGTCCGTTCCCTACAACGGCTCGAAAAAGCCGGACTGATAACCAGCAAGCATCTCTACCAGCACAGCGCCGCCCCGGTCAAAACCTATCAATTCGCCAACAAATCCATCGCCGGGGCATATGGCGGCAAACTGCCCGTGACCGGGGCCAAGCGTAACGACCTGCACGAGCTGATGGCCAGCCGCGCCTATTTCGAGTTGGGTCGCCCCGACACCTTCAAACTGGCGGCCAACTTCAGCCGTGCAGAAATCGCCTTGTGCGGCTCGTTGCGGCCCGATGCCCTCTACACCGATCCCGAAACCGGCGAACTGGTCCTGGTGGAGGCGGACAGCGGAAACTACCGGCATCACCAGATCATCGCCAAGATGACCCACTGGCGGGCGGCGGGATTGACCCGGCAGGTCTGGGCGCAGCCGCAACATATTCGGGTAGCGCAAGTGCCTGCCTTGCCGGGAATTTGCGTAATGAGGTTATAGGAATGAATAATGAACCGAAAATAGACAGACTGGCCGAGCGGATCGCCGCTCGCCGTGCCGAAGCGGCCCGGGCAGAACAACAGGCCCAGGGCGTCCATGAAGCCATCCCGGCAACAAGCGAAACAGGGGTAAACCTAACCCTGAGGACTAAAATAACGGAGGCGCGCGAGGCCATCGCGGCAGGCGTCAATTCCATGAAAGTCGCCCGGTTGTTATCAGGCATCGTCTCACTGGGGATGGCGCAGAAAGACCTGGCCGTCGCCCTGAGCGTAAATAAGTCGTGGCTGTCAAAGCGGCTTGGTTTGCTGGTGGCACCCGTCAAGGTGCAACAACTGATCGAATCGGGCGGACTGTCCGAGTCCGAATATCACAACAACAAGAATGTGGCGTTACAGATCAAGGGCAGGGCGGGCATGCTGGAATATCAGCGCATGCCCCAAGTCACAATCAACATCGAGGCCGCGAAATCGCTGGCCTCAATACTTCAGATACTGGCCGACCGGCATGGCGCCACCCCGATCAATTTCAAGCCCGCCGTCAGCAAAAAGGACATCACGAGCATCCTGACTTACCGTGCCGGTGACATACTGGAACTGCTCAAGTAATGCGCCGCTCCCCTACCCTGCCCAAGCTGCAAAACCTCATCCTTGAGCAGCTGGTTCAGGTCCAATATGCCACCAGCGCACAGCTGCAACAATTGTGCGGCGCGCAGCAACCGGACATATCAAGAGCCGTTACGGCACTGACAGAGGCCGGGCTGATCGACGGAAGATTACTTACACGTCCCATGATCCTGCACCTCACGCCCATCAGCGGGAAATTGCTCGGCATTAAGTTGCCAGCGAGGCGGCAGCAAGCGTCCTGGTCTGTCATGGCCCAAGCCTGTCACCTGAACGAACTGCAGGCATTGATGCACCAGAAACACACCGGCTTTCGTTTCCTGTCGCGGGTGCAGCTTTTGAAACAGGGTTTCAATCCGGCCTTCGGCGAACATGCTGCGATAGACGATGTCGGCACGTCCTGGTTCGTCTTGCTCGATGACTACCAGATGACTTCGGATCGGATCAGTCGCGCCTGGACCAGACGGCACACACCCAGCCGGAAATACTGGCCCGACCCAACCGGCCGCACCTGGTGCAGCGTGGCGCAACGTTTTTTAGTCGTATCGACTGACGAGCAACACGCTATGCGACATCGTGAGTGGATTTTAAAAACTAGGTTGCCCGCCGAGGTCATGCACATCAAGCCACTTTGGAAATCATGAAAATAATCGCGTTGATCATGCTGGTTACGGTTCTGGCCTATCGCGCACCTCAATTGTGGACTGCCTTGCGGTCAGCTTCCAGCTTAATTACCAGCGCGCGGATTTCCTCGTCAGATTTCCCGGCAATTCGGGCAGCAATGAGCGTATCAACTTCATAGTCAGGTGTACCAGTTGCTCGCAATCCGATCAGCACCGGTTTTACAAAAAGCCCTGCTTTGATGTCCGCGTAATGTGAACTACGTGACCTTCCTCGGCGTTCGAGAACAGAACGGGTTCGCAGAATGGTTGTATGTTGTTTATTTCGGTGCGTGGCCATATTCTTTTCTCCCTGGGTTTCTTTTAAAGTGATGCTGTTGTGGAGCTCGCTGCCGCAGGCGGTTTTGCTTTCGGTTGTGTTGGTTTGTTGATCGCGCATCTGTCTTCTCCTGGTCGTTGTGTAGTGGGTCATGCCGTCGTATCGCTCGCCCAGGGTGGCGTTAAGGCGGGAGCATTTTCAGGAGGCGGCATCAGGCATGACAGACGAGAGGGGCAACCGAAGCCGCAGCGCAAGCGACCGCAGGGAGTGCGAACGGGAGAAGGGGCACGCGAAGCGGCACGGGTTCATCGTGCCCTCGATGGCTGGCGTGACTGATGATTAGCCTCCGCGACCGACCAGCCATTGGCGATGCGACGGCATGAACTACGAAAGACCAGGTGAAGGCGCACAACAAACGGCTTGTAGCAACCGATTTAAAAGCCGGTGCAGTTAAGGGGGAGGGTTGGCCGTGGACGTGCGGGTAGCCGTGATGTTTGAGGGCAACAACAAAGACGAACCGACCAGCCGGACGCTAGTGTGCGGTCGCTGAATGGAGCGCAGCGATATGGTGCGCCGATACCGGATGCGGTAGGCGTTAAGGCGGTGAAAGGCGAAGGCAGGGGAACGATGGCATGACGGCGGGTGTAGCCGCGCCGAAACGTGTGTCCAAAGGACTGACGTTTCGGCGTTGGTTTATACCGAGCGGAGCATGGAGTTACGAGCTGCCCGGAATGTGCCGCAAAGCGGCGTCCAAAAGGGATGAGCGACTAGAGAAACAGTGGGGTGGGGACGTAATAGCAGCATCAATTCATTTGGATTATGCCGGACATTACAGTACATTACCGTGCTTACTCGGTAGAAGTTCCACCATAGGGAAAGCGATGGTTACTGCCAAGACCACCAGGCTGACTTTACGGATCGAACCGGACAGGAAAGAGGCAGTACGCTCAAGCTGAATATGGAAATAATAGACAACATAAATACCCTGCTCGGCGACAATCTGAAGCAGACCCTCAAGCCCGGCTCAAAGCTCAAAATCGCTGCATCATGCTTTTCGATTTATGCTTTCGAGGCGTTGAAGCACGAACTAGAGCGCATTGAGTCGTTGGAATTTATTTTCACTTCACCGACCTTCGTCCCCAACGAAGTCACTGACAAGCTCAATAAAGAACATCGCCAGTACCATATTCCAAAGACTGAACGCGAACGCAGTTTTTACGGCAGTGAGTTTGAAATCCAGCTCAAGAACAAACTTACCCAACGGGCGATTGCCAAAGAGTGTGCTGACTGGGTGCGGCGCAAAGCCAGCTTTCGCTCTAATCGTGGCACAGCGCCTATGCAGCAATTCGCCGGTGTTCAAACATCGGGTGAAGCGGCTATTTACATGCCGCTCCACGGATTCACCGCCGTCGATTTGGGCTATCAGCGCGGCGATGCAGTATCGAATATCGTCAATAAATTTGATGAGCCAGCCCACACCGGGGTTTTTCTGAACCTGTTTGATCAAATATGGAACGATCAGGAAAAGCTGGAAGACGTTACTTCCAGAATCTGTGACCACATCGCCTCGGTGTATCAGGAAAATTCCCCGGAGCGCATTTACTTTCTGATGCTCTACAACATTTTCAACGAGTTCCTTGAAGATTTGAATGAGGACGACTTGCCAAATGACCGCACGGGCTATCAGGAAAGCCTGATCTGGCAGAAGCTTTTCAACTTTCAAAGAGACGCGGCCACTGGCATCATCAACAAGCTGGAAACATACAGCGGCTGCATTTTGGCCGACAGTGTCGGCCTCGGTAAGACATTCACTGCACTAGCAGTAATTAAGTATTACGAGCTTCGAAATCGGTCTGTTCTGGTGCTCTGCCCCAAGAAGCTGGCAGACAACTGGTTGAACTACAACCGCAACCTGACCACCAATATTTTTTCAAAAGATCGTTTCAGCTACGATGTCCTTTGCCATACCGACTTGCAGCGCACCAGCGGCGAATCATTCGGCACGCCGCTCAATCGGATTAACTGGGGGAACTACGACCTGGTTGTCATCGACGAATCGCACAATTTCCGCAACAACGACGCCTTCAAAGACCGCGAAACTCGTTATCAGAAGCTGATGAATTCCGTCATCAAGCAAGGCGTTAAAACCAAAGTCCTGATGCTCTCGGCCACCCCGGTCAACAACCGCTTCAATGATCTGCGCAACCAGCTTGCGCTCGCTTATGAAGGCGACCCGGACAACCTCAACAAGAAACTACGCACACAGAAAGATATAGACGAAATTTTCCGCCGGGCGCAACGAGCCTTCAATAATTGGTCAACCCTGCCACCGGAAGAACGAACCGCCAATGCGATTCTGAGCGCGCTAGACTTCGACTTCTTCGAGTTGCTCGATAGCGTGACCATTGCCCGCTCCCGCAAGCACATTGAAACTTTTTACGATACCAAGGACATTGGCAAATTCCCACAGCGACTCAAGCCGCTGTCATTTCATTGCCAGCTCACATACCGCACTGATGTTATCGGCTTCAACGAAATCTTCAACCAGCTTTCTTTGTTGAAGTTGTCCGTGTATGCGCCTATCAGCTACATCTTGGCTAGCCGCCTCGCCAAATATGAAGAGCTTTACGATACGGAAGTTGAAGGTGGGGGCGGCAAGTTAAAGCAGGCCGACCGTGAGCGCAGCCTCCAGGCGTTGATGACGATCAACCTGCTCAAGCGCCTTGAAAGTTCAGTCCAATCTTTCCGGCTAACCCTGCAAAAACTGAAAGACAATCATTCGGCCACGCTTGAGAAAATCAGGGTGTTCGAGCAGACCGGAAAAGATGCCACCTTCGCCGATGCCGCTGTCGCCTTTGAAAATGCCGAGCCGGATGACGACGAGATACCCGACATCGACGATGACAAAATCGGGGGCAAGGTGCAGATCAGCTTGACTGATATGGACTTGCCATCGTGGAAGCACGATTTATCAGCCGACCTTGTTGTGATTGACGCACTCCTCACCGAGATGTTGAAAATCACTCCGGCTGACGATGCCAAGCTTCAGCACCTCAAAGCACAGATCAATAGCAAGTTGGACTCGCCGATCAATCCGGGCAACAGGAAGGTGTTGATCTTCACCGCCTTTGCCGACACGGCGAGTTATCTCTACGAGCACCTGGCGGAAAGTTTGTGGCAATCCCATCAAGTCCATACCGGCAAAGTCACTGGCACTGATACTCCAATATCCACACTCAAGGCTAATGCTAAAAAGAGCTACGACTTCCAATCGCTGCTGACACTCTTTTCGCCACGCTCAAAGGAAAAGGCGCTCACCCTTCCCAATGAGCCGAGAGAAATCGACATCCTCATTGGCACCGACTGTATTTCCGAAGGCCAAAACCTTCAGGATTGCGATTACGTCATCAACTATGACATTCACTGGAACCCGGTGCGCATTATCCAGCGCTTCGGGCGCATAGACCGTATCGGTTCACAAAACGCCAGCATCCAGTTGGTGAACTACTGGCCGGACATTACCCTCGACGAATACATCAACCTCAAGGAGCGCGTCGAAAACCGCATGGTCATTGCCGATGTGACCGCGACCGCCGATGACAACGTTCTAAACACCCAATCCAACGACGTGTCCTACCGCAAGGAACAATTGCGCCGCCTGCAAGAAGAAGTGATCGAGATGGAAGACCTCAAAACAGGCGTCTCCATTACCGACCTTGGCCTCAATGACTTCCGCATGGATTTGTTGAATTACATCAAAGCCAATGGCGACCTGGCCAATATGCCTACCGGCATGAATGCCGTGGTGCCAGCCGATCCGGCACGGGGCTTGCCGCCGGGTGCCATGTTCACGCTGCGCAACCGCAACAATGGGGTCAACATCAACCAGCACAACCGCCTGCACCCCTATTACCTGATCTACATCGGCCAAAATGGCGAGGTCGTCGCCGACCACACCGAAGTCAAACGCCTACTCGACTTGGTGCGTAGCGCCTGCAAAGGCCAAAGCCAGCCGCTACCAGAAATTTGTCGCTTATTCAGCCAGGCCACCGACGACGGGCGCAAGATGAATGTTTATTCCAACCTGCTCGATCAGGCCATACGCTCCATGGTGGACATGAAGGAAGACAAGGACATCGACAGCCTGTTTAGTGGCGGGCGTACCACGGCGCTGGTCAACACCATCGCGGGGCTGGATGATTTTGAGCTGATCGCTTTTCTGGTTATTCAGGCTACAGAATGATATTTGCCTATCCCAAACAGGCAGAGTTCAACCGTGTGCTACCCAAGAGCAAGATATACGAGCACGGCAAACCTAGCCGTGCCGTGCGAGATTGTTTTGTTTCACAGATCAACCAGATCGTGTGGCAATACAAGCTCGCCCCTGAAACCATTAATCTGCCGTCGCGCCCCGGTGTGCCGGAAATAGAAATTTTTTCGATTGAGCTGAAAACTGCCGAGGTCAGCGAAGACGTGCTGCGCTGTATTGATAAGGCAATCCCGCTGCCAATTTTCTACAATCTCTGCTTTGAAGGCCGCATCAAGACCGTGGCCGCTTACAAGCGCCCCAGTGATGCCGATGCCAGCCGTTGGGTGGTGGATGGTTATTTTGCAAGCCCGTGGTTGCCAGCGCAGGGCGAACGCTCAGCACTGCCAGTTGCGCTGGATATGGCCGGGTTATACGAGCAGATGTTGCGCCGTCTGATGCCGCTCCCGGCACGTTCAGGTGAAACGCTGAAAGACCATGTGGAGCGATTAACACAACTCCGCAGCAAACAGAATGAATACACCAAGCTGGAAGCTCGCTTGCATAAAGAAAAACAGTTCAACCGAAAAGTTGAAATAAATAGCCAACTGCGAACCATTAAAACCGGCATTGAAACCTTAGTGCGTTAGACGTACAGATTACGAGAGATGACCATGGAAAAACTCAAGCTGCACAGCCCCGATTTTACGCAAGAAAATATCGCCAAACTGGCCGAGTTGTTTCCCAACTGCGTGACCGAATCAAGAGCGGAAGGCGACACGATGAAGCGCGCCATCGACTTCGACCAACTGCGTCAGGAACTCTCCACTGCCATCGTTGAAGGCCCGCAGGAGCGCTACCAGCTCAACTGGCCGGGCAAGCGTGAAGCGCTGCTGACCGCCAACGCGCCCATTGCCAAGACCCTGCGCCCCTGCCGCGAGGAGAGCGTGGATTTCGATACCACGCAGAACCTGTTTATCGAAGGCGACAATCTGGATGCGCTCAAGTTGTTGCGGGAGACTTACCTGAACAAGGTGAAGATGATTTACATCGATCCGCCATATAACACTGGGAAAGATTTTATTTATGAAGATGATTTTGCCGAGAAAACAGAGGAGTTCCTGACAAGATCAAACCAGAAGAATGCGGAAGGAGGTCGTCTGGTAGCGAACACTGAAGCCAATGGGCGATTCCATTCAGATTGGCTTTCGATGATGTATCCGCGTTTGAAATTATCTAGAAACCTGCTTTCGGATGATGGGGTTTTATTCATTTCAATTGATGATAATGAGCAGGACAACTTAAAGAAAATATGCGATGAAACTTTCGGCTCTGAAAACTACGTAGCTCTGATTGCTGTTGAAATAAACCCAAAGGGAAGAAAAAATTCTAGGTTCATTTCCGTTAGCAATGATTTCTGCTTGGTTTATGCAAAGAATAAAGAGTTGAGCTACTTTGTAGAAAATATTCCAAAAAGCATGTCAGATATGCAGGAAGATGAGAATGGAGATTTTGTACACAAAAGTGGAAAGAGGGTTCTTGTTGGAGAAAATGGATTTAATAAACTTGTCACTGATTTATCTTCTGAAAAGCACTACAGCGTATATTTTGATGGCACTTCAATCGAAATTAAAATCGAACAAGGAGTGGCTGAATTAGACGCGGCTCTTTTGGGTAGAGGATTCAAAAGATTCGTTTCGACGCGAGCCGGTTATTTTATTGAGAATACATACACTAAAAATAAGATCGTCAGTCTTTTTGAAAGCGGGGCATTAGAATTTAAAGACGATAAGATATTTGAAAAAAACTTCAACAGCAAAATTAGAATGAAAAGCATACTTGTCAATAAGAAATACGATGCATTGGTTAATGGACAAGCTGTCGAGTTCTCTATTGATGTAAAGACAACATCGGCTGGATCTGCCTTAAAAAATCTTTTTGAATCGAAAGAGGCTATTTTCCCAGCACCAAAAAACGTCAGCTTTATCAAATTATTGATTTCATTATTCGATTGTAATGAGTTCACGATCTTGGATTTTTTTTCTGGCTCAGGAAGCACAGCAGAGGCAGTTTTGAAAGCTAATTCAGAAGATGGAGGTAAACGTAGATTTATTACCGTGCAACTTCCAGAGCATTGTGAGGAAAAATCTGAAGCATTCAAAGCTGGGTATAAGACCATTGCCGAAATTGGCAAAGAGCGAATTCGCCGTGCAGGGCAAAGTATCAAAGCCGAAAATGCTCTCACTACTCCAGACCTAGACATCGGTTTCCGTGTCCTGAAGGTGGACAGCTCCAACATGAAGGACGTGTACTACGCTCCCGATGCGGTGAAACAAGTCGATCTTCCTGGGCAGGTCAATAACATCCGCGAAGAGCGCACCCCCGAGGATTTGTTGTTCCAGGTATTGCTCGATTGGGGCGTGGATTTGACGCTGCCAATTACCCAGGAGGCCATCAACGGTAAGCAAGTATTTTTCGTGGACGGCGATGCGCTGGCGGCTTGCTTCGAGTCGGGCATCAACGAGGAATTCGTCAAAACCCTCGCCGCCCGTCACCCCCTGCGCGCAGTGTTTCGCGACGCCGGTTTCGGCAGCGACAGCGTGAAGATCAATATCGAGCAAATCTTCAAGCTCATCTCGCCCACCACTGAAGTAAAATCTATTTAGGCGGCTGCGACGATGAAGCTCAAGTTCAAGAAACAGCAATACCAAACCAACGCCGTGGATTCGGTCGTGGATTGCTTTGCCGGTCAACCGCCAGGCTCTTTGTTTAAGTACAAGATTGATCCCGGTCGCGTGGAAGCGGGTGTGCCGCAACAGCGATCCTTTAACGAAGAAGATGCTTTTAGAAATGAGGACATCAAGCTAACGCCATCTTTGTTGCTGGAAAACATTCACAAGGTTCAGCAGCGCCAAAACTTGCCGCTCTCCGCAGCAATGGTCAGCAACAAGGTTTGCCCGATCAATCTTGATATTGAGATGGAAACCGGCACTGGCAAGACCTATTGCTACATCAAAACGATGTTCGAGCTAAACCTGCGCTATGGCTGGAGCAAGTTCATCGTGGTGGTTCCCAGCATAGCTATTCGTGAAGGCGTGTTCAAATCCCTTGAGATTACCGCCGAGCATTTTCTGGAAGAGTACAAAAAACGCGCCAGCTTCTTCATATACAACTCCAAAGACTTGCACAATCTGGAAAGTTTTTCTTCCGATGCGGGCATCAATGTCATGGTGATCAATGTCCAGGCTTTTGCAGCTCGGGGCGCTGAGAACCGGCGCATTTATGATGAGCTGGACGATTTTCAGTCCCGCCGCCCGATTGACGTTATCAAGAAAAATAGACCGATTTTAATCCTTGATGAACCGCAGAAGATGGAGGGTGCGCAAACCTTAAAATCGCTGGAAGAGTTCGATGCCTTGATGGTTCTTCGGTATTCCGCAACGCACAAAACCACTCACAATAAGATTCACCGGCTGGATGCGCTAGATGCCTATAACCAGAAGCTGGTGAAGAAAATCGCGGTGCGCGGCATTTCCGTGAAGGGATTGACTGGCACGAATGCTTATCTGTACCTGGAGTCCATTGAGATTTCTTCCAGCAAGCCGCCGGTTGCCCGTATCGAACTTGAGATTAAGCAAAACAGCGGCATCAAGCGCGTGGTGCGCAAGCTGGGCAAGAACGATAATCTTTTCGATATTTCCGAAGGGCTAGACCAGTACACGGGCTTTGTCATTGCCGACATCAATGCGCATACGGATACCGTTCATTTTACTAACGGGCTGGAGCTGCTAGCAGGGGAAGCAACGGGCGATGTGAACGAGGCGGCATTGCGGCGCATCCAGATTCGTGAAGCCGTGAAAGCCCACTTTGAAAAAGAACAGGCGCTCTTCCACCAAGGCATCAAGGTGTTGTCGCTATTCTTCATCGACGAGGTCGCCAAGTACCGGCGCTACGATGAAAACGGTGAAAATCCGGGAGAGTATGCGCAGATATTTGAAGAGGAATACAACCAGTACCTCAATGAAGTGCTGACGCTGGAAGACACCCATTACAACCGTTACTTGAAGGGGATTCAGACATCAAGAACGCACGAAGGCTATTTTTCCATCGACAAAAAGAGCAAGCGTTTGGTCAACCCAACAACGGGCGCAAGATCGACTGAAACAGATGACGTTGACGCTTACGACCTGATACTCCGGAAGAAGGAGCAGCTTCTCAAGTTTGAAGAGCCTGTGCGTTTCATCTTCTCGCACTCCGCGCTGCGCGAAGGCTGGGACAATCCCAATGTGTTTGTCATCTGTGCGCTCAAACACAGCGACAATACAATTTCGCGCAGACAAGAGGTTGGGCGTGGTTTACGCATATCGGTCAATCAAGACGGCGACCGTATGGATAACCCGGCGACGGTACACCAGATCAATGTGCTGACCGTGGTTGCCAGCGAGAGCTACAAGGACTTTGTCACCGCATTGCAGCGCGATATTAGTGAATCCCTTTCCGAGCGGCCACGGGTAGCGGACAAGGCATATTTCACAGGCAAGGTTATAAAAACCGAGGCAGGCGAGCTTGTTGTTACTGAGGATCAAGCAACGGACATTGAGTTTTATCTGATCCAGAACGGCTACGTTGATAAGAAGCGCAATATCACCGACAAGTACCATGATGCAAAAAAAGCGGGGACTTTGGCAGCGCTTCCAGATGAGCTGAAGCCGTATGCCGATCAGGTGTTGGTGCTGATTGACAGCGTGTTTAGCGATGTGCAATTGCCGCTTCCTGAAAATGGTCGTGGAGCGAAGCCTAATCTTCTTAACGAAAACTTCAAAAAGAAGGAGTTCAAGGCGCTGTGGAGCCGCATCAACCGCAAGGCTGCATACGGTGTTAAATTCGACAGCTCAGAACTCATCGGCAAGTGTGTCAAAGCGCTGGAGGAAGAGCTGCGCGTCACGCCATTGCAGTACACTATTCATAGTGGCGAGCAGGCTGATGTGGCGACCTATGCCGAACTGAAGCAGGGGGAAGCTTTCAAGCTGACCGCGACCGAGACGGACAAGTACACCAACTCGATCCATTCTGCCGTGAAGTACGATCTGTTGGGAAAAATAGCCGAGGCTGTGCAACTGACAAGAGCTACCGTTGCATCCATTCTGAGCGGCGTTAATGCCGCCGTATTTGCACAGTTCAAGACCAACCCGGAGAGCTTCATTGCACAGGCGAGCCGGTTAATCAACGAACAGAAAGCAACAGTAATCATTGAGCATCTGGTCTATGACCCCATTGCCGAAACACACGACATTGATATTTTCACGCAAGGCCAAAGCAAGCAGGATTTCAGCAAGGCAGGTTCACCCCTGAAGCGCCATATCTATGACTATGTGATTACCGATTCCAATATTGAGCGCGAGTTTGTCAAGGAGCTGGACACCAGTGCCGAGGTGGTAGTTTATGCCAAGCTGCCAAAGGGATTTTTTATACCGACACCGGTAGGCGACTACAACCCAGACTGGGCCATCGCTTTCCAAGAAGGTGCTGTTAAGCACATCTATTTTATCGCCGAGACAAAAGGCACCATGTCTAAAATGGAGTTTCGAAAAATAGAAGATTCAAAAATTGAATGCGCACGGAAATTTTTCACCAAAATCACATCCGACCAAGTGAAATACGAAGTGGTGGACAGCTACGGTAAGCTGATGGAGTTGGTGAAGTAGGCGCAGAATATCGGGGCTGCCGTTGAGAGCGTGACGGTCACGCTACTGAATTTGGAACGCCCGAGCGTGTGGAATGAAGTCAGTGACTGGATTGACCGTAAAGGTCAAATTGCGAATAGCGACTTGTGTCAGATTGCCCAAGTGGACACGCTTGAGGCTTCTCGTATGCTCAAAACATGGGTGGAACAAGGTGTGCTCGTAGCCCTTGCGGATCGTTCCAAGCGCAACATGGCTTATACCAAGACGGCACAGGCAGCACAGTCGGATGTGCAAGGCGATTTATTATCAAGGCCGCTTGATAATAACGAGCACGATTGATAAAGAAGTTCAGCAATCAATCAAGATTTGGCGGGGCTGATTTTAGACAAATTTTCTGACGTATTAGACGAAAAACAGAAAGCAAACAAGCTGCGCAATTTGCTCTATGCCATGTCAAAGCGTGACAAAACCATTGAAAAATCAGTCGTACAGGAAAAGAGGCGATGGATTTTAGTGCTCGATAACAAGCGCAAAATTTAGACAAGTATTAGACAAACTCGCCGCCTACAGAAGTACATTTTATTTATCGCGGCAACGTCACGGCGCAGGCATGAACCAAAGACGCCTTCACCGTCACGCCACCGCTGCCGTATGCGGGTCGTGAGCATCAACAAAAAAACCATGCCGGACAAAACCCCCGGCACCGGCTTTTTCATTGCCACACACCACCCTGAGTGTCAGGCTTGGTCGCTGCGCGTCCTATTTTTTTATCCCCGCCCCCTTGCAAGCGGCTCCCTAATCCGATTGTTAAACCAGGTGACGTTCTGTAAACTGCACGGTATCAAAGCTGTGACCGTGGTAACTAACGTGGTAACTCGTGGTTGAGGTGCCTGTGTAATCCAGTGCCAGAGCCATTCTCAGGCGGTAATGTGAAAGACACCCTCCCGCCAGTTTTATATTGCCCTGTTCGGGCTGACATCCAAATTGCAAGCCATCTGGAGACTTCTTGTGAAAAAAACTTTGCTCCTATCCTTATTGTTAAGCTTGGTTACTACACAAGCGTATGCTGAAGGGTCGCTCAAAATCGCCATTACCGGCCCATTTAGCGGGGGTTCTGCACCTATGGGCATTTCGATGCGCGATGGTGCCAAACTGGCGATTACTGAGATCAATGCTGCTGGGGGAATCAAGGTTGGCAGCAAGCAATTGAAAATCGAAATTATTGAGCGTGATGATGAGGGCAAGAATGATAGAGGTGCGCTGATCGCTCAAGAAATGGCCTCGATAGAAAATCTGTCGGGCGTGATCGGCACGGTCAACACCGGCGTGGCCATGGCGGGTGACCGGCACTTGCAGGAAAAAGGCATTACTAAAATTATTACGCCTGCCGCAGGTTCGGCTTCGATGACGCAATGGAGCAAAGCCGGGGTAAAAGATTTATCAATTTTTCGTTTTGCCGCACACGATGGCATTCAGGCAGCCATGGTGGTAGAGGAGGCGATCAAGCGCAAATTTACCAAGGTTGCGCTCCTGCATGACTCATCCAACTACGGCGTATCAGGACGCGATGATTTGCTGGAGCAGATCAAGCAGCAAGGCGGAAAATTGGAAGTGGTGACCACTGAAAAATTCAACATCGGCGACAAAGACATGACCGCGCAATTGCTGCGTGTAAAGTCGTCCGGCGCGCAAGCTATTTTAATATGGGCAGTGGGGCCAGAGTTAGCAGCAGTTGCCAATGGTTTAGCCAAGAACAAAATCAAAGCTCCGTTGATAGGTGGCTGGGCTCTATCCATGTCCAACTTCATAGACAATGCGGGCGTCAATGCCAATGGTGCGATGATGCCGCAGACTTTTATCGAAGAGCCGATTACTCCGCGTGTGAAAAAATTTATTGATGCATATCACAAGGCTTATGGTGTGACCCGCATTCTCTCTCCGGTATCGGCGGCGCAGGGCTACGACGCGGTGTTAATATTTGTTGCAGCGGTCAAGCAAGCGCAAAGTGCAGATACGCATAAGATTAAAGACGCACTGGAAGACTTGCGCGAACCGGTACACGGGGTTATCGCAAATTGGCAGCGCCCCTTCAGCAAATGGAATCCAGCGAATGTGCAAACACACGAAGCATTTCGCCGCGAACAGGTGGTGATGGGTGTGGTGCAAGAGGGTCGCGTGGTGTTTGCCGATGATGCTGATCGCAAACGCCTAGTTAAAAACCTGAAGTAAATTCTCCACAGGCCGAGAAAAGGCCGGAGCTCATCCCAATGAATACTACGATCATTCTGCAGCTTATCGTCAGCGGCGCATTCATGGGGCTGGTCTATACACTGATCGCCTACGGTTTCCAACTGACTTACGCTACCAGCAAAAGCCTCAACTTCGGACAAGGCGAGTTGGTTATGCTGTGCGCGTTCTTTAGTTTGACCCTGATAAATTTTGGCCTGCCTTATTGGTTGGTTATACCCTGCGGACTGCTATTTGGAGCATTACTGGGCTTGCTGGTGGAACGTGCTGCGGTACGTCTGGCACTGCAACAAAAAAACGAAGGCTGGATACTGCTGACGGTAATTTTTGGTCTGCTGGGTTTTTCAGTCGCAGAAAATATCTGGGGTCGCGATGACCGCCCATTTCCGACACCCATTTCATCAGATCCTATTTATATTTTTGATATTGCCATTACTCCCTTGGAAATTTCCGTTGCCCTGGGCGTGTTTGCGCTGATGGGATTGATCGAGCTATTCAAGCGCAAGACTTTACTCGGCAAGGCCTTTGCCGCAGTGGCTGTGGATCGAGATGCGGCCGAGCTGATGGGGGTGTCGGCCACGCGCATCATCATGTTGTCGTATGGATTATCCGGCGTGGCCGCAGCTATGGCGGGCATCCTGGTTGCGCCCATTACCACTGTCGGCGCATCTATGGCCGCTGCCCTGATTTTAAAATCATTTGCGGTGGCTGTGGTGGCAGGGCTGAATTCCGGATTTGGCGTGGTGCTGGTCGGCTTGTTTCTCGGCGCGCTGGAAAGTTTGGCAAGTTTTTATGTCGGCAGTGGTTGGCGGGAAGCGCCCGGATTGGTGTTGTTGATTCTGGCACTGGCCTTGCGCCCGAATGGTGTATTTGGGCAGGCTACGATCCGTAAAGTTTGAAAGGCAACTTCACTCAGCAACAGACACAGTAAAATATATGGGAATTTGGAATCTCTATTTCGTCATCAAGCTCTCGCTTTTTTTGGCCATTACATGGGCTTCCATGTATTCGCCAATCTGGCATTTGCCGTGTGCTTATTTATTCCCATTCGGCAAGTTCAACTCAAATATTCCTTCTGATATTTGCCGTCCCTGTGGCAGCAGTACTGTTTTATTACGACACTTGGCTACTGCCTTTCTTCGGTCTCATTTTCCATGCAGCTAATTTGCAGCATTTCAACCCGAGTTATTTGATCGATCTCGCAGCGCGGCTTGTCAGCATTACCCATGCTTGCAACACTGACAGTACTCAGCATGATTTATTTTTTTCGGGAAAAATTCTGGCTCAGTCCCTCGGCCTTGCTTGCCATGCAGATTCCGCTGCTAGACATAAATTCGCGATCCGAGGCAAGCGACCAGGCAGCAGATCGGATTTGATCCTCAGCTCGTGTTGAACCATGACGGCCAGTATGGCAATTTACTGGATGATATTCGGCAGCGTGACGGGCTGCAAGCCACGCCATTCAATAACGCTGGTACCACCCTATTTAAAAAGTTTCGATGGTTCGCCCATATATGACGATTACGCTGTGCTTGCCAAATGGTGGGCGAACCGGTTGACCCTGCCCGCGCCCAGGGTAACGCTGTACTACAACTCCATCAGCCTGCATAGCGGCAATCGTTATGCCAGCAACCATGCCAGTAACAGCCGTGAAATTTATCATCCCAGATTGCTCAAGCTATTGGACAATCTGGATCGCTTCTTTGCCAGCCTGTCTGCTTCTGGGCGACGCGCTGTAGTGGTGTTTGTTACAGAACATGGCGCGGCCATGCGTGGCGATAAAATGCAAATTTCGGGTATGCGAGAAATTCCCAGGACGGGTATAGGGATCGTGCCTGTTGCAATTAAACTGATAGGCTTGGCAGGGAATGAAGCCACGCAGCCACAGATTATTTCCCAAGCAAGCAGCCATTTAACGGTTGCGACATTGCTGTCTAATTTTATTAGTCGCGGATTCAAGTTCGAAGTGCAACAACTGAGGGTTGCTTGGCGTAACGCACTTTCACCCCGAAGAATACTTCATATGGCGTTCTAAATCCCAGC
>JAYUTK010000006.1:0-3631 GCA_043755195.1 Gallionellaceae bacterium
AATTTAGCGAAAGCCAACCGATCTGCCCAATGAACCCCTCTAAACGCCGCGAAATGTTTCAGCGCTTGCAAGCCGCGAATCCACACCCCACCACCGAGCTGGAATATCGCACGCCGTTTGAGCTGCTGCTGGCAGTAATATTGTCGGCACAAGCCACGGATGTCAGTGTGAATGCTGCCACACGGCAATTATTTCCGGTGGCTCACACACCGCAAGCCATCCTGAATCTGGGCGAAACAAAATTGCGTGAATATGTACAGCGTATCGGTCTGTACAAAACCAAAGCCAGGCACATTATCCAGACCTGCCAACTGTTGCTGGACCAACATGGCGGTGAAGTACCCTCTGCACGCGAGGAGCTGGAAGCCTTGCCAGGCGTGGGGCGCAAGACCGCCAATGTAGTACTCAACACGGCTTTCGGCCTACCCACCATTGCCGTGGACACGCACATCTTTCGCGTGGCTAACCGCACTGGCCTTGCGCCGGGTAAGACCGTGCTGGAAGTGGAACACAAGCTGCTCAAATTTGTGCCGGATGAATTCAAGCATGACGCACACCACTGGTTGATCCTGCATGGGCGCTATGTGTGTCAGGCGCGCAAGCCGAAATGCGGCCAGTGTCTGATTGCAGATTTATGTGAGTATCGAGACAAGACTATTTAAAAACCCACCACAGAGACACAGAGAAAGAGCATCCCAGTGAACGTAAGTGAGTGGCGTAGCGGTCTATATGTTATCTTAACCATACGACCGCATGGTTCAATTCCAGGGGATTTTCTCTGTGTCTCTGTGGTGAAAGGTTCAAATTATGTTTAATCCGAGCCGTGACGAAGCCCGTTTGTTTCTGATGGATGCCTGGCGCAAACGCCACGCAGGGGATTTGCTCACGCCGCTGGAAGACCTCGTGACGCAATTGATAGACAAGCATCCGGAATATCATGCCATGCTGGAAAGCCCCGATCATTTTCAAGGCAAGGACTACGCGCCGGAGCAGGGTGAGACCAATCCCTTTCTGCACCTAATGATGCATGTCACGATTGAAGAGCAGCTTTCCATCGGCCAACCGCATGGCATACGCGAACACTTTGCCCGACTCACCGCGCGTTATGAATCAGAACACGATGCGCAACACCGCATGATGGAATGTTTGGGCGAGATGATCTGGCAGGCGCAACGCCACGGCACTGCGCCCGACGCAGCGATTTATTTCGCCTGTCTGGAGCAGCAATAATGGCGAACAGGTTGAGCAAGATTGTCACCCGCACCGGCGATGACGGCAGTACCGGTCTTGCTGATGGTACGCGCGTGCCCAAGGACAGCACGCGCATCCATGTCCTCGGCAGTGTGGATGAACTCAACAGCCATCTCGGTTTGTTGCTCACCGAAAATTTGCCGCCGGATGTGCGCGATGCGCTGCTGCAAATCCAGAATGATTTATTCGACCTTGGCGGCGCGCTGGCCTATCCCGCTGCGCCATTCACCGAGGACAAGCTTGTCCGCCTGGATCAGGCCATCGCACACTACAATGCTGACCTGCCCCCACTCCGAGAATTTATCCTGCCCGGCGGGACGCGCGCGGCGGCACAGTGCCATATCGCACGCTGTATAGCGCGTCGTGCTGAACGCGACTTCGTGGCGCTTCTGCACCAAGCCGCCGTGCCGAAACACGGCTTGCCTTATCTTAATCGCCTGTCTGATTTGCTCTTCATCCTGTGCCGTGTATTGAATCGGGCGGCGGGGCAGGCTGACACCTTCTGGCGCAGGGATTAACCTAAAAAAAGCAGTTGTCCGCAGATTACGCGGATTAACGCAGATTAAACATCGCGTTATCAGCTCAACCCGATTAACCCAATGGGTGAATAAGGATTTTCGGTATTTTGCTTTTAAATCAATCCAATCTGCGTAATCTGCGGATTGGACTGCTTTTTCTAGGATTAACTGCGTGCTTGCAACAAATCGCGTATCTGCCTCAGCAGCACCACATCTTCTGCAGGTGCTGCGGGAGGGGGCGGAGGTACAGCCTGCTTGAGCTTGTTCATTTGTTTGACGATCATGAAAATAATGAACGCCAGTATGATGAAGTTGATGGCAATAGTAATGAAGCTGCCGTAGGCCAGCACCGGCACCCCGGCTTTTTTTAGCTCTGCCAGTGTTTGTGGTATGCCTGACGGTCAATCCGCAAGTTTGATAAAGAAATTGGAGAAATCCAACCCCCCTATTATCCTGCCTGCAACCGGCATCATGACATCGCCGACCAGCGAATCAACAATTTTGCCGAACGCACCACCAATAATCACACCCACGGCGAGATCCATGACATTGCCCTTTAAAGCGAATTCCTTGAATTCCGATGTAATGCTCATTAATTTTCTCCCACAGAAGTTAATCACTGAAAACTGGCGTAAGGTAAACAGTATATGCAATCCTGATGCGCTGTTCATTTTCAATTTCTTCTATCCATTACGCCCGGATATGCCAAAATACCGCTGCATTACCTTGGCCGACTTTCTTCAAGTTACCCACATCAGGGTGCTGGCGGAAAATAATTATTAACCAATCTCGGGAGCGAACCAAACCATGAAAAAATTTCTGCCACTATTTTGTATTCTGACCTGCTTTGCCCAATCTGGTTGGGCCGCAGAAATCACAACGTTACAACAATTGCTTCAACCTGAGTTCAGAATCCTGTCCGAGGATCTTGGCTCGGCCTTGAGCTACAAGCCAGTTACGCCAGCAGAGCCGCTGGGTATCACCGGGTTTGATATCGGGCTGGTGGTTACCGGCACCGATGTTAAAAGAAGCTCACAAGCGTGGTCTGACGCCACAGGCGGCGGCACCACCATCAGCACCTTGCCCATTCCCAAACTGTACGTAGCCAAAGGTCTGCCATTTAACCTGGATATCGCCGCGTTCTATTCCAAAATACCGACGACCAACATTTCTCTTTTCGGGGCGGAGCTGCGTTACGCGATACTCGAAGGTGGTATCGCCTCACCCGCCGTGGCCATACGGGGCGCGATGACCAAGTTAAGCGGTGTGACACAACTGTCGCTGGATACTAAAAGCCTGGATGTTTCCATCTCCAAAGGCTTTGCCATGTTCACACCATACGCAGGGGTTGGGCAGGTGTGGGTGAATAGCACGCCCAATGTAGGCGCTGTGTTAAACAAAGAGAGCTTTACCCAGGGCAAGGTATTCGCGGGAGGAAATCTGAATTTTGGCGGATTCAATATGGCGTTGGAAGCTGACAAGACTGGCTACGCCAAGTCATACAGTGTGAAGATGGGCTTCCGTTTCTAGCAGCCCGATGGGCTGCCAGTCATCCGGGCAATACACGGAGCGCGTGTGCCCCGCCTCCGTCAGTGCCGCAATAAATCCACTGTTTCGCATATTTGCTGTGCGCCTAGCAGGATGCGCGGCGTGGAGCGGCCAATCAGATCGGGATTGATGAAGCCAATATGATTTTGGCGCGCGGCATCCAGCGGCAGGGCAAGCCAGGAATTCCGGGTCGCCACTTCCTGCGCATGCGAGTCGACTGTGCCCAGCATCACTTCGGGTTGCGCGGACACCAGCGCCTCATCCGAAATGGCCGGAACCAGAAAAGGCGCATCAGAAAATACATTCTGTGCGCC
>JAYUTK010000007.1:0-28609 GCA_043755195.1 Gallionellaceae bacterium
GCGAACTGAGATGATTCACACCGTCGTCACTCAAGTGCAACAGAAGGCCATAAGCCAAGCGTGTCGGGTGTTGCAAGTCAGTCGCGCAGGCTACTACGCTGCCCGGCTGCGGTTGAAACAGCCCACCCTGTGCGCCGCCAGCTTACACCACCGATAACAAACATGATTTGTCGGTGGCCCAGAATCTGCTTGATCGGCAATTTAACCCACAGCAACCCAATCAGTCATGGACATCCGACATCACTTACATTCGTACCCGGACGGGTTGGCTGTACTTGGCGGCAGTAATGGATTTGCACTCACGCAAGATCATCGGCTGGGCGATGGGTCCGGCCATGCCAGCGGAGCTGTATGCCGGGCGTTATGTATGGCAATTGGACAGCGGCAGCCAATTGCCGGGTTGATGCTGCATTCGGGTTGGGGCAGCCAATATGTCAGCCACAAATACCAAGCATTGCTCGATCAACACGGTATCATTTGCAGTATGCCCCAAAGGGAGGCAATCTACTATGCGGCAAGCCGCAGGTGGAATTGTCACAGCCGCCTCGGTAATTGCTGGGACAATGCGGTAATGGAGCGGTTCTTTTTAAACTTGAAGATGGAGCGGGTGTGGCGGCGCGAGTATGCGAATCAGATGGAAGCAACTAAAGACGTGACCGACTATATCGTCGGATTTTACAATTGCCAGCGTCGGCATTCCGCGCTGGGAAATTTAGCGCCGATAGATTACGAAAAACAGTTTGCAGCAAAACAACCTATCGAGGTGTCCGAAATTACTTGATCACTATATTGCCCAACATTCAGCTTCTTTAATCCAAATAATCGGTTAGCGCAGAACTTATTATTTCGGCACAGACCGGAAAGTCGGCTTGGATTGTCTTGGTTGAACAGGTCTGTGTGGGACAGCTTGGTACGGTTGGACACTCAGTAAGTTTTGAAAGTTGAGGGTGGATTATCCAATTAACGATCTGTGCTCTGTTACAATGTGCGCCTGCGGCATTTGTTCCAGTCTTCTTGCCGCACGCCATATTGGTTTTATAAATCTCCTATCTGCCTAAGACTGGCGCCCACAAAGGCGACAGGCCGATTTTAATTCTGGAATAATTATGACTTTTGCAACTCTCGGCTTATCCGAAGAAATTGTTCGTGCTGTTACCGAGCGCGGCTACACCGAACCCACGCCGATTCAGGCGCAGGCCATCCCGGTTGTATTGTCCGGTGGCGACCTATTGGCCGGTGCACAAACCGGCACCGGCAAGACGGCTGGTTTTACCTTGCCGATTTTGCAACGATTGGCTACCAAGCACACTACGGGGAAGACACCGCGAGCTTTGATTCTCGCGCCTACACGCGAGCTGGCTGCACAGATTGAAGAAAGCGTGCGCGAATACGGTAAATATCTCAAGCTGCATTCGATGATGATGTTTGGCGGAGTCAACATCAATCCGCAAATTCAAAAGTTGAGAGGCCGCGTGGATATTCTGGTAGCTACGCCAGGGCGACTACTCGATCACTTGCAACAAAAAACAGTGGACTTGTCACATGTGGAAATTTTGGTGCTGGACGAGGCCGACCGCATGCTGGACATGGGTTTCATCCGCGACATCAAAAAAATTCTGGCGGTGTTGCCGAAGCAACGACAGAACCTGCTGTTCTCCGCCACCTTCTCGGCAGAAATAAAATTGCTGGCCGATGGGCTGTTGAACAAGCCCGCCATGATCGAAGTGGCTCGTCAAAATGCCACAGCGGAATTAATCACACAAAAAGTATATCCGGTAGATCGCGAAAGAAAACGCGAGCTACTTTCTTACCTGATTAAGGAGCATCACTGGTTTCAGGTGCTGGTGTTCACCCGCACCAAGCACGGTGCAAACCGCTTGGCCGAGCAACTGGATAAAGACGGCATTTCATCGCTGGCCATACACGGCAACAAAAGTCAGTCAGCGCGCACCCGTGCGCTGGCCGAATTCAAAACCGGCAAACTGCAAGTGCTAGTGGCGACCGACATTGCCGCGCGTGGCATAGACATCAGCGAACTGCCGCATGTCGTCAATTTTGAATTGCCTAATGTGCCGGAAGATTACGTGCATCGCATCGGCCGCACCGGGCGCGCTGGCAGCGAGGGCGAGGCGAGTTCGCTGGTGTGCGTGGATGAACATAAATTGCTGCACGACATCGAGCGCTTAACCAAAAATGAAATTCCGGTGGTGCAGATAGCAGGCTTCGAGCCTGATCCGCGCATAAAAGCCGAGCCGATTTTGAATGGCCAGAATCGGGGTCAAGGTGCTGGCCGGGGTCAAGGCGCTAGTCGGGGTCAAGGACGCGGCCAACCACGCGCAGGCGGCGGGGCAGGGCGCGGTGCTGCTGCGGCCAAACCTGCTGCGCGCACAGCGCCATTACACCGCTCCGGTGGGCGAGGTCGTTAATGAGCACAGCATCAAAAGAAGAAATTATTGCCGCCACGCAAACGTGGCTGGAGCGCGCAGTAATCGGGCTGAATTTGTGCCCGTTCGCCAAGGCTGTGCATGTCAAAAAGCAGATTCGTTATGTGGTGAGTCATGCCACCACGCATGAGGAATTGCTCAACGATCTGATCAATGAACTGGAATTTTTAGCGGAAACGCCAGCGGAAAAAACCGATACGACCTTGCTCATTCATCCCGCTGTGCTCACCGATTTTCTTGACTACAACAATTTTCTCGATGTAGTGGATGAGGCGCTGGAGGACATGGATCTGGAAGGTGAATTACAAGTGGCGAGTTTTCATCCGCACTATCAGTTTGCCGATACTCAGCTGGATGACATTGAAAATTTCACCAATCGTTCACCTTATCCCACCTTGCATTTATTGCGTGAAAGCAGTGTGGCGATGGCGGTGTCAGCCTTTCCTGAAGCCGATAAAATATTTGAAAAAAATATCGAGACGCTACGCAAGCTGGGTCACCAGGGCTGGGATGAGTTGGGCGTGGATTAATGTAGCTTGTTAATGTGGTTTGTTAATGTCGCATGCAGTCCCGGCTTCTGTGGCAACCATGAGCATGACTTCCGTAGCCGATATATGCAGTAATTCGCCTATGGCTTTGTAGTCGTCTGGCAGAGCGGCGTCGTCCCAGCCGTTGGCTGAATGCCGTGCCAGATTAATGGCCAATTCAACATTGCGTACACGCGGCTCTTTTGTGCTGGAGTCATCCATAAGCATTAAAAGTAATTGCGGTAGCCCCCAATTCACCGCCAGTTTTTTTTGAAGTTCATCCAAGGTAAACCCTAATACTTGTTCCTGAATGGCGTGACTGCGTTGCGCCTTGTCTTGCTGCTGAAGATCGCGTATTTTCAGCAGCAAGTCCGGCGCGAAACACCACATCAGGGTTTCTGCGATGTCGTGCAACAGCGCGGCAACACACACATCTTCATAATGCAAATCGCGCAGCATCACCGCCCATTCTTTGGCGTATTCAGAAGCACGATGTGCGCGATGCACCACGCGCAACATGGGAGCGAGGGCAATAATATGGTCTTTAAGCACCTCTTCGACCAGGGGTTGCGGAGCGACCTTGTTGAAGAATGGCTCGACACCCAGCATCAGCAATGCTTGTTCAACCTGAACGACTTCGGTGGTTTGAGCTTTGCCCTTGTGTTGCTGCAAATAACGCAACAGTTTGACGGTCATAATGGGATCGCGTGTGATGACCTCAGTAATGGAATAAGCGTTTAAATTTTTTTCATCTGCGCGTAGTGTGGCTAAATCGCGCGCAGTCTGCTTTAATACCGGCAGGTCTGCACGGGTAAGTATGGCCACCCAGTGTTCCAGTTTATTGGTCTCTGACATAACAGTGATTCTCCGCACTAAGTCTTAATTTTATATTTTAACGGAGACATTCCTTTGCGAGAAATAGCGCAGTAAAATCCGGTTCATCGGGAGATTAAACATCACCATTTGCCTTAACTTTATCCTATTTTTAGAACAAGCTATCGCCCATGATTAACATTCTTGTCGTTGATGATCACGCACTAATCCGAAAAGGCATCAAGCTGCTACTTGAGGGACGAGCGGAAATGCGAGTAACTGGAGAAGCCGAAACTGGAGTGCAGGCTATTAATATGTTGCGTACAGGTCATTTTGACTTGGTGTTGCTGGATATTTCTCTACCGGATAAAAATGGTATGGACGTGCTCAAGCAGATCAAAGCCGAACAACCTACTGTTAAAACGATAGTGCTGAGCATGCACCCCGAAGAGCAATATGGTTTACGTGCCATGAAGGCCGGGGCTGCGGGTTTTATCAACAAACAAACTGCGCCGGAACAGTTAATCAGCGCGATTCTACAGGTCATCAGCGGAAAAAAAGTCATCAGCGAAGCCCTTACCGAGCAACTGCTAAACAATCTGATCGGTGAATCACAAGATCTGCTGCATCAGAGTTTGTCCAACCGTGAATATCAGACACTCTGTCTTATGTCCTCCGGTAAATCGCTAACCGAAATATCTGAAGCCATGCTGATTAGCCCCAAAACGGTGAGTGTTTATCGTGCGCGTATGCTGGAAAAAATGCACTTCAAGAACAACGCCGAAGCAGTTCACTATGCCATAGCACACCATCTGGTGGATGGCGACGATTAAAAGCCACCTCTAAAAATTCACCCCCTCATCGCCGTAATGCGGCGCTAAAAAACGAAATGTCAGGATACCTGCCCGCTATTCGAGGTATCACAAGTTTGATCCTGCCTGATAATTCACACGACTGAAATTTTAGCCCTTGAATTTAGCCTTTCAATTATGGATAAGCAATCCCCCAATCCATCAGAGCTTGCTCGTGAAACACTGAAAGCACTCATGTCGCGTAAAGTCCCGCCGACACCGGATAACTACGCCAAAATTTATGCCGAAATAGGGGGCACGACCGCTGAAGCAAATGGGGGTGCAGAAAAAGTTTTGCGCGGGATTGCTGATCGCTTCGCTCAAACGCCCAAGCTTGCGCCCGCCGCTATTGCTCTGAAAAAAGTGATCGGAATAGGCGATTGGGAGCAATGTCTTAAGGAAATTGAAAAAAATTTACCTAAGCTGGGCGAAGATGCCGATCCACCGTGGTCTGTCTTGATACGCGATTTATTGCGCCAATTAGAGGCGACTCATAAGGGGCTGACCATTGCCCGAAAAAAAGAAAGCCTAGAGGCGGTATTAACCCGGTTTTCGGCTAATCCAGAAACGCTGTTCGACAAACTTAACAAGCTGATGCGCTCATGGTCGGAATCTCAGATAGCCACTAATGCTATGGAAATTGAAGTCATGTCACTCGTTGAATCTGCTGCAGGTAATGTTGCTGAAGCCTCCGATGTCAGCGCTACTTTTTTGCCCAATTACTCATCTAGCAGTCATACCGACACCGAAATGCTGAGCAAACTTTCTGAATTGCTGGCGCAAACCCTGGAAAGCATACTGAGCGCGCAACCAGAATTGGCGCAGGATGTGCAAACGCTGGTCGCACAAATTCGCAGCATCCAATCTCATGCAGAGGTGACAACCTTAGCTAAACAACTGCGCCAATTCTGGATTAAGGCTGAGTTGCGTGGCGGGGACAAGGCCAAGATACACGAGGGTTTGTTACGCTTATTGCGGCTGCTGGTGGAAAATATTGGTGAAATGGTCGAAGACGAAGAATGGCTGCATGGACAAATTGTCATTCTGCAAGAAATCATCGCCAATCCAGTGGATCGAAATTCCATCGCCGATGCCGAGCGCAGCCTGCGCGATGCCATCATCAAACAGAGCATGCTCAAGCAAAGCCTGACCGATGCGAAAACTACGCTAAAGAGCCTGATGACGACTTTCATAGATAGGCTGGGAGAAATTACCGAAAGCACGGGCGATTATCACCATAAAATTGAGGGGTACAGCAAAAAAATCAGCAAATCCAGCAACTTGGTCGAATTGAGTCATCTGCTAGACGATATTATGCAGGACACGCGCATCGTCCAGGCCAGCGCATTGCGCTCGCATGACGAATTGGTAGAAACCCGTAAACAAGTGCAGAAATCCGAAGAAAAAATCAAAAAACTAGAACAGGATTTAGCCCAAGTGAGTGAATTGGTGCGCGAAGATCAACTCACCGGCGCACTCAACCGGCGCGGGCTGGACGAAGTTTTTGAACGTGAGGCAACGCGCGCGGATCGCGGCCAAACCACTATCTGTGTGGCCTTGCTCGACTTGGATGACTTCAAGCGCCTGAATGACACATTAGGTCATCAGGCCGGAGATCAAGCGCTGATCCACCTCAGCAATGTCATTAAGGAAGCCTTACGCCCCAGCGATGTGGTGGCACGTTATGGTGGAGAGGAGTTTGTGATCGTCCTGCCCGGCTTAGGTATTGAAGAAGCTGCGGCCACGGTCGAGCGTCTGCAACGCGAACTGACCAAAAAATTCTTCTTGCACAATAATGACCGCGTTTTGGTTACTTTCAGTGCCGGTGTAGCGCTTCGTATGCCGCAAGAGTCGCAGGAAGATGTCATCTGGCGTGCCGATAAAGCCATGTATCAAGCCAAAAAAACCGGCAAAAACCGGGTGGCGGTAGCGCTTCCTAAAGTCCCTTAACAAACCCTTCAAATAAAAATTCAAGATTACTCCTAAAGTTTCTCAGCGCTATTCCGATAACTGAACTAACGGCGGTTGATGAACCTGTTGCAACTACTAGCCGTTCGGCCAAGCTGGCAAATTATCGTCAACTTTGAGTCGTTGGTGAGTAAACATCAGGTAAACCAATGTAAACGGCAACTGCCGGACAGTAAACCACAGTTAAAGGAGAGTTAAAATGGCTTCGATTATCAACACAAACGTAGAATCACTCAATGCACAACGCAATCTGGGCACTTCACAAATGTCGCTACAGACCGCGTTACAACGGTTGTCTTCCGGCTTACGCATCAACAGCGCTAAAGATGATGCGGCGGGTATGGCAATTGCCGACCGTATGACCTCGCAGATACGAGGCCTGAATCAAGCTGCCCGCAATGCCAATGATGGCATCTCGCTGTCCCAGACCGCAGAAGGCGCATTAGCTGAAATTGGCAACAATTTACAGCGTATCCGCGAACTAGCAGTTCAATCTGCTAATGCCACCAATAGTATCTCAGACCGTTCATCTCTGGATGCAGAAGCGGCACAGTTGATTGCTGAAATTACTCGCGTTGCCGGGCAGGCCTCTTTCAATGGCATTACCTTATTGGATGGGAGTTTTACCAGCCAAGCATTCCAAGTGGGTGCCAATGCCAACCAGACTATTTCGGTCACTTCGATTGCGGATGCACGAGCAACCGGACTGGGCAGTAATATTTTGGCTGGGGTAGGATCCATTGTCGGTTTTGGTGGTGTCGGTCTTTACCAAGCGGCGGGCGCAGACGTTACTGCTGGCAACAACACTGCTGCCGAAACCGATCTGACGATTACCACTACAGGAGGTGGCACGACGGCCGCGATTGCATACGCCACCGATTCTGATGCCAAAGTTATTGCCGCTGCCATCAATGCAGCAGCGAGCGGTGTCGGTGTGACTGCTACTGCTACGAATAGCGCCACTTTGAGCGGTCTTGCAGTGGCTGGCACGGTAACCATGACTTTAAATGGTAGCGCTATCTCGGCGGCAGTTGCAGATCCAACCGACCTCACCGCACTGATGGGCGCAATCAATGGTGCACAGGGTTCTACTGGAGTGGTTGCCAGCTTCACCAGCACCTCGACCAAAGCAGGTCTGACACTGTCAACGACCGATGGACGTGACATTAGCATTTTGGACTTCAACAATACGGGTGCCACCAAGACGGTGACCTTCGGTACGGTAACTCTAACGGGTGGCGCTGGCACTGACTCCTCCATCAAGAGTGGCGCGTTATCTCTGGCCAGCAGCAAAGGTACGATCACCTTGGCGGGTGCTAATACCGACACCTTTACCTCGGCTACCCAAGCCAGTGCATTTTCGTCCGTGGCCAGCATTAGTTTAGGCGGCACCACTGGCGCCAATGCTCAGCTTGCCATTGCGGTTGTTGATGCGGCGCTCAGTCAGATCAACGTCTCGCGGGGTAGTTTGGGATCGTTCCAAAACCGTTTCACTTCGGCCATTGCTAGCTTGCAAACCACCTCAGAAAATCTGTCTGCCTCGCGTAGCCGGATACAAGATGCAGACTTTGCTGCGGAAACCGCTCAACTGACTCGTGCACAAATTTTGCAGCAAGCGGGTACGGCGATGTTGGCTCAGGCAAATCAATTGCCGAATAATGTGTTGACACTGTTGCGTTAAATGAAGTGAAGTATCCCCAGCCAGAAAATCGGCTGGGATTTTGAAATGTAAGGAGAGCCCAAATGCTTATCCTGAATGCCAGTAGCTCGGCACAGGCCCAACAGTCTGTCAGATTCACTAGTGATAGTGCGCCTGTTGCCGTGGCTGCAACTCCTGCCACGAATTTTGATGCAAAAGAAAATGCAGCAATTCAGTTGTCGCAAGCCACACAAGCCGCAGAGAAGCAAGGGCAACAAGCAGAGCAGGTTGCCGAGCAGCATCCCTCTGCGGAAAAGTTAAAAGGGGTGGTGGACAACATTAATAGGGCGCTGAAGTTGGCCAATAGAAACCTGGAATTTAGTGTGGATGAAAGCACCAGTAAGCAGGTCGTCAGGCTGGTAGATTCTGATACGGGTGACTTGATCCGGCAGTTTCCAACGGATGAAATGCTTTCGATTTCTCGTGCGATTGACCAAGTCCGTCAGGGCTTGTTGTTGCGGCAAAAGGCTTAGCGTTTATTCGTGAACAGCAGGGAACTCTCCCCATTTGAGAAAAGCTGGTCTTTTAAAAATGGGGAAGGAATAGCCTAGTGTTTAGCAATATGAATGACGCGATGAACATGAATAATGTTTGTTGAGTAACACAGTGATTGCTCTCTTTTAAATTGAACTAGGTTAGGGAGTTCTGGAATAGATCATGCCTATCAATGCAGCCAGTCTTGATGTTAATAGCATCGTCAGTCAGTTGATGACTGTTGAGCGTCAGCCTATTAACAAACTGAATGTCAAAGAAGCAGGCTACCAAGCTAAACTTTCCGCATTTGGCAACGTCAAGGGTGCGGTTAGCAGCTTTCAATCCGCCCTGCAAGGCATGGTCAGTGCCAGTAACTTTCTGTCATTCAAAGCAATTTCATCTGATGCCGCCATTTTTTCCGCTACTGCAACCAGCAATGCGACGGCTGGCACTTATTCGCTGGAAGTCACCAGTTTGGCGCAGACGCAAAAATTGGTTGCCGCCGGGCAAGCCAGTAGTACTGCTGCCATAGGCACGGGTGCTTCTACTACGGTCACTTTTGATTTTGGCACGATAAGCGGCGGCACATTCGATAGCGGTACTGGCAAATATACTGGAGCCACTTTTGCTGCGAGCGGTAATGCTACTAAAAGCCTTACCATAGACAGTAGCAACAATTCATTGCAAGGCATACGCGATGCGATTAATGCCGCGCAGTTGGGCATAACAGCAACCATCATTAATGACGGGAGCGGTACGCCTTACCGTCTGGCGCTGTCGTCAAGCAGTGCTGGCGTGAGTAACAGCATGAAAATATCGGTGAGCGGTGATGCAGCTGTGAGCAGCCTGCTGGCACACAATCCAGCCAGCACACAAAATTTGGCTGAAACTGCAACTGCGTCGAATGCCAATTTCAAGGTTAATGGGGTGGCGGTGAGCAAGACTTCCAACACCGTTTCTGATGTGATTCAAGGCGTCACTCTGTCATTGCATAAAATCACAGCCACACCGGCCAACTTAACGGTGGCACGGGACACTGCTGCTGTGAGCGGATTGGTTGCCACCTTTGTAAAATCTTATAACGAGTTGGCGACAGCCTTGAAAAATTCCTCTGCCTATAATGCCGCAACTAAGCAGGGCGCGATTTTGCAGGGCGACAGTACAGTGCGCTCGCTGCAAGCGCAACTACGCAGCATGTTGAGCGCATCGGTGGTTGGCACGACAGGAGTATTAACCATGCTTTCTGATGTGGGGGTGTCATTTCAGAAAGATGGCAGCTTGGCGCTTAACCAAAGCAAGCTCGACAGCGCGATGACCAGTAATTTCAGCGACGTCGCCAGTCTGTTTGCCAGCGTAGGTAAAAGCACAGACAGCTTAGTTAGTTTCAGCAGTGCGACCAGCACGGTTAAAGCAGGCAACTACCCAGTCAACATCAGCCAGCTTGCTACGCAAGGAAAATTGTCTGGCGTACTGGCGGTGGGGACGACCACCATAGGTGTCGGCAACAACACTTTTGATGTCAATATTAATGGGGTGAGCGCAGCTATTACCCTGTCCACTGGCACTTACACTAATGCAACCTTAGCAACTGAGTTGCAATCGCAGATAAACAGCGCCAGCGCTTTCAGCGCTGTGGGAATTACCGTAGCAGCAACTCAATCATCTGGGATATTCAGCATTTCCTCCAACACCTATGGCTCAACTTCCAGTGTGGCTTTGACCGGCACTGGCGCTGACAACCTGTTTGGTGGAATAGGTGGGGCTGCCCCTGCCACCCCGCCCACTAGCACGCTAGGTGTAGATGTAATCGGAACAATAGCAGGGGTGGCCGCAACAGGGTCTGGTCAGATGTTAACTGCGAATAGCGGCGATCAAAATGGATTGAGCATCACGGTCACGGGCGGCAGCCTAGGCGCGCGCGGGACATTAAATTATTCGCAGGGTTATGCCTCCACCTTGAAAGCATGGACGAGCTCTATTCTGGCCAGCGATGGCGCCTTATCTAGCCGCACCGATGGCATAGGCAGAACTATCGCCGACATTGGTAGTCAACGCGATGCGATAGAAACCCGCCTGATCAACATCGAGAAAAGATACCGCGCCCAATTTACTGCGCTGGATCAAACTTTAAGCGGTATGAATACCACTAGCACTTACTTGACTCAACAACTCGCGCAACTTAGTAATTTAAGATAGGAGAAATATCATGAACATAAAAAATGTCGCTACCGTCTATGCAAAAGTTGGAGTTGAGTCTGGGGTGAGCGCGGCTGATCCGCACAAGCTGATTGCTATGTTGTATCAAGGTGCGCTGTTGGCGATTGCCAATGCTAAAAATGGCATCCTTCGTCGCGATATTTCGGTAAAAGGCACCTCAATTTCCAAGGCCATTTCCATTATTGATGAAGGATTAAATGCCAGCCTGGATAAGAAAGTGGGTGGGCAATTGGCGCAGAATTTGTCCGCACTGTATGAATATATGTGTACCCGTTTGATGGTCGCTAATTTGAAGAACGACACTGCTGCTTTAGATGAGGTCACGGCCTTACTAAGCGATTTAAAAAAGGCCTGGGAAAGCATACGCCCTGAAACCTTGCCGGCAAAGCCTATGCAGGCGATTCCCGTGCAAACCGTAACGCAGGCTAAACCTGTATCGAATAAGCATTTGGTTTATAGCAGGGTGTAAAAAATGAATACTTCTATCGTCATTACTCAATACGAATCTCTTTCCGATCTGACTAGCCAGATGCGCGATGCGGCTATTCAAGGTGAATGGGACAGGCTAGCAGGCATTCAACTGCAATGCAGCGAACAGGTCGCGGCCATGCGACCTGTAGATGCAACGACAACATTAGATGAATCCAGCCGGCAGCGAAAAATTCATCTGATTAAAAAAATTCTGGCTGACGATGCCGAGATACGTAATCACACCGAGGTTTGGATGGATCAATTACAGCGCATTATGCAAAACAATCGTCAGGAACGGCGCTTGCTACAGATATACGGGCATCTTTAATCATTCAAATTTGCAAGGTGGGCAAGCCCGGATGAAGTGCGGTTGAATTTTGGGTATTGCCGACCTTTCCCTGCTACTCGCAGAGTAATAGTGCGGTTTAGATACCATACTCCCGCTGATTTCCTCATCAAATAAAGCCATAGTTTTGTTATCATCCATGCTGGTTTGTTTTATAACCCAGTTTTTGTAACTGGGAACTTTAAACATGGACAAAGAAGTCCCACTTAAAATTGAACTATTTTCCAATGCGGAAAATGATAACTATCGCCTGACTTCGGCCAGAGAAATTGAGTTTGTCCTTCATCACATCGCCGAAAAAGGTGCGCGCGTTGCGCTGTATTACGGCACTGTGAATGAATTTATATTGACTACGGTGCTGGAAGTAGATGAGCGGGGATTATGGCTGGAGCAAAGTCGGAACAGCACAGAAAATCGACGCATAGTCGAGAGCAATAGATTGGTTTTGGTCAGCTCTCATTTGCAGGTCAAGGTTCAATTTACCGCCCATCAAATTAGCGAGGTGCTGTATCAGAACTTTCCGGCATTTTATCTCCCACTCCCTGAAAGTATTTATCGCCTACAACGACGTGAGTATTACCGCCTCATTACCTCAGTAGTGAATCCGCTGCGCTGTGTTATAACTGCCGAAGATCAGCCAGAAGAGCAGCCTAGTGAATTTACCATCATGGACATAAGCGGCGGCGGCGTTGCACTGACTTGTGCCGAGACGGATGCCGATCTCGTTCTCGGTCAGAAATATCCAAATTGCCGGATAGAGCTGCCAGAGTTAGGCGAGATAAGTGGAACGATAGAGGTGAAAACGCTAGTTTTACTGACCTCGGCCACTGGCCAAATACGCAAGCGCGCCGGTTGTCAATTCAGCGACCTAGACAGTCAATCCATCATGTTGTTACAGCGCTATGTGACCAATATGCAGCGCGAAAAATCTAAGCTATAAAAACTATTTTGCAAATTTAACCGCGTGTATTCGACTGTATCTCAAACTGTGCTAAATCCACCAGCGGCTGTGGATTCCAGCCGCGCTTGCGTTGTTCTGCTACGACATTGGTAAATATCCCGCCGCGCACATAAAATTTTGCGGTAAGGCGCATGAAGCGCGGTTTGGTAGCAGCGACCAGATCGTCAAGAATGCGATTGGTGACATCTTCGTGGAAATGGCCTTCGTTGCGGAACGACCAGATATACATCTTGAGACTTTTCAGTTCCACGCATTTTTTATCGGCGATGTAATCCAGAATCAGGGTCGCGAAATCAGGTTGGCCGGTCTTGGGGCACAAGCAGGTGAACTCTGGAATTTCCATATGAATATGGTAATCGCGCCCGGAATTGGGGTTGGGAAAGGTTTCCAGTTCTTTAACAGGCATGGTTTTCTTTGGTAACACTGGGGTAGGGGAAGAACGCATTTTGAAATGCCCTGTTTGAAATGTTAAAGGGGTCGGTTAGAATGTGCTGCATTATAACGTCTGGCTAATCAAAATTGCGCCTTTCCCACATCAAGCTGGCCGGTTTCAAATCCTTTGTTGATCCCGCGCACATTGCGCTGCCGGGGCAGATCGTCGGCATTGTCGGCCCCAACGGTTGCGGTAAATCCAATGTTATAGACGCGCTGCGCTGGGTGTTGGGCGAATCGAAAGCCTCCGCTCTGCGCGGTGAATCCATGCAGGATGTCATTTTCAATGGTTCTGATAAGCGCAAGCCAGTGTCGCGCGCCAGCGTCGAGTTGATTTTTGATAACAGTCTGGGCAAGGCTGCCGGTCAATGGTCTAGCTATGCCGAAATCTCGATCAAGCGCGTGTTGCAACGCGACGGCGATTCCTCCTACCACATCAATAACCAGCACGTCAGACGTAAAGACATTACTGATATTTTTATGGGCACTGGCCTGGGGCCGCGCGCTTACGCCATCATCGAGCAGGGCATGATCTCGCGCATCATCGAGGCCAAGCCGGAAGAGTTGCGCGTGTTTTTGGAAGAGGCGGCAGGGGTATCCAAATACCGCGACCGTCGCCGCGAAACCGAGTTACGCATTGCCGATACGCGAGAAAATTTGTTGCGCGTGGATGACATTTTGCAAGAGTTGGGCAAGCAGCTTACCCATCTGACCGAACAGGCCGAGGTGGCCAAACAATACCGCGCGCTAGAAACGCAGCGCGACACCACGCAACATTTGTTGTGGCTGGTGAACAAGCGCGAAGCCGAGTCACGCCGTGTACGCTTTGCGCTGGCCACAGAAAAAATCAAGACCGAACTGGAAGCCGAGACGGCGCGCTTACGCGAACTGGAAAGCCAGTTGGAGAGTGTGCGTAGCGGTCATTACCAGCTTTCCGATGCACTGCATGCCAAGCAGGGCGAACTGTATGCCACCAACGCCGAGATTGCGCGGCTGGAACAACACATCACGCACCTTAATGATCAACGTGCGCGCCTGACGCAACGGCTAGCCAACGATCAATTGCAAATGGAGCAACAGCGCAGCCAGTTGCAAGGCATACAAACTTTGCAAACGCATTGGCAGCAACAGCAGCAGGAAGCTGCGGTCAAGGTTGAGGGCTGCGAAAATCGCGCCTCAACAGAAACACTGCATTTGCCACAAGCAGAAGAAGCGGCGCGCACGGCACAAGAGCGTTACAACGCCGCGCAGCGCGAACAGTTAGTCGTCCAGCAACAATTGCAACTGGCCGAATCGCAGCGTGCAAATATCCAGCGCAATATGCAGCAACTGGAGTCACGCCGTTCGCGCCTGCTGCTGGAACAGGATAATTTAGCGCCCGTGAATACGGCGGCCTTGGCGCAGGCTCAGCAGCAGTTGGCCGAGGTCGAAACCGAGCGCAGCACACAGCAACAGCAGTTAGCACAGTTGCAGGAGCAACTTCCGGCAGCTGATGCGGCACGAAAAAATGAACGTCAAACAACGCAGGAATTAGAGCGACAACTGGCACAAGTGGAAGCGAAGCTGGCCGCATTGCAACAACTACAGCACCAGGTTGATAACGACCAGAACCTGAAGCGCTGGTTAGTCAAACATCAGTTGGATCAAATGCCTCGCTTATGGCAATCAATCAACATTGATGCGGGCTGGGAAGATGCGCTGGAAGCCATATTGCGTGAGCGTCTTAACGCCATTAGTTTGGCTGGTTTGGAGCAAGCCACAAGCTGGGCCGATACGCCACCGGCCAAACTGGCGGTGTTTGCCGATGGTGGTCAGGATTCATCCCGGCAGGATCATGGCATCGGGATGAATTCCGACTTGCACCCGCTGTTAAGCTACGTGCGCTGCCAGAACGATCAAGCCGCCGCAGTGTTGGCAGACTGGTTGTCCGGCGTTTATACCGCTGCAACACTCACTCAAGCCTTGGACATGCGCGCGCGCTTGCCCGCAGGTGCATGGTTGGTGACACCGCAAGGACATTTGGTCGGAGCACAGAGTGTGTTATTTCACGCACCAGATAGTCAGGTGCATGGCGTGTTGGCGCGCCAGCGCGAGATTGAGCGTTTGCAGCAAGAGGCGCAGCAACAGGCGGCAACGGTGGAGCAGGGCAAGCGTCAAGTAGTGCAGGCTGAAGAAAATTATCATGCCATTGAAAGCCGTATTGCACCGCTGCGTACTGCTGGCAGCGAATTACAGCAGCGCCAGCACAGCATGCAGGTGCAGATACTGAAATTGACCCAGGCCAACGAGCGCAGTCATGAGCGCGCCGCGCAGATAGCGCACGAGCTACATGAATTAACCGAGCAAGTAGATGCCGAGCAGAGTCAGCAACGTCAAATCGGCGAGCGCATGGATATTCTGCGCGAGAACATGGCGGCGCAGCAGGCCGCCAGCGAAGAGGTCAGGCAGCATGCAGCGGCACAGGAATCTGCGCTGCGCTTACAGCGCGAACGGGCGCAGATAGCGCAGCACGAATTGCAGGAAGCCCGATTTTTTGCCAAGACTTGCGCCGAGAAAATTGCTGACCTGGAGCATAACTTGAAGCAGATTGGCGACACGTTGGCGCAATTGGAGCAAGCGCTGGTGCGTAACCGCGAGGAGCTGGCGCAGATAGATGACAGCGCCAGCAAACAGCAATTGCAAGAAGCGCTACAACAACGCCAACTGCGTGAACAAGCGCTGGCCGAGGCGCGCAATATGCTGGAACAGGCCGCCGCCAATCTACAAAAGCTGGAACAAGAACGCTTGTCGTGCGAACAAAAATTGCACCCCTTACGCGAAAAGTCTAGCGAGCTCACGCTCAAGGAGCAAGAAGCGCGGCTGCAATTTGAGCAATGGACTACACAGTTGCAAGGCGTGGATGAAGCAGCATTGTTGCCATTACTGGAAGCGGGCAATGCTAAGCCGAACGCCCTGCAACAGGAACTGAACGGCTTGAACGACAGCATCACAGCGCTGGGTGCGGTTAATCTGGCGGCATTGGAAGAATTGCAAGCAGCGCAGGAGCGTAAAGCCTACCTGGATGCACAAGCAAAAGATTTGAATGAAGCGATGACCACGCTGGAAGAAGCGATACGGCGCATTGATAAAGAATCACGTGAACTCTTGATGGCTACTTACAATGAGGTGAATCGTCATCTGGGGGAGATGTTCCCGGTGTTGTTTGGTGGCGGCGAAGCGCGTTTGATTTTAACTGGCGAGGAAATTCTGGACAGCGGTGTGCAGGTCATGGCGCAACCACCGGGCAAGAAGAATGCCTCGATTCATCTGATGTCGGGCGGCGAAAAAGCGCTGACTGCGATTGCGCTGGTATTTTCTTTGTTTCAACTCAACCCAGCGCCGTTCTGTTTGCTGGATGAGGTGGATGCACCGCTGGATGACACCAATACCGAGCGTCTGTGCAACCTTATCAAAAAAATGTCGCAGCATACTCAGTTCATATTCATCAGCCACAACAAACTTACCATGGAGCTGGCGCAGCAACTGGTCGGGGTAACCATGCAGGAACGCGGCGTTTCGCATGTGGTGGCGGTGGATATAGAAGAGGCGTTGCGTTTGAGCGATGACAGCGCGATTGCTGCTTGAGGAAATCTATTTGCAATGCTTGCTAATCCCTTTTTGTGCTTCTTCCATACGCTTTTCCCGCGTGGCATCGTCCATATAACTTAATTTCCCATCGCTGTCGTAAGTGGAAATGCGAGGAGAATTTTGTAGTGTCAGTAAATTGCTTCTGGCCTCTTCGCAATAGCGCTGCTTAGCTTGGTCAACATCCTTTTGTTTGGCTTCCTTCAGCTCCATTTCCTCTTTGTCTTTTTGCGACTTTTTGAGATCTGCTTCGCGCTCAGCTACCGACTTTTGCATCGGAATATTGTTTTCTGCCGGGGGAGGTACGTTAACTGGAGTCATGTTGATATTGGCAGGGGCAGGCTGATCCGAATAATGAACCCGGTTGTTTTCATCCACCCATTTGTTAATCTCGGCATATGCGTTAAGAGTAAGTAGGGCGAGTATTAATTGTAAAATGATGAGGCAGAATTTCATAACGAGCTCTCCGATTTTCTGTATTTTTGATTCACGACATGAGTATAAATTAAATACACAAATCTTTCTCTGTTCAGCTAGATGCCACAAATATACAGCAATACTAGGCTACCCTAAATCTTTGCAGATAGGGCATAATGACCATATTGAAATTATTCTTTTTCTCCAAAGAAATCCTTTGGTACGGGGTTAATCACTTTAAATTCTATCTCCAAGTTAAAGATGACATGCAGCCGACAAATTCGGATTTAATTTAGAAATGGCATAAGGGCACATAGTATGTCGAACCACCCAGCCGAGACAGGTATTAATCTCGACTATTATCGGGCAGATAAAAATCAAGAGCTTGTGCTCAAGATGTTCAACGCCTATTACCGGGCACACCAGCACTCCGGCAAGTTGTTTGATGAAGCCCCAGGCTTTTTTCTGGTCAGGCCGCAAGCCTTGGGAAGCGGGGTAGCTGCGAGCCGCGCTTCTGATAAATTGATCCTGGATGACTGCATCCAACGCGCCACTGCCCGCAATGGCTATGTTGGTGTTTTTAAAAATTTGAATCCCAAGTTGCAATACTATTGGTTGGAATTGCTGGTGATGCCTTTTGAATTAAGCGATCCGGTTACTGAAAATAATAAAGGTCACTTTTTTTTCTTGCTCAGCCACTTTGTGGAATACGCCAAACAAAATCCAAAAATGTATGGTGACCTGACTGCCGAACTTGATTCCGACAAGGATTTGGCGCTCATGCTTAAGGAAATTATTAAACTGGGCAGCAAGCTGCATCCTATGTTGAAGATTTACTCTGAGGAACAACTCGTTTCCTTTAATCGGAGTTGGCCTCCAGCAGAAGTCAAAAAGTTGCTTGAGTCACTCAAGGAAAATGACCAGGAATGGTGCGAGTTATTCTTTGAATGTTTGATTTATGTCATGGGGCGCAAAGGCAAAAGTTGATCCGTACCAATTTAATTTGAAATTTAGTCGAGGCCGCACTGCCATGAATATCACCAGAACAGCATTAACCTTTGACGATGTCCTGTTAGTACCAGCGCATTCTAACGTGTTGCCACGCGAAGTGAGTTTACGTACCCAGCTTACACGCAATATCACTCTAAACATTCCATTGTTGTCCGCCGCTATGGATACCGTGACCGAGGCACGCTTGGCCATCGCTCTAGCTCAAGAGGGTGGCATCGGTATCGTCCACAAAAACATGAGCGCCAAGGCTCAGGCAAAACAGATATCCAAAGTTAAACGCTTCGAAAGCGGAGTCGTCAATGATCCCATCACGGTTACGCCCGATATGGCGGTGCGAGAGGTAATGAATCTCACGCGCCTACATAAAATTTCCGGCTTGCCAGTGGTGCAGGGTAAGAAGGTGGTGGGCATAGTCACTAACCGCGATTTGCGTTTTGAACATAATCTGGATCAGCCTATTCAGAACATTATGACCAAGCGTGAGCGGCTCATCACCGTCAAAGAAAATGCCAGCCGCGAAGAGGCGCGCGCCTTAATGCACAAACATCGCATCGAGCGCGTGTTAGTGGTGAATGATGCCTTTGAATTGTGCGGGCTGATTACCGTCAAGGATATTCTGAAATCCAGCGAACATCCGCAAGCATGCAAGGACAAGTTGGGGCGTTTGCGCGTGGGAGCAGCGATTGGCGTGGGGGAGGGTACGGATGAGCGAGCTACGCTGTTGGTCGAGGCGGGTGTAGATATATTGATAGTGGATACTGCTCATGGTCATTCGCAAGGTGTGTTAGATCGCGTGAAATGGGTTAAGAAAAATTTTCCGAATGTAGATGTGATAGGTGGGAATATCGCCACGGGTGCGGCTGCCAGAGCGCTACTGGATCACGGTGCAGATGGCGTAAAAGTAGGCATAGGCCCCGGTTCTATTTGTACCACGCGCATGGTTGCGGGAGTTGGTGTGCCGCAAATTACCGCCATACAGAATGTAGCTGAAGCCCTGCTGGGGTCGGGTGTGCCATTGATTGCAGACGGTGGCATACGTTATTCCGGCGACATTGCTAAAGCGATTGCAGCGGGCGCACACGTGGTGATGTTGGGTGGATTATTTGCCGGAACGGAAGAAGCACCTGGCGAAGTAGAGTTGTTTCAGGGACGTTCCTATAAATCCTATCGCGGTATGGGTAGTTTGGGCGCGATGCAGCAAGGCTCCAGCGACCGTTATTTTCAGGACGACGAAGACAATCTGGATAAGTTGGTGCCTGAAGGCGTGGAAGGGCGCGTACCGTACAAGGGCAGCGTGTTAGCGGTGATACACCAGTTAATGGGCGGCTTGCGTTCCAGCATGGGCTACCTTGGCTGCCCAGAAATTTCAACTATGCACAGCAAAGCAGAATTTGTGCAGATTACCTCTGCCGGCATACGCGAATCGCATGTGCATGATGTGCAGATCACCAAGGAAGCGCCGAATTATCATATTGAATAGGATGCAGGAAACGGGATACGGGATACGGGATACGGGATACGGGAACAGCCAATCGTCGGTCCTGAATCCTGAATCCTGAATCCTGAATCCTGAATCCTGAATCCTGAATCCTGAAAAATGTCCCATAAAAAAATCCTCATCCTCGACTTCGGCTCTCAATATAGCCAATTGATTGCGCGCCGCGTTCGGGAGGCGCATGTTTATTGCGAACTCCATTCTTACGATGTGAGCGATGAATTTATTCGTTCCTTTCAACCCAGCGGAATTGTTCTTTCTGGTGGCCCGAATTCTGTTACTGAAGGCGACACCCCGCGCACGCCGCAGATCGTATTCGATCTAGGCGTACCCGTGCTGGGCATTTGCTATGGCATGCAGACTATGGCTGCGCAACTGGGTGGTGCGGTAGAAAATGGGCTGGTGCGCGAATTTGGTTATGCCGAGATACGCGCGCAGGGACATTCGACATTGCTGCGCGACATTCAGGACAGAAGCAACGCGCAAGGCCACGGGCTGATAGATGTATGGATGAGCCACGGTGATAAGGTGACCAAACTGCCGCCCGGCTTCAAGGTGATTGCCAGCAACCCTACGACAGCCATAGCCGGCATGGCAGACGAAGCGCGGCATTTTTACGCGCTGCAATTTCATCCAGAAGTCACTCACACCGAGCAGGGCAAGGCGATGTTGAGCCGCTTCGTGCATGACATTTGCGGCTGTGCGCAGGACTGGAACATGCCGGATTATGTCGGCGAGGCGGTGGAAAAAATTCGCGCTCAAGTAGGCAAAGATGAGGTGATCCTCGGCTTGTCCGGTGGCGTGGATTCTTCGGTGGCGGCGGCGTTGATTCATCGTGCTATCGGCGACCAACTAACGTGCGTGTTTGTGGATAACGGCTTATTGCGCTTGAATGAAGCCGCGCAAGTGATGGAGACTTTCGCTAAAAATCTACAGATGAAGGTTATTCATGTTGATGCCAGTGCCGAGTTTTTACATCATCTAACTGGCGTATCCGACCCTGAGCAAAAACGCAAAATTATCGGGCGGGAATTTGTTGAAGTATTCCAGCGCGAAGCCAAAAAATTGCCGCAGGCAAAATGGCTGGCACAAGGGACAATTTATCCTGACGTGATCGAATCTGCTGGCGCGAAAACCAAAAAAGCACACACCATTAAATCGCATCATAATGTAGGCGGATTACCGGAAAGCCTGCACCTGAAATTGTTGGAGCCGTTGCGCGAATTATTCAAAGACGAAGTGCGCGAACTCGGTGTGTCACTTGGCTTGCCGCACGACATGGTGTATCGCCATCCCTTTCCCGGTCCCGGCCTGGGGGTACGCATACTCGGCGAAGTAAAAAAAGAATATGCTGATCTGCTGCGTCGTGCGGATGCTATTTTTATTGAAGAGCTACATGCTTCCGGTTGGTATACAAAAACTTCGCAGGCCTTCGTCGTATTCCTGCCTGTTAAATCAGTAGGCGTAATGGGTGATGGCCGTACCTACGAATGGGTAGTGGCATTGCGCGCAGTGCAAACACAGGATTTTATGACCGCACATTGGGCAGAATTACCACATGCCTTGTTAGCCAAAGTATCCAATCGCATCATCAACGAAGTGCGCGGCATTAACCGCGTGGTGTATGACATCTCCGGCAAGCCACCGGCGACGATAGAGTGGGAATAGCCGTATAGCACTCCAAGGAGGCGGGTCGCAACATTTGTCGTTTCCGGGATGATAAAATGGTTTCTATCTAACATTTAAACCAAGCCGCAAGGTTAACTAGTCAGTAATGCAAATAGCCCCTTTACCGTCAAATGAGGACGAACGCCTCAATATATTGTTCAGTTACAAAGTGCTGGACACCCCGCCAGAGCAGGCTTTTGACGACCTTACTTTATTGGCCGCGCAGATTTGCCAGACACCCATTGCCATCATTACCCTGGTTGATGAAGCCCGACACTGGTTTAAATCAAAAGTAAATCTGAATGTCAGTGAAACTCCGCGCGATGTAGCCTTGTGCGCCCACGCCATTTTGAATCCGGGCGAAATTTTTGAAGTGCGTGATGCCAAGGCTGACCCCCGTTTTTTCGATAACCCGCTCATTACCGGTTACCCAAATATCTGCTTTTACGCAGGCGCACCCTTGGTGGCAGCTGATGGGCTGGCACTGGGGACGCTATGTGTCATTGACCATGTCCCGCGTGAGCTGAACGACCAGCAGAAATCAGCCCTGCGCGCATTGAGTCGGACTGTCATCGCGCAACTTGAATTGCGCCGCACACTCGCTTTGCATCGCCAGATGGAAGGGCACATGCGATCTTTTAATGATTCGCTTGAGCAAAGAATAGAGGAGCGTACTGCCCACTTAAGGCGCGAAATGGAATTGCGGCGCGCCAGCGAAGCCAGTTACCAGCGCTTAATTGCGACCACCCATGATCTGGTGCAAACCGTGGGTGTTGATGGGAAATTAATTTTCGTTAACAACGCTTGGTGTGCGGCGCTGGGTTGGTCGCGCGAGGAGGCACTCAAATTAAGTTTTAGTCAGATTGTAAAACCTGCGCAACTCTCGTATTGCGAAAACCTATTTTCTGAGATTCAAAACGGTAAAAATTTTAATCACATCGAAACGATATTGGTTGCCAAAGGTGGACTTGAAATAATTGTTGAAGGCAATATGAGTGGTATTTTTGTGGATGAGGTGTTTTTCGGAACACAAAGTTTTTTCCGTGATATTACAGAGCGTAAGCGGGCAGAGACTCAACTTAAGCTTGCTGCAAAAGTGTTCGAACAGAGTACTGAAGCCTTCTTGATTACCGATGCAGACACTCACATCGTAATGGTCAACCATGCGTTCACTGTTATCACAGGCTATAGCGAAGCCGAGGCATTGGGCAAAACTCCACGTATATTATCCTCAGGTTATCAGGACGACAGTTTTTATCGTTCTATGTGGGCAACTATTAACATGAAAGGTCGCTGGCAAGGTGAGTTAATAGATCGCCGCAAGGATGGCAGCGTTTATCCTAAATGGCTTTCTATTAGCCAGATGCTCGATACGCGCGGCCAAGTCACCCACTATATCGGCATATTCAGCGACATTACCCAGAACAAACGGAATGAAGAACGGATTCAGCGCCTGGCACACTTTGACGCACTCACCGGGCTGCCTAACCGGGTGTTGCTCCATGATCGGATCACTCATGCGCTGGGAATGGCGCAGCGTAGCCACACACAATTGGCGGTATTATTTCTCGACCTTGACCACTTTAAGAATATCAATGACTCTCTCGGCCATCGGATAGGTGACTTGCTGTTGATGGAGGTGGCAAAGCGCCTGAACTCTGCGGTACGTGAGGAAGATACTGTGTCACGTTTGGGCGGAGATGAATTTATTCTGGTGTTGCAAGATACTAATACCGATGGTGCGGCGCACGTTGCTGAAAAGTTATTAAGTACAGTCGCAGAAGCTTGTCAAATCGAGAATCATGATTTGGTCATTACACCTTCTATCGGCATCGCCATGTTTCCTGCCGATGGTGAAAATTTTGAGGCGCTGTCGCAGTGTGCTGATGTGGCGATGTACCGAGCCAAACACGATGGCCGAAACAATTTTTGCTTCTTTACGCCGGCCATACATTTGCATTCTATGCGCCGTCTGAAATTGGAAAATGCGCTGCGCCATGCACTCGAACTTAATCAGATGTGTTTGCATTATCAGCCGCAGATGCTGCTGTCCACAGGACATATCATCGGGGCAGAAGCGTTGCTGCGCTGGCATCATCCAGAATTGGGTATGATTTTACCGACTGAGTTTATCCCGATCGCAGAGGACAGCGGGCTTATTCTATCTATCGGCGAATGGGTGATACGGACTGCGGCACGTCAGATGAAAACATGGATGGACTGTGGAATTGCACCGATGATTATGGCGGTGAATCTTTCCGTTGTGCAATTCAGAACTTCCAATTTTCCTGAGTTGGTGACGAGAATCCTGGAAGAGGAGCAACTGCCGCCGCAATACCTGGAATTGGAGTTGACCGAGGGGGTCGCGATGAAGGATCCAGTCGGGGCAATTGAGGTGATGGACAGCCTGCATAAGCGCGGCATCCGCATGTCTATAGACGATTTTGGTACTGGCTATTCATCACTGAGTTATCTGAAACAATTCAAAGTTTATAAGCTCAAGATAGACCAATCTTTCGTGCGCGATCTCACCGATGATCCCGACGACAAAGCGATCGTCAACGCCATTATCAGCCTGGCAAATAGCCTGGGCTTGCAGACTATTGCAGAAGGCGTGGAGACAGATGGGCAGTTAGCATTTTTGCGCGGGCAGGGTTGTGGCGAAATTCAGGGTTACAATTTCAGCAAGCCGCTGCCAGCAGACCAATTCGAGGCATTTGTGCTGGCACGAGCGATCATCATTGAAGGGTGATTCTATTTTTCGATCAATCGATCATTTATTTTATGTGTGACCCGCCCTATGGATTGTTTTTTAACTGAAAATGGAATGAGAGGAGCACGGACACCTTGCCCGCATTCTGAGCGTTGAACTAGTCTTGCACCGCCCAGTGTAGATTCCACATCACCTCCCATAGATGCTGATCGGGGTCTTGAAAATAACCCGCGTAACCACCCCAGAAAGTATCCTGCGCCGGTTTGACGATAACTGCACCGGCATTTTTCGCCTGCGTCATCACCGCATCCACTTCCACCTTGGATGAGACATTATGTCCGATTGTAAACTCGGTGGCGTTTGGGCTGCCCAGCGGAAGGCCGGTGTCGAGAGATATGCTCTTGCGCGGCCATATTCCCAACTTCAGTCCGGCCTGTAAGTCGAAAAAAGCTACTGCGCCATTCTCGAACTCTGTGCCGAATATGCCTTTCGATTTTAGGCCGAGGCCATCGCGATAGAAGCGCAGCGACCGATCCAGGTCTTCTACTCCGAGAGTGATAAGGGTGATTTTGGGTTTCATATAAAATCCTCCAATCAGATTTTCTCGCGCATCTCGCCAAGAAAGGTTGCGGCCTGCTCAGGTTCAGCAAGCATTGCTCCGCTTATCCAGAACACATCTTCGGCACGGCTGCCCAAAGTATTGATCTTGGCGCGGTGCAATCGGATGCCATGTTGATCCATCATCAGAGCAATGCGCGCTAACAGTCCCGGTCTGTCGCCCGCGATGAGCGACAGAATATATAGACCTTTATGGTCAGCTGTTATTTCGATTTCGGTGTTGATAGGGAAGTGTTTGAGCTGGCGGCTGACCCTTCCTGCTGCGGCGGGCGCGATGGGTTTGGCCTGGGTGATTTGCTGTGCCAATTCAAATTCGATGTAGGTCATAATGTCGCGGTAGGCTGTTTTGCTGCGTACTGCTGCCATGATCTGAAAGCTGTTCAGGGCGTAGCCGTGGCGCGTGGTGTGGATCTTGGCCTCGACGATGGTGAAATTCATGCGCGCAAAAAAATCACAGATGCGGGCAAACAAGGCGCGTTGATCGGGGCAGTACACCATCACTTGCAAACCTTCTCCGGCACGGCTTAAACGGGTCTTGACGATGGCAGCGGCGGTATTCACCTTGAACGCTAGCAAGCGGGTATGCCAGGCAATTTCCTGCGCTTCGTGATCCATAAAATAGCTGTCGTCGAGTTGTGCCCAGAGTAGTTGGTAGGTTTCCGGCGCATAGGCATACAGGTTCAGTGCTTGCACAGCCTCGCTACGAATTGCGCCGAGTCGATCAGCACCTTGGCCGTCGCTCAGATAACGGCGCGTATGGCGAAACAGGTCTTCGATTAACTTGGCCTTCCAGGCATTCCATACTTTCGGGCTGGTGCCGCGCACATCGGCTACGGTCACAAGATAAAGCGCGACCAGATAGCGGTCATTTTTTATTTTTGCGGCAAAATTAGCGATGACCTCCGGGTCGGATAAATCCTGCTTCTGCGCCGTGGCAGAAAGGGTGAGATGTTGTTCGACCAGCCACACTACCAAATCGCTGTCGTCGCGGCTCAGTTGATGCTGGGTGCAAAATAGTCGCGCATCTTTTTTGCCGAGTTGTGAATGATCGCCGCCGCGGCCCTTGGCAATGTCGTGAAATAATCCGGCGACGTATAGCACTTCTGGGCGGGCGAATTCACTCAGCAATTGGCTGCACAATGGAAATTCGTGAGCGTATTCCGGCACGGCAAAGCGGCGCAGATTACGCACCACCATCAGGATGTGTTCATCTACCGTATAGACGTGAAACAAGTCGTGCTGCATCTGGCCGACGATTCGCCCGAAGGCAGGAATATAGCGACCGAGTATGCCGTATTGATTCATCCGCCTCAGGGTATGCACCACGCCTTGTGGTTGGCGCAGGATTTTCATAAACAGTTCGCGGTTGTGTGTGTCGCGCCGGAAGGCAGCGTCAATTTTGTCATGCGACCGCCACATGGCACGCAAGGTGGAGGCAGAAAATCCTGTTAACTGCGGGTGTAGTTGTAGCAGTAGAAAACTTTCCAATATAGCCGTTGGCTCATTTTCAAAAAGGGCTTCGTCTCGCGCTTCCAGTAAATCATCACGCACTAGGAAGCGTTCATTCAGCGGACGTGGTGTGCTGGATTCCGGGAATAGGTGGGCGCGCATGTTTTGCAACAATACGGCATTGAGTTGCAGCACTGCCTGTTTGGTGCGGTAGTAGCGCTGCATTAAATGTTCACTGGCGCGGCGTGTGCTTGATGCGGCAATATTCATCTGCTGCGCCAACTCGGTTTGGTACTCGAACATAATGCGATCTTCGCGACGCTTGGCTAGATAGTGCAGACGGATGCGTAGGGTTTGCAGCAAACTTTCATGGCGCGCGATGGCGCGTGATTCCGCGTCGGTAATCATGTTGGCCTTGGCCAGTTCGCGCCAAGTTGTACCTAGGCCGCAGGCGCGGCTGATCCACAACACGGTTTGTAAATCGCGCAAACCGCCGGGGCTTTCTTTTAAATTGGGTTCGAGGTTGTAGTCGGTATCGAGAAAGCGCGCATGACGCAGTGTTTGTTCCTTGTGCTTGGCCAGATAAAAGGCGCGATGATCGAAGTGTTGAGTCAGCGCGCCGCACATCTCAGTAAACAACGGTGCTGCGCCGACTACCAAGCGTGCCTCCAACAAATTAGTCTGCACCGTGACATCGGCGGATTCAGCCACACATTGCGCCACCGTGCGTGTGCTGTGACCGGCTTCGAGGCCGATGTCCCACAACAGGCCGACTAAATCTTGCAATTGTTGCTGCACTGCAGCGTCGGCTTCTGCGGGTAACAGAATGAGCAAATCAATATCGGATTTTGGATACAACTCGCCGCGCCCATAGCCGCCTACCGCCACCAGCGCTAGTTCCGGCGGCATGGCCAGAGATTTCCATGCCGCGCGTAAATGTTTGTCAACTTGCTTGGCATGGTTGTGCAGCAGGCGTGTGGGCTGTGCGTGACTTTCGTAATCTTGTTGCAGGAGCAGGCGAGCAGCAACCAAGCTCTGACGTATTTCAGCGGTGCTGTGCACGGCAATTTAAACCGGGGGAGGAGGGGAGCCGTCAGAAAGTGTCAGCACTTCAAAGCCGGTTTCGGTCACCAGTATTGTATGTTCCCATTGTGCCGACAGGCTGCGATCTTTGGTCACGACAGTCCAGCCATCACCCAGATATTTGATGCCCGCTTTGCCCGCATTAATCATAGGTTCAATCGTAAAAATCATGCCTGGTTCCAGCTTCAATCCCGTTTTTGGTTTGCCATAGTGCAGTACCTGTGGCTCTTCGTGGAATTTTTTTCCTATACCGTGGCCACAGAATTCACGCACCACGCTGTAGCCCAGTCCCTCAGAAAAATGCTGGATGCTATGGCCAATATCGCCCAGTGTCGCGCCCGGTTTAACCATGCGAATGCCGCGCCACATGGCCAGGTAAGTGGTCTCGCACAAGCGCTGTGCCTGAATAGACGGCTTGCCGATATAGAACATACGGCTGGTATCGCCGTGATAACCCTGTTTGATGACGGTAACATCTATGTTCAGAATATCGCCAAGCTTAAGGACTTTATCTCCCGGCACTCCATGACAGACCTGTTGGTTAATAGAAGTGCAAATGGATTTTGGATAAGGAGTATGTCCCGGTGGCGCGTAATTCAGCGGCGCTGGAATACAGTTCTGCACATTCACTATATAGTCGTGGCATAGTCGGTCAATCTCGCCAGTGGTGATGCCAGCCTGCACAAAAGGCGATATGTAATCCAACACTTCGCTGGCCAAGCGACCAGCGATACGCATTTTTTCTATTTCTTTTTGGGTTTTAATACTGATCGTCATTTTTTATTTGGGCAAAATCCAAAAGTGATCAAATTCACATGGCACTCTACAAAATCAATGGAGGCGGGTGCGCCAAATACTGTTCGCTTAACCGTTCGTGGTGAGCTTGTCGAACCACCCGTCGCCAATTGATGACCCTTCGACAGGCTCAGGGCGAACTGATTGGTGCTAAGTGAACAGTATTGGGGTGCGCCATGCCCTAATTCCAATTCCCGATCAAAGGAATATTTACGTAGGGCAGGTCACACCCGCCAACGAACAACGGCGGGTGTGACCCACCCTACGGATTATTTTACCTTTGAAGTGGAAATGGAATAACTTTCATTTCGTCTCAAGTAATGGCATTTCGCCTCAGAAAATAGCACTATACAGAGCGGTTAATTATAAATTAATAGTCCGATCCCATGGATTTTTTTGCGGGTTTATTTTTTATTGTGGTGGTCAAATAATTTCAGACACCTCGATAGGTTGTTTTGCTACAAACTGCCGTTCATAAACTATCGGCGCTAAATTTCCCAATGCAGAATGCCGTCGCTGGCAATTGTAAAAGC
>JAYUTK010000008.1:0-28423 GCA_043755195.1 Gallionellaceae bacterium
GACCCCTAAAAAAGTGTCCAACGCTTTCCATATCGTGCTGCAAGATCCTGCCGTCAAAACCATACTCATCAATATTTTTGCCGGCATCAACCGCTGCGACTGGATTGCCACCGGCATCATTCAGGCGATGCAGGATCAGAATATAAAAATGCCCATCATCGTGCGTTTGGCCGGTACCAATGTGGAAGAAGGGCGAGCGATTTTGAACACTTCAAAATTTCCTTTTATCATTGCCAACAATCTGGATGATGCAGCTTCGAAAGCGGTCGCTGAAGCGAACAACATTGCGCGCAAAGTCGTACCTTTGAAAAAGGAACAAGCATGAGCATTTATTTGAACAAAAATTCGCGCGTCATTATTCAAGGATTCACCGGGCAGCACGCCACATTTCATGCCGAAGAAGCGATAAAAATCGGAACCAATATCGTCGGCGGTGTCACGCCGGGTAAGGGCGGTACCAAGCACCTGGGCTTGCCGGTTTTTGATACGGTGGAAGAGGCCGTGCAACAAACGGGTGCCGATGTTTCCGGCATTTTTGCCCCGCCGCCATTTGCTGCCGATGCGATTATGGAAGCAATAGATGCCGGAATTAAAACCATCGTCGTCATCGCCGATGGCATTCCAGTGCAGGACATGGTGCATGTGGAACGCTATCGCCTAGGCACAGATTCCATTGTTATTGGCCCGAATACTCCCGGCATTATTACGCCGGGCATAGGCAAGGTCGGCATCATGCCGTCGCACATTTACCGCACGGGAAGAATCGGCATCGTGTCACGCTCCGGTACACTCAACTATGAAGCGGTGGCGCAGATGAGTGAACTCGGCCTAGGTCAATCCTCATCCATCGGTATCGGTGGTGACCCGGTTAATGGCACTGATTTTGCCACTGTGCTCAAGGCGTTTGAAAACGATCCTGATACCGATGCGGTGCTGATGATAGGCGAGATTGGCGGCCCGCAAGAAGTGGATGCGGCGCGCTGGGCCAAGAAGAATATGCGTAAACCGTTAATCGGCTACGTCGCCGGTTTGTCAGCCCCAGCCGGACGGCGCATGGGCCACGCCGGTGCCATCATCAGCAGCGAAGCGGATACTGCCACCGCTAAAATTGATACGATGGAAGGGTTGGGTCTATACGTGGTCCGCAATCCGGCTGATATTGGGAATACAGTGTTGCGGGCGATGAAGATGGCAGGGTAATTTTTACCAGCAGATTTTGATCATCAAGCAGTACTTTTTTCAAATGCCTTGGCAATACGCTCCACTGCATTTTGCAGATTTTCCATCGAGGTGGCGAAGGATAGGCGGATATAGCCTTCGCTGCCGAAAGCCGATCCAGGCACTACCGCCACCCCGGATTTCTCCAGCAAATATTCAGACAACGCCACGTCGGTGGCGGCAGCAATGAATCCTTTGCTTTCCAGCATTTTTATAACTGGACGCACATCGGGGAAGGCATAGAATGCGCCGCCGCTGGGCAAGCAGGTCACTCCGGAAATCTTGTTTAGCGCTCCCACCACGAATGTGTGCCGTTCACGAAACGCCTTGAGCATAGGAGTGATGCAGCCCTGATCGCCATTCAGCGCGGCTTCTGCCGCCACTTGTGAAATCGAAGTGGGGTTGGAGGTGCTTTGAGATTGCACATTTTCCATGGCCGTGATGATGTGCTCCGGCCCGCCAGCATAGCCAATGCGCCAGCCAGTCATGGAATAGGATTTTGATACACCATTCAGCACCATGGTGCGCGCATACAAATCGGGGCAGGCGTTCAGGATGTTGACGAATTTTTCATCACGCAGCGCGATGTGTTCGTACATGTCATCGGTGACAATCAGAATGTCGGGATGCTTGCGTAGCACTTCACCCAGCGCCTTTAACTCGGCCAGACTATAAACTGCGCCGGATGGATTGCTGGGGCTGTTAATGACCACCATTCTGGTTTTGCGCGTGATTGCGGCGGTCAGTTGCGCTGGCGTCATCTTAAAACCTTGTTCAATACCTGCCTGTACGATTACCGGTTTGCCTTCGGCGATGATTACCATGTCGGGATAGGACACCCAATATGGCGCGGTGATAATGACCTCGTCGCCCTGATTAATTGTCGCCAGCGCCAGATTAAAAAAACTTTGCTTGCCGCCGCAGGATACAAGAATTTGTTTGGCCGTGTAGTCCAGTCCGTTGTCGCGCTTAAATTTGGCGATGATGGCCTGTTTCAACGAGGGCATGCCACCGACTGCGGTGTATTTGGTAAAGCCCTTGTTAATCGCTGCAATGGCCGCGTCCTTGATATGTTGCGGGGTATCAAAGTCTGGCTCGCCTGCACCCAGTCCGATAATATCCCTGCCCTCAGCCTTTAGCTTTGCTGCACGCGCAGTAACGGCAAGAGTGGGAGAAGGCTTGATAGCTTGTACGCGCTTAGAGAGTTCCAAAATATTTCCTGGCAGGTTAATGTTGAGGGTGAATTATACCTGCGCTAGACCCCTAGGGTAGAAGGTATCCTGAAATCACTGACCCTCATTTTTTTCAACTTTGATGCCCAATTGCTTTAACTTGCGATACAAATGAGTGCGTTCCAGGCCGATTTTTTGTGCCATATGACCGACATTGCCATTTTCTTTTCGCATGTGGTAATTAAAATAAAGGCTGTCGAAATGGTCGCGCGCCTCGCGTAAGGGCAGGTCTAGGGGCAGCGAAAATTGTTCTGTAGCATCAGCTCCGGTTTCTGCGCCTCGCCCGTCAGTCGAAGGGGGCGCACCCATGCGAATAGCCCTAGAGACGGCATCGAGTAACTTTTGCAAGGATATGGGTTTTTCCAGAAAATCGACCGCACCTATGCGGGTTGCCTCAACGGCTGTTTCGATAGTGCCGTGGCCGGACATCATAATGACCGGCATGGTCAGCAAGTTTTGGGCAACCCATTCCTTGAGCAGGCTCACGCCATCGGTGTCCGGCATCCAAATATCCAGCAATACTAAATCGGGTGTGAGTCTAGTGCGAATAGCGCGTGCCTGCTCGGCATTTTCCGCCACATGCACTTGGTAGCCTTCGTCAAATAAAATTTCCGAGAGCAATTCGCGTATCCCGATTTCATCATCCACTACTAGAATTTCTTTAGCTGCCATTTTTTATGCGACCTTTGTTTCGGTTAATAGGGGCAGGTTAACCGTTACCAATGAACCGCCCAGCGCTATATTTTCGATGGTGATGCGGCCACCGTGTTCTTCTACAATTTTCTTCACGATGGCCAAGCCTAGACCTGTGCCCCGCTGCTTGGTTGTCATATACGGCTCAAAAGCGCGCGCCAGAATGTTTTCCGGGAAGCCGCTGCCATTGTCTTGCACACTTAATACCAAGGTGTTTTCTTGATTTGAGGTGCTTAGGATGATTTCTCGTGCCTCTACATTTTTCAAGGCATCGTGTGCGTTCTGCAATAGATTATGTATCACCTGGCGCAAGCGCGTCGGGTCACCTGTGAGTTGGCTGTGCTCAGCTTGCAAGCGTAATGTAATCGGGCTGCTATTTGCCTCGTACAGACCCAGCACTTCCTGCAACAAATGGTGCATGTCCAAGGCCACTAATTTTGGTGCGGGTGCGCGTGCGTAGTCGGAAAATTCCATCACCATATTTTTCATTGCAGCCACCTGACTGACGATAGTTTGCGTAGCGCGTTTTAGCAACAGTGCATCAGCGTTAACTAGCTTGGCACTCAATTTGTGCTGCAAATGCTCTGCCGAAAGTTGAATAGGCGTGAGTGGGTTTTTGATTTCGTGCGCCAAGCGGCGGGCAACCTCTCCCCATGCGGCCTGGCGTTCTGCTTGCAGCAGATAGGTGATGTCGTCAAAGACCACCACATAGCCATTTTCCGCCGCAGTGGATAGTCGCGTACCTCGCATTAACAAAATCTGATCACCATTCTTGCTGAGTCGCTCAATCTGGCGTTGCCACTCATTCCCGGTCATGTCGGTGAAGGACTGTGTTACCGCTGCGGTAAAGGGTCGCAGCGAAGGGCGTTGAGCCGCGATGTCAGACAAGGCCACGCCCATCATGTCCAGCAATGCGGTGTCCAGAATATTTGCTGCGCTGCTGTTGACCGAACGCAGTCTGAATTTTTCATCTACCACGATTACGCCGGAAGATAGGTGTGCTAGCACGCTTTCCAGATAGGCTTTGGCATTTTCTACCTGGCGTTGCTGGCGCTCGCTCATGGATTTGGCATCAGACAGTTGCAGCGTCATCTGGTTAAACAGCCCGGTCAGAGCGCCCAGCTCGTCGCGACTTTGTATGGGATGTTGGTGCGAAAAATCGCCCTGTGCCACGGCGCGTGTACCTTCGGCTAATGCCGCGAGTGGTGCACTTAATCGACCACTGATGAAAAACGCAGCCGATACTGCGCTTAATAACACGATCAATAGTGACAGCGTGAGCGTAATGCCATACAAGCGTTTCAGCCCCAATCGAGACGACAAAAGTTGCTGGTAATCGTAATACACCGTCTGCACCGTGACTACATCGGCAGCAAGCTGTTTGGCCACGGGTTGTATGAGTTGCAAAATACGGTTGCCTGTTCCTGTGCTATCGGGCCCCATACTATCGGGCGGAATCAGAATCAACACGCGTAACATCAGGCTATTGTCTGGCAGCGGATCAATGATGCTGTATGACCCCGTGTTCAGCACCTCGCGCAATATCTCACTGTCCGGCATGTGCGAGAAACTCTTGCCGTTGCTGGGCACAAAGTCAAGCAATTTTCCGTGATCGTTGTAGATCGCTATTTCTTGCGCGACCCCCTCGTTTATCAGGCGTGTGAATATTTGAGCGTTCTCTCCATTTGCTTGCGTGGCTAAAGCGGTGGCGACAAACTTACCTTTCTTGCTCAACTGCTTGAGATCATTTTCCAACGCAGTTCGCCCCAGCTTAAAGCCACCTTCCAAGGCCTTTTCTACCCGGACATCAAACCATGACTCTATGCTCATACTCAGAAACTGCACCGACACGGCATACACCAACAAGCCAGGCAGAATCGCGATCACGGTAAAAAATAATGTCAAACGCAGCGTCAGCTTCGCACCAAATACACGAGCCTTGAGCTTGCCGCGCAACTGCCACAGTTGATAGCCCACCAACACGGTCAGGCTTAACGCCAGCACTCCGGCAAGGGCAAGCAATACCACATAGTAACGCGAGAAAAGATCGGTATTTTCGGTTGCGCTGGATAGCAAATAAAGCAGCAAGCTACCGAGCAGCGCACTAATGAAAATCAGATATTTCACGGCCTATTCGCTTTCATCGGTGGTGACAGATGGCGTCGCCACAGGCCGCACTATCCAGCGATACCAATCGGAATCGAGGCTCCAATCCTCAGTGGCAAGTGCATTAACTTGCAGCGGCTTGGGTAGCTGCGTGACATCCAGTCGCATTCTCACCGCAGCAATATAGTCACCCTCTTTTTTGGGGAGCATGGCGGCGAGGTAACCTTCTTCTTCTCGCAACAGAGTGGCTGCTATGGGCGTAGCAGATTGGTGGCCAATAATACGCAGTGCATCATTTAAGTTGGAGAAATTTTGGTATAAGGAGCCGCGTGTAATACGATATTGGCGCGACAAGGCGTTATAGCTTAGCCGAGTGCTTTGTTCGCTTTGCGCCACCACTTCATTCAGCCAATACCAACGCGGACGGATCAGCGAGAACTCGCTGATAAAATACAGCGATACGCCACGGGACAGCGCTTGGTCAACTACGTTGTTGAAGTGAATTTCAAAGTCGGCAGAAAGCTGGTAGCTGTTGCCATAAAATTGCGCCTCGGCTTTTTGCACTGAGATGCCTTCTGCTTGAGCGGGCGACAAAGGAAAGAGGACGGAGGATAGAAGGCAGAAGACTGAAAAAATCAGGCATCTGGCTTTCTTCTGCCCACAGTCAGATGCCATCTGTCCTCTGTTTACACAATAGCGCATAAAAAAATCCGTCGTGCTGATCGTCGGGTAGTAACTGGCCTTCATTCATGCCCGTTACCGATAGGGGTAATTGCCTTGCATCATCGTGTTGTTGCAAAAATGTGCGGATGACCTGCTGATTCTCTTGCGCGAAAATGGAGCAGGTTGCATAAAGCAATTTACCATCTCTCTCCAGCAACTGCCACAGCGCATTCAGAATGGCAAGCTGCTGCTGGGCAAATCCGGCCAGATCGGTCGGTCGGCGCAGCCATTTTATATCGGGGTGGCGGCGCACCACGCCGGTAGCCGAGCACGGCACATCGGCCAGTATGCGCTGAAACAGCTTGCCATCCCACCAGTCAATCGGCTGCGCCGCGTCACCGACCTGCAATTGGGCATGCAGTTGCAAACGCTGCAAATTCTCACGTACTTTTTCCAGACGCTGCGCGTCTTTGTCCACTGCAAGCAGGTCGATTTGCGCCCGTTCCAACAGGTGGGTGGTCTTGCTGCCGGGCGCGGCGCAGGCATCCAGCACACGCATGCCATCCCGCACATCCAGCAAGGTAGCTGCGTATTGCGCGCCAGCATCCTGCACCGACACCAAGCCATCAAAAAATCCAGGCAATTGACCAACAGGCAGCGGATGCGCTAACAGCACGGCATCCGGTGTGATGAGGCGAGCTTGAATGTCGTGCTGCATCAGCAAAGCCAGATATTCTGCCGTGGTGTTGCGTCTATGATTGACCCGTAGCGTCATCGGTGGATGCTGGTTGCCTGCCAGCAAAATGGCTTCCGTTTGATCGCCATATTGCGCGCGAAGCTGATCTATCCACCATTGAGGGTAAGAATATCGACCTTCATCAGTGCTGGCTGCAATGCTTAGCAGCGATTCACGTTTACGCAGAAAATTACGCAACACGGCATTGACCAGCCCACTGGTTCTGGCGTTAATCTTCTGCGCCGCACGCACCGCATGATCTACCACCGCATAAGGAACCGCCTTGCCATATTGCAGTTGATACAAGGCCACCAACAGCAGGCAGCGCACTCCCTCATCTGCCAAGGGTTGGTGCAGCAACTGCTCCAGTACGCGCACCAACTGGCCATAGAAGCGCAGTGTGCCATAACATAAATCCTGAAACGCGCCGCGTTGCTGCGGAGTTAATTGGGGCGTGGCTTGCAGCGTTGCTTGCAACACTTGATTCAGGTTGCGCCCGTTCAACACCTGACCAACAACCTGACTGGCGCTTTGTTGTACGATGTCCATTTTAGGCGGGCAAGGCGAAACAGTCGCCAGGATGGACTGCGAATCCCTGCACGAACTGCGCCGCCGGCAACATCTTGCCATTAGCACGCTGCAACACTTCCAGGCGCAACGCGCCTTGCCCACAGGCCACAACAATGCCGCTTTTTTCTACTGCCAGTACTTTTCCTGGCTCACCTTTTGGGCCATCAACGATGCTGGCTTGCCAAATTTTTATCGGCATCGTCTTAAGCGTGGTGTAGGCAATGGGAAAGGGAAGGTAAGCACGCACCTCGCGCGCGAGTTTTGCGGCGGCTTGTGTCCAGTCTATGTGCGCCTCAGTTTTGGTTAGTTTGGCGGCATAGCAGGCTTGCGCCGCATCTTGCACCACCCCTGTCAACACTCCCTGTTGCAATAACTGTAATGCCTCGACAATGGCCGCAGCACCCAGTTGCGCCAGCCTGTCATGTAGCGTTTGAGTGCTGTCTTGAGTCGTGATTGGGCAGGATTTTTTCAGCAACATCGCGCCCGTGTCCAGCCCCTCATCCATTTGCATAATAGTAATGCCGCTTTCCACATCGCCCGCCAGAATGGCGCGCTGAATCGGTGCCGCGCCGCGCCAACGCGGTAATAATGAAGCGTGAATATTCAAGCAGCCATGACGCGGCAATTGCAATACGGCAGGCGGCAGCAGCAGACCATATGCCGCAACAACCATCACATCTGCCGCATACACAGCCAGCGCTTGCTGCGCCTCGGCAGACTTTAGTGTGGTGGGCTGCAATACCGGCAGACCATGCCCCAATGCCAGTTGCTTGACCGGGCTGGGAGTAAGCTGCATCCCCCGCCCAGCAGGGCGATCGGGTTGGGTCAGCACGGCGACCACAGCAAAATTTTGTGCAAGCAGTGCCTCCAAAGCTGCGGCGGCAAAATGCGGAGTGCCAGCAAAAATGATTTTCAAAGAGGAAGCTGACAATTGGGCGAACTCTGAATTTTAAGAGACGCCTTTAAATTACATGGTCTCGCGCGCATGTTTTTTTAGTTTTGACTTAAGCCGCGATTGTTTAAGCAGCGATAGATATTCTACAAATACCTTGCCCTTGAGATGATCCATTTCATGCTGTATACAAATTGCCAGCAAACCATCGGCCTCAATCGTGAATGATTTTTCTTGGAGATTCATCGCCCGCACGGTGATGCGTTCGGCGCGCCGGACTTTTTCATATACACCAGGAACCGACAAACAGCCTTCTTCGCATTCGCTTTCGCCGCTACGAGCTAGAATCTCTGGATTAATAAATACCATTAATTGGTCGTGGGTCTCGGATACGTCCATCACCACGACTTGCTGGTGGACATCCACTTGGGTCGCAGCCAAACCTATACCCGGAGCGGCATACATGGTTTCGGCCATGTCGCGCACCAGTTTGCGCGTGGCATCAGTTACCTCGGCCACAGGTTTTGCCACGGTATGTAGGCGTTCATCCGGGTATTGCAGTATTTTGAGAGTTGCCATATTTTAGATGTTGCCATAGATGCTTGCTAATTTAGATGACTGGATGCAGAATTTAGCTAGGGTAAATTTAACCAAAACGCAAGCATTGTGCCGTATGCTCTGCTATTCTGCCGCCAAGTTTCGTACACAATAGATTTTAAACAAAATCACGCTTAGCTATTAAATGGGGTGTTCATGCAAAAGTTCATTATATCGCTGATTTGCTGTTTGTTGCCGATTCTGGCTGTAGCTGATGTCGTCAAGATTCGCGACGATGCGCCGGATCGCCACGTTGTAGTAAAAGGGGACACGTTGTGGGATATTTCCGCAAAATTTTTCAGTGATCCTTGGCAATGGCCGCAAATATGGGGGCTTAACCGGGATACCATCAAAGACCCGCACTGGATTTATCCGGGCGATGTGGTGGTGTTGGATCGCGCTAGCGGAACATTGCACCTAGGCGATGCGGTGACTTCTGGCGTTGGGAACATGAGTGCCGACAACACCCAAGCCGATGGCGCAGGAAAAAATACCACCACCACATCAGGTTCTAATGTCGTCAAGCTATCGCCCCGAGTGCGGCTACAGCCCAGCGATCATAATGCTATTCCCAGTATTCCCGGCGGCGACATTAGCGCTTTTCTCACCCGGCCGTTGATAGTCGAAGAAAATGAATTGTCTGGCGGGCCGACTATCGTGGGCACATATGAGCAGCGCGTTCTGCTCGGCAAAGATGATATTGCCTATGTCAATCATCTGCCCACAGACAAGGGTTTGGTATGGCAAATCTATCGTCCGGGCAAAAAAATGGTTGATCCTGAGAGCGAAGAGGTGCTGGGATATGAGGCGAACTATCTGGGGGAAGCGGAGGTGCAAAAGTTTGATGACATCAGCACCCTGAAGATTTCCAATGCGCTACAGGAAATTAACAAGGGAGATCACCTGACTTATCCTTCAGATGAAATCACCAGTAATTATTTGCCACGCGCGCCAGAAAGCAAAATTGCGGCGCGTGTGATCTCGATTTATGGTGGTGTTTCTCAAGCTGGGCAGTACTCTATCATTACGCTTAATAAAGGTAAGCGTGATGGGCTGGAAAATGGTCATGTGTTGGCCTTGTACCAAAAAGGCGAGGTGCTCAAGGAAAAAGGTGGCACCATCACTCTGCCGAATGTACGTTATGGTTTGATTTTTGTGTTCCGCACTTTTGAAAAAGTGGCTTATGCCTTGGTGATGCAAGTCAGTTTGCCGGTGCAGTTGCTGGATGTTGCCCAAACCCCCTAACTATGAACATTGAACTGGCCTCATGGCTGGCGCTCAACCAGATAAATGGTTTGGGCAATGAAGGTCTGCGCCGTTTGTTGCAGGCCTTTGGCACCCCCACCCAAATTTTTGCGACACCGTCCCATATTCTGAAACAAGTTGTTCAGCCGACGGTGGCAGAGTCCATCGCGCAGGGCTGGCATGAAAGCGAGCTGGAAGCGGTCGCTATCTGGTTGGAAGATCCGCTCAACACGATAGTCACGCTGGACGACCCTGATTATCCGAAAGCCTTGCTTAACATTCCCGATCCACCGTTGTTGTTGTATGTAAAAGGTCGGCGTGAATTACTTAATCAGCCGACACTGGCCGTGGTCGGCAGTCGGAATGCCACGGCTCAGGGTATGAAAAATGCAGAAGCTTTTGCGCTGGCCGTCAGCAATGCCGGGCTATGTATTGCCAGCGGTATGGCGCATGGGATAGATGCTGCCGCACATCGCGGCGGGCTGCGCGGAACATCTGCCAGCATAGCCGTGGTCGGCACTGGGCTGGATAAAGTTTATCCGGCAGCCAACCGTGATCTGGCACACCAACTAGCACAGCATGGCGTATTGATTTCCGAGTTTGCGTTGGCTACGCCACCGCTGGCGGCAAATTTCCCGCGTCGCAATCGCATCATCAGCGGCTTGAGTTTGGGCTGTCTGGTCGTTGAAGCCTCGCTGCAAAGTGGCTCGCTGATTACCGCGCGCATGGCGCTGGAACAAGGGCGGGATGTGTTCGCTATTCCTGGCTCTATTCACGCGCCACAGACCAAAGGATGTCACTATTTGATTAAGCAGGGTGCCAAGCTGGTGGAGTGCGCGCAGGATATCCTGGAGGAATTGGCGCATTTCACGATAGCCCCAACCGCACCTGCTAGCGCAGTAGAAAATCATCCCTTGTTCGAGCATTTAGGCTTTGATCCGATTGATCTGGACAATTTAAGCCAGCGTAGCGGCTTGACGATTGAGGCGCTATCCGCCATCCTGTTGCAACTGGAAATGGACGGCGATGTCGCCACCTTACCCGGTGGCTTGTATCAGCGCATAAATTAAAATCAATTTTTTGGGGTGCCATGTTCGATATTCTGATGTTTTTATTTGAGAGCTATTTTTATGCTGGCAATACCCCCGACCCCGATAAACTGTCCCTTAAACTCAGCGCCGCTGGATTTGAAGACGACGATATAACGCGCGCACTGGATTGGCTGTCCGGCTTGAAGCAACTGACTCAGGCCGACTATCCCGCCTCTATTAACCAAAGTGGGGTGCGCTGTTATGCCGAGTTGGAAATGAAGCGTATTAGCCCGGAGGCGCTGCGCTTCCTGACCTTTTGGGAACACAACAAAATCATTACACCGGTAGAGCGAGAAATGATCCTGGACCGTGCACTTGTGCTAGGCCGCGAAAATTTACCATTGGATCGAGTCAAGCTGATTGCGCTCATGGTGTTATGGAATCAGCATCAAGAATTGGATCCGCTGGTAGTAGAAGATTTGCTGACCCCCTCTAACCCAAGCAATCTGCATTAACCTTAAAATATGGCAAGTAACCTACTGATCGTAGAATCCCCGGCCAAGGCCGTTACCCTAAAAAAATATTTGGGCAAGGACTTTGAGGTATTGGCTACCTACGGTCATGTGCGCGACCTGATTCCCAAGACGGGCGCGATTGATACCGAGCATGATTTCGCCATGAAGTACGAAACTATCGCACGCAATAGTAAGCATGTGGACGCTATAGCTAAAGCTGCTGCCGCTGCCGATCACATCTATCTGGCACCCGACCCGGATCGCGAGGGTGAGGCCATCGCCTGGCATGTAGCCGAATTGCTCAAGGGCAAGCGCGGCATGAAAAACAAAACCATGCAGCGCGTGGTGTTCTATGAAATCACCCAGTCTGCGGTACGCGAAGCGGTGGCCAAGCCGCGCGAAATTTCCATACCCTTGGTCAATGCACAACAGGCGCGGCGCGCGCTGGATTATCTGGTGGGCTTTAATTTGTCGCCGCTGCTGTGGCGCAAAATCCGGCCGGGTTTGTCAGCCGGACGAGTGCAAAGTCCGGCGCTGCGTTTAATTGTCGAGCGCGAGCTGGAAATCGAAGCGTTCAAGTCACAGGAATACTGGACCGTGCATCTCGACAGCCAGAAAAATGCCCAGCCCTTTACGGCCAAACTATTTCAGTATCAGGGCAAAAAACTGGAGCAACTGGGCATACCGAGCGAAGCCGAATACAACAAGATTATCACCAACATCAACGCCGCCAAATTGCCGCCGCGCGTGGTGCGCGTGGAAAAGAAAGCCAAGCAACGCTACGCCGCTGCGCCCTTCACTACCTCCACCTTGCAGCAAGAAGCCTCGCGCAAGTTGGGCATGTCAGCCGATCGCACCATGCGTATTGCACAACAACTGTACGAAGGCATAGACATCGGTGGTCAGACGGTGGGCTTGATTAGTTATATGCGTACCGACTCGGTCACGCTGGCGCAGGAAGCCTTGCAGGAAATTCGAGGCTATATCGGCGAACATTTTTCAGCGGACTATTTACCGAAGGCAGCGCTGACCTATAAGAGCAAAGCCAAGAACGCGCAAGAGGCGCACGAGGCAGTACGTCCAACATCGATTGCGCGCACTCCTGAAGGCATGCGCGAATATCTGGCCATAGATCAGGCGCGGCTGTATGAAATGATCTGGAAACGTACCTTGGCTTGTCAGATGTCTCCGGCGCGTTTCGATACGGTCAGTCTGGATATACGCTTGGGTGGTGACGACACCTTGTTCCGCGCCAGCGGCCAAACGCTAGTATTCCCCGGCTTTATCGCGGTCTATCAGGAAAGCACCGACGACAGCGAAGAAGAAGAGAGCAAGAAATTGCCGCCGCTGGAAGAGGGCGAAACTATTCCGATGGATAAGCTGTATGGCGAGCAGCATTTCACGCAACCGCCGCCGCGTTTCTCTGAAGCTAGTCTGGTCAAGACTTTGGAAGAACACGGCATAGGCCGCCCTTCTACTTACGCCAGCATTATTTCTACACTGCAAGCACGCGAATATGCGCTGCTGGATAAAAAACGTTTTAAACCGACCGATGTGGGACGTGTGGTCATTCGATTTTTGACCGAGCATTTCACGCGTTATGTGGACTATGGTTTCACCGCGCAGATGGAAGATGAGCTGGATGAAATTTCTGATGGCAAGCGCGACTGGATTCCGGTGCTGAATGAATTCTGGCATCCGTTTGCGGCCTTGGTGTTGGAAAAGAAGGACATCGAGCGCAAGGATGTGACTCAGGAACTCATCAACGAAGCCTGCCCCAAATGCGGCAAACCGTTGGCGACACGCCTGGGCAGACGCGGCAATTTTATTGGCTGTACCGCTTACCCTGAGTGCGATTACACGCGCAGCTCAGCGACCGAAGCTGACGCCGGTGAAGCGCGCAAAGAATTGGGCAACGACCCGGCCAGCAGTTTGCCAGTGTTGTTATTGCGCGGACCATTTGGCTATTACGTGCAACTGGGCGAAGTGGTCGCTGACTCAAAGATTAAACCCAAGCGTATTTCCTGGCCCAAAGAAACGCCACCGGAAACGGCTGATCTCGCTGCCGCGCTGCAATTGCTGCAGCTGCCTAAAGAGATTGGCACTCACCCGGAGAGCGGCAAAAAAGTCATCGTCAACATTGGTCGCTTCGGGCCTTACATTGGCCACGATGGAAAATTCAAATCCATTCCGCGTGGCGACAGTGTATTTACGATTGAACTGGCGCGGGCTGTGGAGCTGTTGGCGCAAGCTAGAACCTCCAACACCGTATTGCGCGAATTGGGCGTTCATCCCGACGACCAAAAGCCAGTGGATGTATGCAGTGGACGCTACGGCCCCTACGTCAGGCACGGCAAGGTGAACGCCACCTTGCCTAAAGACATCACGCCGGAAGCCGTCACATTGGAGGAAGGTTTGGAGCTATTAGCGGCGCGCGTGGCAAAAGGACCGGCAGTCAAAAAAGGAGCGGCCAAAAAATCCGTTGCCAAAAAAGCGCCCGCAAAGAATGCTCCGGCCAAGAAAAAAGCGGCGGGTGAGGAAGAGCCCCCAATCAAAAAACCTACTGCCAAAAAGCCCGCAGCCAAAAAGCCCGCAGCCGAAAAAAAAGTAGCTGCCAAGAAAAAGACCGTCAGCAAAGATAAATAATCCTTGCTAGAATTGATGTGTAATTCCACAATTGAAAATGAAGTTGTCGTGAGTCATTAATAGCAAGCGCAGCAATATTAAACCTAGTAAATTTCCAACAAACCACACAGGGAGACGTGATATGCACAAATTTTACTTAACAAAATATAAATCTGGGGTGGCCGCAATTGCGGCTTCGTCGCTACTTCTGGCATCTGGTATTCTGGCATCTGGTATGGCGCACGCTGTTGATGCACTCGAGGTCAGGATACCGGTACAGGTGTTTGCGGATGTGGGTGCTTTTGCTCGCACAGATGGCTCTGCGACCACGAGCGGAACATCCCCCACAAATAGTGTAACTGTGCCAGAACGTAACGGCGCTTTCGTCGGCACCCTAACCCTGTTTGCCTCACCGCAGTTAGGTGATCGTGCGCGCAGCTTGTTTGAGCTGGTATCGGAATTTAATGCATCGGGCAGCAATGTTATTACAGTAGAGCGCGCGCAAATCGGCTATGCTTTTAACGATGCGATCACCGTTTGGGGAGGACGCTTTCACAGTCCTTATGGTTATTGGAACACGGCTTATCACCATGGCGCACAGTTGCAACCCAGTGTTGCGCGACCGGTGCAGTTGAGCGGAGCATTGCCAGCGCACACCATCGGCTTGTGGGTGACTGGGCAGTTTAATGCGGGCAGTGGCAAGCTGACTTATGACCTCTATGGTGGCAACTCTACCCGGGTTTCAGGAGGGGGAATTGATCCCAACCATACCAGTGGTAATAACAAAAATAAGAATATAGGATTTAATTTTGGCTATAACGCGGGTGATGCCTTGGAAGGATTGCGCATCGGGGTGCATGGGCTGGAAGGTAAAGTTACTGAATGCGCTTCACTTGTAAGCTCAGGTGTTAATGCCGGAGAGTGTGCCGTAATACCTGCGGTAGTTGGCCCACCTGCGGTTTCTGCAGACCTTATTGAAAAATCCAAAGTCACCATGGTCGGCGCCTATACTCATTACGACAACTACAATGTCGAGTTTATTGCTGAATACTACCGCTTCAAAAACACCAATCTGATTTCTGTTGCTGCACCGGATTACGAAGCCAAGAGCTCTTCCAGTTTTGCTCAGCTGGGTTATACGCTGGGTGATTGGATACCTTTCATGCGTTACGAAAAAACCCGGTACGACCAAGCGGATGAGTTTTTCAGAAACCTGTCCAATGGCAAAAGTTACAACAAGAGCATAGTCGGGGTTCGTTATGAACTGAATTCCAATGCGGTGTTGAAGGGAGAGGTTGCTCAGATAGAATCACTCACCGCACCTAGCTTGGATGATTCAAAAGAAGTGCGAGTTCAATATGCGATTCGCTTCTAAGGAGAACAGGATGAAATTTAAAACAAATGTAATGCTGGTTTTATTTGGTATGGGTTTAACCGGGATGATTCCATCCCTTGCGGCAGCTGCAACACCGGCAGGTGGTGATGTTTATGCGATTATGCACCCTGGTTTGATACTGACTGCAGCTGAGCTCAGGGATGTATATTTGGGTGAAAAGCAGTTTGCCGGTTCGACTAGGTTGGTGCCGGTGGATAATTCATCCATACAAGATGCTTTTCTGGAAAAAGCCGTTTATATGGAAACCTACAAATATGCGTCGCTGTGGATACGGAAAAGTTTTCGAGGCGGTTTGACGCCGCCGATAACCAAATCAAGCGATGCCGAAGTCATTGCTTATGTTAAAAGCACGGCCGGGGCAGTTGGCTATATCAGCACGCCGCCGCCGTCTGGGGTGACACAGCTGTTCAAGTACTAGAGAGCTTGCTTTTAAGTTTGCGGATTCACTTTAGAAGTGCAACTACTAGTGGTCGGTTTGGAATATGTTGGCTTGCCACTGGCGGTTAAATTTGGAAAAAAATATCCTACTGTAGGCGTTGATCTTTCGCAAAAAAGTTGCTGCGTATCATGATTGTGTTGATTTGACGGGTAAAGTCAGTTCAGCAGATTTACGCGCAGCAACTTTTTTGAGTTGTCACACCGATCCAAAAATTTTACGTGATACGGACTTCATCTTGATTGCCGTGCCTAAGCAGGTGGGTCTGGCGTATTAATCTGATTTAATCCCGTTTATCAAAAATCCAGTGGGTATCGGAAGCTATCTTCTTCGCCGGGAGTTGTTAAGGTAGCTGGCATCACAATAGTGGCGGCTCTAGCCTTAATACCCCATATTCCAGCCCAAGATTTCCACTCTGATTGACCGTAGATAGTTTCGCGGGTAGCATGGCCGCCTTTCGTCGTTTTGAAAGTTTGATCAGATGCGTCGTAAGTTGGTAGCTGGTAACTGGAAGATGGTTGGGGGCCTGGTTCAGAACCAAGCTTTGCTGAGCGCAGTGGCTGCAGGCATCACAAAAATATCGGGCATGGATTGCGCGGTATGTGTGCCCTTTCCTTATTTGGCACAAGTGCAACAATTGTTACGCAGTACCCCGGTAAAGTGGGGGGCGCAGGATGTCCATCAATTGGAAAAAGGAGCGTACACCGGTGAAGTGTCTGCTTCTATGTTGTGCGACTTTGCTTGCCATTATGTGATTGTTGGGCACTCGGAGCGACGCAGCTTGTATGGCGAAAGCAGCCAGTTGGTGGCAGAAAAATTTGCCGCAGCCCAGAAAGCCGGGCTGACACCTATCCTGTGTATCGGTGAAACCTTGGCGCAGCGTGAAGATGGCACTACAGAAAAGGTGGTGGCTGAGCAACTGGATGCGGTGATTAAGTTGTCGGGCGTGCAGTCTTTGCATAAGGCCGTGCTGGCTTATGAGCCGGTATGGGCGATAGGCACAGGCAAGACGGCCACACCTCAGCAAGCACAAGCAGTGCATGCTTTTATTCGTCAGCGCATTGCTGCTCTGGATGAAAAAATTGCACAAGACTTGCTTATCCTTTACGGCGGCAGCGTCAAGGCGGCTAATGCAGCCGAGTTGTTCGCCATGGCCGATATTGATGGAGGTCTGATCGGCGGTGCATCGTTGGATGCGGAGGAGTTTTTGGCCATCTGCTGTGCCGGAAAAAATTGAATCTTGTATCAAGGTTGAATCGGGTAAAATTAAATTTAAAATTTGGAGTGACGTGTGGAAAATATAGTTTGGGTGGTGCATATAATAACCGCCGTGGTGCTGATTGGTTTAGTGCTGATGCAACACGGCAAGGGCGCGGACATGGGGGCAGCTTTTGGCACCGGGTCTGCGGGTAGCGTGTTTGGTTCGAGTGGCTCTGCTAATTTCTTGAGTCGCAGCACATCGGTGGCGGTGGTGGTGTTTTTTGTGACCAGCCTGACCTTGACTTATTTCTATGCCAATCCAACTGCGCCGCAAGGCGTAATGGATAAACACGAGGAGTCTATTGCAGCTCCGGTCGCAACACCAGCCACAACCTCGGCGGAGACCCCTGTTGCGCCGGTAGGAGATGCAAGTGGCTCGAAGTCGCAAGAGATACCAAAATAGTAAAATAATCTAGCAGGCCGATGTGGTGAAATTGGTAGACACGCTAGCTTGAGGGGCTAGTGGCGAAAGCCGTAGCAGTTCGAGTCTGCTCATCGGCACCAAATATTCGGGTCATGGTTTCCACAGTTCCGTTTGCTCAGCTGTGGTTATAATTCAAGAGGACATATCAGATGTTGGAAAATTATTTTCCGGTACTGTTGTTTATCTGCGTAGGGTTGGCGGTGGGTGTTGTGCCGCTGGTATTGGGTCGGCTGGTCAGCCCCAATCGCCCGGACAGTGCCAAGTTGTCGCCTTACGAGTGCGGTTTCGGCGCATTTGAAGATGCACGCATGAAATTTGACGTGCGCTATTATCTGGTTGCCATCCTGTTTATTCTGTTCGATCTGGAAATTGCCTTCCTGTTTCCGTGGGCGGTCGTGCTCAAAGAAATTGGCTTGTTCGGATTTTTCTCCATGATGATTTTTCTGGCTATCCTCGTGGTTGGCTTTATCTACGAGTGGATGAAAGGAGCGCTGGAATGGGAATAGAAGGCGTTTTGGAAAAAGGCATGGTGACCACCACGCTGGACACCTTGATAAATTACACCCGCACCGGTTCGTTGTGGCCTATGACTTTCGGTTTGGCTTGTTGTGCGGTGGAGATGATGCAAGCCGGGGCTTCGCGCTACGATCTGGATAGATTCGGTGTCGTGTTCCGTCCCAGTCCGCGTCAGTCGGACGTGATGATAGTGGCCGGCACCTTGTGCAACAAGATGGCGCCTGCCTTGCGTAAAGTGTATGACCAGATGGCCGAACCACGCTGGGTGATTTCGATGGGATCGTGCGCCAATGGCGGCGGCTACTATCATTATTCCTACTCCGTTGTGCGCGGCTGCGACCGCATCGTGCCGGTGGATGTGTATGTGCCGGGTTGCCCGCCGACTGCCGAGGCGCTGCTGTATGGCATTATCCAGTTGCAAAATAAAATCAAACGAACCAACACCATTGCGCGCTAATGCGTCAGGATAAAACATGGCTGCTGATTTAAATCGCTTGACCGCTGCACTAAACGAAATTTTTGCCGACAAGGTCATCAGCCTGGAAAATAAACTGGGTGAATTGACTTTGGTTGTGGGCGCTGCCGACATGCTGTCGGTGTTCACGCGCTTGCGTGACGACCCTGTTTTGCGTTTTGAACAGTTAATGGATTTGTGCGGCGTGGACTATTTAGCCTACGGCAGTGATGTTTCCGAGGGCGGCGCGTATCTAAAGTCTGACACTCCAACTTTCGTCCAGCCCGGCAATAACCGCTTCGCGGTTGCTTACCATTTTCTTTCGATTACTCACAACGTGCGCTTGCGTGTGCGCGTATTTGCCGCCGATGACGAGTTGCCGGTACTGGATTCGGTGGCGGAAATTTGGCCGTGCGCTAACTGGTATGAGCGCGAGGCGTTCGATTTATACGGCATTATATTTTCCGGTCATCCCGATTTGCGCCGCTTGCTTACCGATTACGGTTTTGTTGGCAATCCATTCCGCAAGGATTTCCCGCTTTCCGGCCATGTTGAAATGCGCTATGACGCAGAGCAGCAGCGCGTGATCTATCAGCCGGTGTCCATCGAGCCGCGTGAAGTAACGCCGCGCATTGTGCGTGAAGAACATTACGCTTATAAAAGGTAAGCAGGACTATGGCTGAGATTAAAAATTACACCATGAACTTTGGCCCGCAGCACCCTGCGGCGCATGGCGTTTTGCGTTTGGTGCTGGAACTGGACGGCGAGGTTATAGAGCGCGCTGATCCGCACATCGGCTTGCTGCACCGCGCCACGGAAAAACTGGCCGAACACAAGACTTATCTCCAATCAGTGCCGTACATGGATAGACTCGATTACGTGTCCATGATGTGCAACGAACATGCTTACGTCATGGCGATTGAGAAGCTGCTGGGTGTTGAGCCGCCACTGCGCGCGCAATATATTCGCGTCATGTTCGACGAGGTGACTCGCATCCTCAATCACTTGCTGTGGCTGGGCGCGCATGCGCTGGACATCGGCGCGATGACGGTTTTTCTATATACCTTCCGCGAGCGTGAAGATTTGATGGATGCGTACGAAGCCGTTTCCGGCGCACGTCTGCATGCGGCCTACTATCGTCCGGGCGGTGTGTATCGCGATCTGCCGGACACGATGCCGCAGTACGAGGCTTCCAAAATTCACAACGCAGCAGCGATCAAGTCCATGAACGAGAACCGGCAAGGTTCCTTGCTCGATTTTCTGGAAGATTTCTGCCAGCGCTTTCCTAAATGTGTAGATGAATATGAAACGCTGCTGACCGACAATCGCATCTGGAAACAGCGCACCGTCGGCATCGGCGTGGTCTCGCCAGAACGCGCATTGGCGCTTGGTTTCAGCGGCCCCATGCTGCGTGGTTCGGGCATCGTCTGGGACTTGCGCAAGAAGCAACCTTATGAAGTATATGACCGTATGGAGTTTGATATTCCGGTCGGCGTAGAGGGCGATTGCTATGACCGCTATCTGGTGCGTATGGAAGAAATGCGCCAGTCTAACCATATTGTCCAGCAGTGCATCACCTGGCTACGCAACAATCCCGGACCGGTCATGGTCGAGAATTTCAAGGTTGCGCCGCCCAAGCGTGAATCCATGAAGCAGAACATGGAAGAATTGATCCACCATTTCAAGCTGTTTACCGAAGGCATGCATGTGCCGGAGGGCGAGGCGTATGCGGCGGTGGAGCATCCCAAGGGCGAGTTCGGCATATACCTGATTTCTGACGGGGCGAATAAACCTTACCGCTTGAAGATACGCGCGCCCGGCTATCCGCATCTGGCCGCGTTGGATGAAATGGTGCGTGGCCATATGATTGCCGACGTGGTCGCCATTATCGGCACTCAAGACATCGTATTTGGAGAGATAGACCGCTAATGGATACCTCTCAAAACCCAAACTTCATCCCAACTGCGACGTTGCTCATAAATTTTCTTGCTTACATATGTCTAATATGCGGCGCTGCGAAAATTTATTCGCGCCTTGCATTTGGGCGAACTTTGAATTTTTAGAGGCATCCATAAATGTTATCCGATCAAGTTCAAACACTCATCAACAAAGAGTTGAAAAAATATCCGGCAGATCAAAAGCAGTCCGCCGTGATGTCGGCCTTGCGTTTTGTGCAGGATGAAAAAGGCTGGATAGCGACCGAGGATATGGCGGATATTGCCGTCTATCTGGGCATGCCGCAAATGCAGGTATATGAGGTAGCGACTTTTTACCACATGTATAACCTCAAGCCGATGGGGCGGCACACTTTGACCGTGTGTACCAATCTGTCTTGTCAATTGGTGGGGGCTAACGAAACCATGAGCTACATAGAGAGCAAGCTCGGCATCGGCGTAGGCGAGGTGACAGCGGACGGTAAATTTGGTCTGCGTCATGGCGAGTGCATGGGTGCGTGTGGTGATGCGCCGTTGCTGACCGTGAACAACAAACGCATGTGCAGCTTCCTGTCCAAGGAAAAAATAGATCAGCTGCTGGCCGAACTGGACTGAAAAAATGGGCGCTCCGATACTTCTTAATACCCTGCAATTTGACCAGCCGTGGACGCTGGAAAATTATCTTAAAGTCGGCGGCTATCAAGCTTTGCGCAAGATACTGGCCGAGAAAATGACACCCGATGCCATCATCGCCGAGGTTAAAGCCTCTGGCCTGCGCGGTCGCGGTGGTGCGGGTTTTCCGACCGGCTTGAAGTGGAGCTTCATGCCACGCAATTATCAGGGCGATAAATATCTGGTATGCAATTCCGATGAGGGGGAGCCGGGCACTTTCAAAGACCGCGACATCATGCGTTACAACCCGCATTTGCTGATCGAAGGCATGGCTATCGCCGCCTACACCATGGGTGTCAAGGTTGCGTACAACTACGTGCATGGCGAAATTCTGGAAGCCTATGACCGCATGGAAGCGGCCGGTGACGAAGCGCGCGCGGCGGGATATATGGGCAACAATATACTCGGCAGCGACTTCTGTTTTGAGCTGCACAACCATCTCGGTTACGGCGCGTATATCTGCGGCGAAGAAACCGCGCTGCTGGAATCGCTGGAAGGAAAAAAAGGGCAGCCGCGCTTCAAGCCGCCATTCCCGGCCAGCTTCGGCTTGTACGGCAAGCCGACCACCATCAACAACACCGAAACTTTCGCCAGCGTGCCGTGGATCATCAACAACGGCGGGCAAAAATTTTTGGAGCTGGGCAAGCCGAACAACGGCGGCATCAAGTTGTTCTCTATTTCTGGTCACGTGAACAAACCGGGCAACTATGAAGTGCCGCTGGGTACGCCATTCAAAACACTGCTGGAAATGGCTGGCGGTATGCGCGGCGGGCGCAAGCTGAAAGCCTGTATACCTGGTGGTTCGTCGATGCCGGTGCTGCCGGGCGAAATCATGATGGATCTGGACATGGATTATGATTCCGTGGTTAAGGCCGGTTCCATGCTCGGTACGGGCGCCATCATCATCATGGACGACACCACCTGCATGGTGCGTGCGCTGGAGCGGCTGTCGTACTTTTATTTCGAGGAGTCATGCGGCCAGTGCACACCGTGTCGCGAGGGCACTGGCTGGCTGTATCGCATCGTACATCGCATTGAGACCGGCGAGGGGCGTCCAGAAGATTTGGATTTGCTGCTTGACCTGTGCGAGAACATCGCCGGGCGCACCATCTGTGCCTTGGGTGATGCCGCCGCGTGGCCGGTGCAGGGCTTCCTCAAGCACTTCCGTAAAGAATTTGAATACCACATTGAACATAAAAAATGTTTGGTCTAGGTCTGAATGTTTGGCTAGGGTCTGAATGTTTGGCCTGGGTCTGAAGAATAGGTGAGCAATGGTTAACATTGAAATTGATGGTAAGCGTGTAGAGGTCGAAAGCGGTACAACCGTTATTCAGGCAGCGGACAAGCTCGGTATTTATGTCCCGCATTTCTGCTATCACAAAAAATTATCCATCGCGGCCAACTGCCGCATGTGTTTGGTGCAAGTTGAAAAAGCGCCCAAGCCCCTGCCCGCTTGCGCCACGCCAGTGGCCGAAGGCATGAAAGTCTTTACTACCTCAGAGCAGGCGATCAAGGCGCAAAAAGGCGTGATGGAATTTCTGCTCATCAATCACCCGCTTGATTGCCCAATCTGCGATCAGGGTGGTGAATGCCAGTTGCAGGACTTGGCCGTGGGCTATGGCGGCAGTTCTTCGCGTTATCAGGAAGAAAAGCGCATCGTGCTGCACAAGGACATCGGGCCGTTAGTATCTGCCGAAGAAATGAGCCGCTGCATCAACTGTACTCGTTGCGTACGCTTCGGCGTTGAAATTGGCGGCGTGATGGAGTTGGGGCAGGCTTTCCGTGGCGAGCACGCGGAGATCATGTCATTTGTTTCCGACACGGTGGATTCTGAATTGTCAGGCAACATGATAGACCTGTGCCCGGTCGGCGCGCTGACCAGCAAGCCGTTCCGCTATTCCGCACGTACCTGGGAATTGTCACGTCGAAAATCCATTAGCCCGCATGATAGTCTGGGTTCCAATCTGGCGGTGCAAGTTAAAAACAATCGCGTCATGCGCGTGTTGCCGATAGAGAATGAAGACATCAACGAATGCTGGCTGTCGGATAAAGATCGTTTCAGTTACGAAGGTTTGAATTCCGGCGAGCGTCTGACCAAGCCCATGTTGAAGCAGGGCGGCAAGTGGCAAGAGGTTGAATGGCAAGTGGCGCTGGAGTACGTGGCCAATGGCCTGCGCCAGATTGCCAAAAATTCCGGGGCAGAACAGATAGGCGCGCTGGCCACGCCTAGCTCCACGCTGGAAGAGCTTTATTTGTTGCAAAAACTGGTGCGCGGTGTGGGCAGCCATAACGTGGATTTCCGTTTGCGCCAATCGGACTTTAGCGCCGATGGTACGCAACCTGGCGCACCCTGGTTGGGCATGCCAGTCGCCGAAATCAACACCCGCGATCGCTTTTTGATAGTCGGCAGCTTCTTGCGTAAAGACCATCCCTTGCTGGCCTCGCGTGTGCGGCAGGCGGTGAAGAAGGGCGCGCAAGCGAATGTACTGCATGCGGCCGATGATGATTTGCTGATGCCGGTTGTTAACAAAGCAATCGTTGCGCCTTCTGAAATGACGGCGCAACTGGCGCAAATTTTAAAAGCCCTGGCCACTATTAAGCAAACAACTCTGGATGCCAGCGTAAGTAATGCAGTGCAGTCAGTCACGCCTACTGCCACTGCGCAAGCCATGGCTAACAGTTTAGCCAGTGGCGAGCGGGTGGCGATATTGCTCGGCAATTTTGCTCAGCAGCATCCGCAAGCGGCGCAAATACAACTGCTGGTGCAACATATTGCCGGGCTGTGTGGTGGCAAGTTTGGTTTTATCGGCGAGGCTGCTAACAGCGTGGGCGGTTATCTGGCGCAAGCCATACCCGGCACAAAAGGCATGAACGCCGCCGCTATGTTGGCTTCGCCGCGCAAGGCTTATCTGCTGCTCAATGTTGAGGCTGAGTTGGACGCAGCGGATGGACATCAAGCGTTGAAGGCCATGCATGCGGCCGATATGGTGGTGGCACTGAGTGCTTACAAGCACCATGCCACAGATTATGCCGATGTGTTGTTGCCAATTGCGCCCTTCACCGAAACATCCGGCACTTTCGTCAGCGCCGAAGGCCGCGTACAAAGCTTTAAAGGCGCGGTCAAGCCGTTGGTCGAAGCGCGTCCAGCATGGAAGGTATTGCGTGTGCTGGGCAATCTATTGAACGTCACTGGTTTTGATTATGACAGCAGCGAAGCGGTACGCGACGAAGCGCTGCAAGGTGTGGATGTGGCGAGCAAGTTGAATAACACAGTGCAGGGCGTGACGGTGCAAGTTGCAACGAATCCAGCCGATGGCTTGCAGCGCGTGGCCGATGTGCCTATTTATTCCAGCGACGCCATCGTGCGCCGTTCCGCGCCACTGCAAGCGACGCGCGATGCGGCATTGCCCAGTGCCTTTATGCATAGCGCTGCGCTGAGCAAGCTGGGAGTCAAAGCGGGCGAAGTGATCCGAGTCAGCCAGGGGCAGGGCAGCGCGCGCCTCAATCTGCTGGCCGATGATAAGTTGCCGCAAGGGGTGGTGCGTGTGGCTGCCGGTCATGCTGCCACGGCGGGCTTGGGTGCGATGTTTGGAACGGTGACGGTGGAGCGAGCATGATGGAATTACTACAAGCGCTGGAATTAGCCGGGCAAAATCTGCTAGGTGCGGCTTGGATGCCGCTGTGGACGCTGGCCAAAATTGTCGCCATCGTCGCTCCGCTGATGATAGGCGTAGCCTATTTGACACTGGCTGAGCGCAAGGTTATCGGTTACATGCAGGTGCGTATCGGACCGAACCGTGTTGGATATTATGGTTTGTTGCAGCCCATCGCCGATGGCTTGAAGCTGATGTTCAAGGAAATCATCGTCCCCACCGGCTCGAATCATTTCCTGTTTGTGGTTGCACCTATACTCGCGCTGATGCCCGCGCTGGCGGCGTGGGCGGTGGTACCGTTTGCCGATGGACTGGTGTTGGCCGATGTTAATGCTGGGTTGTTGTATATACTGGCCATGACTTCGCTCGGCGTTTATGGCGTCATCATCGCCGGTTGGGCATCCAATTCCAAATACGCTTTTCTCGGTTCGCTGCGCTCGGCGGCGCAAATCGTATCTTATGAAATCGCCATGGGCTTTGCCCTGGTGTGTGTGCTGATGGCGGCGCAAAGTCTGAACCTGAGCGAAATTGTACGTGGTCAGCAAAGCAGCAGCGGATTGTTCGGCTGGTATTTCATTCCGCTGTTTCCGATGTTTGTCGTGTATCTAATTGCCGGTGTGGCCGAGACCAATCGTGCGCCGTTTGATATGGCCGAAGGCGAATCGGAAATCGTCGCCGGATTTCACGTCGAATATTCCGGCATGGCTTTCGCGCTGTTCTTCCTGGCCGAATACGCCAACATGATTTTGATTGCCGTGCTGTGCGCGATCATGTTCCTCGGCGGTTGGTTGCCCCCGTTCAACATCGCCCCGTTCACTTGGTTGCCCGGCATATTCTGGTTGTTGGCCAAGATGTCTTTTGTGCTGTTCCTGTTTCTGTGGTTCCGCGCCACCTTCCCGCGTTACCGCTACGATCAATTGATGCGTTTGGGCTGGAAGGTCTTCATCCCGCTGACACTTATCTGGGTGGTTGTAGTTGGGGCGTGGATGCAAACGCCGTATTGGCTGTGGTGACCGAATGATGGAAAAAATCACACATTTCTTTAAATCGTTTCTGTTGTTTGAGCTGCTCAAGGGCATGCAACTAACCGGAAAAAATCTGTTCGCACGCAAGATCACCGTACAGTTCCCGGAAGAAAAAACCCCACAAGGTTTTCGCTTTCGCGGACTGCATGCTCTGCGTCGTTATGAAAATGGCGAAGAACGTTGCATCGGCTGCAAGCTGTGCGAAGCCGTCTGCCCCGCGCTTGCGATTCACATCGAAACCGAAGAACGCGCCGACGGCACACGCCGCACCACGCGCTATGACATTGACCTGGTGAAGTGCATATTCTGCGGCTTCTGCGAAGAATCTTGCCCGGTTGATTCCATCGTGGAGACGCGCATTCTGGAATACCACGGTGAAAAACGCGGTGACTTGTATTACACCAAGCCGATGTTGCTGGCCATGGGCGATAAATATGAAGCGCAGATTGCCAAAGACCGCGCGGCGGATGCCCAATACCGTTAAGGGTTAGAGATAAAATGAATTTTGACAGCTTGAATTTTAATACCTTGGTTTTTTATCTGTTCGCGGCCATGACCGTGTTTGCCGCCCTGCGCGTAATTACAGCGCGCAACCCGGTGCATGCGGCACTGTATTTAGTGCTGACTTTTTGCAGCATGTCCGGCATCTGGATGTTGCTGGAAGCGGAATTTCTCGCTATCACCTTGGTGCTGGTGTATGTCGGCGCGGTGATGGTGTTGTTCCTGTTTGTGGTGATGATGCTGGATATAAACTTGGTGCAGTTACGCGAAGGTTTCTGGCGCTGGTTTCCCTTTGGTGCGGCGCTGGCCGTTATCATGGTGTTCCAGATGTATCTGGTATTGGGTACGCGGCAAACCGCAGAAACTGGCGCAACCCTAGCTAAACATGCTGCCGGTTACAGCAATACCAAAGAGTTGGGTCGTTTGATCTACACCGATTATGTTTATGCGTTTGAACTGGCTGCGGTGCTGCTGCTGGTTGCCATTGTGGCTGCCATCGCACTTACTTTGCGCCGCCGTCGCGATGTCAAATCGCAGAATGTGGCGCAGCAGGTGGCAGTCAAGCGCGAAGATCGTGTGCGCGTTATGTCTGTGCCATCGGAGAAGAAATAGGGTCACCGGAAAGAATTTAGATTAGACCAAGATAATCCACTGGATGTAGGTCGGGTTTTAACCCGACCTACATCCAGTGGATTCCATGATGCCAAGAATTTAAAGGGAAAGCATGCTGAATTTAGGATTGTCACACTATCTGATACTGGGCGCGGTGCTGTTTGCCATAAGCGTGGTCGGCATCTTTCTGAACCGAAAAAACGTGATTGTATTGTTGATGTCTATAGAGTTGATGTTGCTGGCAGTGAATACCAATTTCATCGCCTTCTCGCATTATATGAATGACATATCCGGGCAAATTTTCGTGTTCTTCATTCTCACCGTGGCCGCCGTTGAAGCGGCTATTGGCTTGGCCATTTTGATTGTGCTGTTCCGCAATCTAAATACTATCAACGTGGATGATCTAAACAGTTTGAAAGGTTGAGCATGAGTAACATGCAGAATTTATATTTGCTGGTTCCCCTTGCGCCCCTAGTTGGCGCGATTGCTGCTGGACTGTTCGGCAAGGCACTGGGCAGAACATGGTCGCATCGCATCACCATCCTTCTGGTGGCAGTGTCGTTTGTTGCATCGCTGCTGATATTTCAGGATGTGCTGGCTGGCCATACATTCAATGGCACGGTATATCAATGGATGACCTCAGGCGGCATCAGCTTCGAGGTGGGATTTCTGATTGACCGGTTGACCGTTGTGATGATGTTGGTAGTGACCTTTGTGTCGCTGATGGTACACATCTACACCATAGGTTATATGAGTGAGGATGCCGGTTATCAGCGTTTCTTCAGCTACATCTCGCTGTTTACCTTTTCCATGCTGATGCTGGTGATGGCTAATAATTTCATGCAATTGTTTTTTGGCTGGGAAGCTGTCGGGCTGGTGTCGTATTTGCTGATCGGTTTCTGGTACACGCGGCCGACCGCGATTTACGCCAATTTGAAAGCGTTTCTGGTTAACCGCGTGGGCGACTTTGGATTTTTGCTGGGTATAGGCTTGGTGTTGATGGTGTTTGGGACGCTGGATTACGCCTCGGTCTTCGCCAATGCCGCTAGCCACGCTAACGACATCGCGCCGATTCCGGGTGTGTCGTGGAATTTGATGAGCGCGATCTGCATCCTGCTGTTCATTGGTGCGATGGGTAAATCGGCACAGTTCCCGTTGCATGTGTGGTTGCCGGATTCGATGGAAGGCCCGACCCCGATCTCCGCATTGATTCACGCGGCCACCATGGTGACAGCCGGTATTTATATGGTGGCGCGCATGTCGCCGCTGTTTGAATTATCCGAGACCGCCTTGTCATTTGTGATGATTATCGGTGCTATAACCGCGCTGTTCATGGGCTTTCTGGGCATCATCCAGAATGACATCAAGCGTGTGGTAGCGTATTCGACTCTCTCGCAGTTGGGCTACATGACTGTGG
>JAYUTK010000009.1:0-28171 GCA_043755195.1 Gallionellaceae bacterium
GTGAGCGGTTTGCCGATGCCCGGCTTGCCTTGTTGTTCAGCGCGGAATTGCTCGACCCAGCGGGTTACTGCGGTGCGGCCTATGTTCATGTCTTTGACAGCTTGTGTCACGCTCATGCCTTGATCCACTACCATGCGGGCTATTTCTAGTTTAAATGCGGGTTAGTAATGCGTACGTTGCTTGCTCATTGTTGCTCCTCTATAGGTGGATAATAACCCTATCGAGGTGTCTTTTTTTATTAGACCACTACAGAATAAAAATACATTCTCTGTGTAATAGCGCACAGAAAAAGCCTTGAGGAAGTTGGATGATCTGCCTTGCGGTCATTGATCGCAATTTTTAATCAACCATAAAGGAGTCCAACATGAACTGGGATCGTATTGAAGGAAACTGGAAACAATTCAAGGGTAACGTCAAGCAACAGTGGGGCAAACTGACTGATGATCAGATCGACGTAATTGCGGGCAAGCGCGAGCACCTGGCTGGCAAAATTCAAGAATCGTACGGAATCACCAAGGATGAGGCAGAAACACAGCTTGCTGCATGGCAAGAGCGTCAGAAAGACATTTTAAAGCACTAAGTGACATAGCGCGGGGGCGTTGCCCCCGTGCGGTGTATCACTATTTAATCGGAATGACACCAAGGAACTCAATTCCCATCAACACACGCTGGCCGCACTTAATGGGGAACACATGATTATCAAGGATTGCTTGCCATTCTATTGCATGGTGGTGCTGCTTGTACTTCAGTCACGCTATGCAGTGGCCGACGAAGTGCAGATGAAAAACGGTGATCGACTTACTGGCGAAATTATCAGAATGGAAAAAGAGATTCTGATTTTTAGGGTGGACTATGCGGTGGAGAAACTCGATATCTCCTGGGAAGATGTTGAATGCATCGCCACCGACGGCTATCTGCCAATGGAATTCAACGACAGCGAATTTCTCATCGGCAGGATCAGTTGTCCGGAGAACGGGAAGGTGCAGATCGAGAATATGCTGCTCGGCAAATCATCCCCGATGCCCATGGATCAATTGCGGGCAGTCAATCCGTCAACTTACTCGGGGGTCTTCAATCTTGGTGGTATCTTTAACAGTGGCAACACCAACACCAAGGCGCTGAATGTTGCGACCCGGTTTCAGATAAGAGCACACAAACATCGTTTTACTGTCGAGGGAAAATACAATTACGGCCAAGCCAACGGCGGGGTGACTGCCCGCAATTCTTCTGGAAGCCTGAAGTACGACTTCTTTGCTCGAGATAAAATTTATTCCTACGCCCAGTCACTCAACGAACAGGATACCTTCGCCAATCTTAATTTACGTAGCACCGAGGGTCTTGGCATGGGATACCAGTTTTACGACACGCGGCGACGCAGCCTTTTCGCCGAGATAGGCATCTCCTATTTCAACGAGGACGTAATAGTCGGTGAGGACAAGCGTACTGCGGCGGGACGTTGGGCGGCAGGGCTCGATTGGGAAGCTGTGCCGAAGCGGCTCAAGCTGTTCCACCGCCAGGAAGGGTATTACAGCTTTGCCGACAACTCCATCGTTCTGCGAACCGAACAAGGCCTGCGCATCCCGCTCGTTGACAACATCTCCGCCAATTTCGAGGTGGATTATCGCTTCAACAGCGATCCCGAAACGGGCAAGAAAAAATCCGACCTGAATGTGATTCTCGGCGTAACTTATGTATATGCTTATTGGTGAGTCTATGGTTATTCCATACATGGACACCCACTACCTCAGGCAGTTCACATTGGGCGAAGATCAAGATGAGTGATTTTCAGCCATCCGCTTAAAGCCAGCTATCCCCAACCCCAACCTAAAACCACCACGCACATAGTCAATACGCCCAGCACCAAATTGACCGCGACCAGAATACGAATTTTGCTCAGAATCTGCCCGGCTTCTGGCCAGCGCTGATTGGCGACATGCAGGCTGAGCGGTACATAACAAGCAAAATAAACATAGCTGTAAACAGCCAACATGAGCAGCCCCAGCCCCAGCATGATATGAACATGATGGGGCACATGTGACATGCCACCATACAAATAAATCATATAAAAACCGCTAACGAGGAGCGCCGCGATTGCGCCCCACACCCAGTTGAAAAATCGCCCAAACACCGCATCCCACAGGCGTAGGCGTTGCGGTGACTCGAGCACTTCCACTGCGGATGGACGTAAAACCATGTAGGCGAAAAACATGCCGCCCACCCAGATCAGGACGGCTAGCAGGTGTATGAGTTTGAACAATGCCACTTTAGCTCGCTACCAACAATTCTCGTACAGGCAACAATTCAGGCACAGGCAACAATTCCCGTACAGGTCTGAAACTTTTCCTGTGTTCAAGCGATACCCCATGCAGCCTCAATGCTGCGAGGTGAGCCGCAGTTGGATAACCTTTGTGTGTGGCAAATCCATACTGCGGATACTGCTCGTGCATTTGCAGCATGGCCGCGTCGCGTTCCGTTTTTGCCAGAATAGATGCTGCTGAAATAGACTCCACCTTGCTATCTCCTTGCACGATAGCGCGGCTGGGAAGACCCGTATCCGGACAATACAGGCCATCCACCCACACCTCTTGTGGGCGCACTTGCAGGGCTTCCACCGCGCGGCGCATTGCCAGCAAACTGGCGCGCAGAATATTCAAGCTATCTATTTCCTCGACCGAGGCCGTGGCGATAGCCCAAGATAGTGCGTGCTGTTTGACTTCCAATGCCAGAAAATCGCGCCGTTTCGCACTGAGTTTTTTGGAATCGGCCAGACCCGCGATCGGATGGTTATCATCCAGTATCACGGCAGCGGCATACACCGGCCCGGCCAACGGACCGCGCCCGGCTTCATCTACGCCACAGATGATGAATGACTTCACTTTTCGGCAGCCTTGCCCTTGCCCAGATAAGGCAAAATTGCCCGTGCAGCAGTGTGTGCGGCGTTCTGTTTAAGTGAGACATGTATCTTGCCAAATAACGATTCCAGCTCTGCTACGGCTTGTTTGTCGGATACTAAATTGAGCAATGCCTGCGCCAAATTTTGCGGCGTGGCCTCATCTTGCAGCAGCTCCGGCACCACAAATTTTCCGGCCAGTATATTGGGCAAGCCGACATAGGGCTGATATTGTTTGCGCTTCATCAACCACCACGACAATGCTGGCATTTTGTAGGTGATGACCATGGGACGCTTAATCAGCGCGGCTTCCAGCGTGGCAGTACCCGACGCAACCAACACCCCATCGGCAGCAATCATGGCCTCGTGTGCGTGGCCGAACAACAGGGTGATAGGCACATCATGCGCCTCACACTTATATAACGCTTCTTCAAAAATAGTGCGCGTTTCACGGCTGGCCAACGGCACCAAAAAGAGTGCATTCGGCAGCTTTTGCAAAATTAATTTTGCTGTTTCGATGAAAACCACCGCTAGACTGCGTACTTCGCTTTGACGACTGCCCGGCAGAAAAGCAAATATGGGGTGCTGTTGCGGCAATCTCATTTGCTCGCGCATCGCCGTGCGATTGGGAATTTGCGGCAGCATATCGGCCAAGGGATGACCGACGTAGGTGACCGGAATGCCGGCCTTTTCATATATCACTGCCTCAAACGGAAACAGCGTCAACATATGCGACACAGCACGTTTGATCTTGTGGATGCGTTCACCGCGCCACGCCCAGATTGACGGGCTGGCGTAATGGATAGTTGGAATGCCGAGTGACTTAAGAGTGAGTTCCAGACCCAGATTAAAATCGGGCGCATCCACGCCGATGAATAAATCCGGGGGGCTGGCGAGGAAATAAGCGCGCAGCTTGCGGCGTATGCCGATAATTTCCAGCAAGTGGCGCAGCACTTCGACATAACCACGCACCGCCAACTTTTCCATGGGAAACAAAATCTGCATCCCGGCTTGCTTCATTTTCGGCCCACCTATGCCAACAAAACGAACGCCGGGTAATTCGCGTTTTAACGCTTCCATCAACTGGCTGCCGAGTAGATCGCCCGATGCTTCTCCGGCCACTATGCCTATGGTCTTTGCTGTTTGTGTCATGACGGAAATTTAACGAATAATGCCGCGCTGAGAGCGGCCAATAAAATCAATCAGGATAGCCAATTCAGGATGTTCTTTTGCTTGTTCGCGCAAAGAGTCTATCGCCTGCTCCAGAGTCAAACCGGATTTATACAGTGTTTTGTAAGCGCGTTTGATTGCCAATACCGCTGCGCTGCTAAAGCCGCGCCGTTTCAAACCCTCAGAATTGGTGCCAAAGGGGGCTGAGGGATTGCCAGCCACGGTGAGATATGGCGGAATATCCAGCTTCACTACCGTGCCCACGCCGGTCATCACATGTGCGCCAATTTTGCAAAATTGATGTACCCCGGTAAAGCCGCCCAGTATGGCGTAGTCACCCACTTCCACATGCCCGGCTAGTTGCGAGTTGTTGGCAAAAATCGTGTGATTGCCAACTTGGCAATCATGCGCCAGGTGCACATAAGCCATGATCCAATTGTGATCACCTACGCGCGTTACGCCACCATCCTGCACCGTGCCCAAATTCAGCGTACAAAATTCACGTATGGTGTTGTGATCCCCTATTTCCAGCCGTGTTGGTTCTCCCGCATATTTTTTATCCTGCGGAATTTCACCTAACGAATTAAATTGAAAAATGCGGTTTTGTTGGCCGATACGAGTGTGACCCGCAATCACCACATGCGAACCTATCGTCGTCCCATCACCAATCTCGACGTGTTCGCCGATGATGGTATATGCGCCGACTTCAACGCTGTCGGCTAATTTGGCATTCGGATGTATGAGCGCGGTGGGATGCCGCATTATAAATTCCGCATGGTACACAATACTTCAGCCTCGGCTACTACTTGCCCATCCACTTCTGCGATGCAGGCAAATTTCCACAGACCGCGCATAGTACGCAAAATGCTAACCTTCAAAAGAAGCTGATCCCCTGCCCCAACGGGTTTTTTGAAGCGCGCATTATCAATGCCCACAAAGTAATAAATCGAATCATCAGTTGATTTTGTGCCTGTGGTTTTGAATGCCAAAATAGCGGAAGCTTGAGCCAAGGCTTCCACCACCAGTACTCCGGGCATGACTGGATGGTGGGGGAAATGACCACCAAAAAAAGGTTCGTTGATGCTGACATTTTTCAGCGCCACAATTTCCTTGCCGGGCTCGCAGGACAATACCCGATCTATCAACAGAAATGGGTAGCGATGCGGCAAATAATTTAGAACCTCATGGATATCCATTTGCGTGCTCATTTGTCTTCCCTCTTAAGAACTTCGATTTCTTGTTGTAGCACTTTAATTTTTTCTGCAAGCTCATCCAGATGACGAATTTGTGCAGCATTCTTACGCCATTCCTGATTACTGCTGAATGGAAAAATACCGGTATAAGTTCCCGCTACACGAATGGATTTTCCTATCATGGTAAAAGATGAGACTTCCACATGATCTGCTATTTGGATATGCCCCAAAATTCCGGTACAACCACCAATGCGGCAATAACGGCCTATCGTGGCACTGCCGGCAATGGCTACGCAAGCCGCAATTGCGGTATGAGCACCAATATGCACGTTATGCCCAACTTGAATCTGGTTGTCCAATTTAACGCCATCCTCAATCACCGTATCATCCAACGCACCCCGATCTATCGTGGTGTTCGCGCCTATCTCGACATGATCGCCGATGACTACCCGGCCTATCTGCGGAATTTTTAGCCAGCGCCCTTCATCCCATGCAATACCAAAACCGTCCGCACCGATTACCACGCCAGAATGCGCGATCAAATTGTTACCCAACACACAATCGTGATACACCGTGACTCTAGGATAGAGAAGAACATTGTCGCCTACGGAGGTTCTGTCACCAACATAGCATCCGGCCATAATGACGCTGTTCGCGCCTATTCTGGCAGCAGCACCAATTAACACATGCGCGCCGATATGGACGCCAAGTGCTATCTGCGCGCCTTCTCCAATAACAGCCGTGGGGTGTACACCGGGAGCATATTGGCGAGGCGGATTCATCCATGCAGACACTTGGGCAAAATAGGCGTACGGGTTATCACACACAATGCGCGGAATGCTGCTTGCCTCGGCATCCGCCTCGCCCACTATGACTGCGCTAGCATTGGTAGTTGCTAACTGCGCGCGATATTTACTGCTCGCCAAAAAAGCAAGTTGCCCAGCTTTTGCGCTTTGCAGCGTGGCTACTTGATAAATCGCAGTATCGCCATCACCCAGCACACGGCCACCCAAACGTGCTGCGATATCGGCTAAACGATGAGTCTTTTTCTCCATGCAGGTCAGCGCTTTATGCGAGGCTTACTTCTCGTCAGCCATATACTTTAAAACTTTTTCTGTGATGTCTATATTGGGGTTGCGAAATACTGCTTCTTGCAACACCAGGTCATATTTTTCATTCTCCGCAATCGCTTGAATCGCCTTATTGGCATGTTCCAACACGACCGTCAGCTCTTCATTTTGCCGCAGGTTTAAATCTTCACTGAACTCACGCTGCAAGCGCTGCAGACTGACATTCAAATTGGACAGCTCTCGTTCCTTGTTACGCCGCTCTGTATCGGGCAGCGTTACGCCCTCTTTCTCCAATAAAGCCTCAAGGTCTTTCATATTTTTTGTAAGTTTTTTTATTTCCTGATCACGAGCAGAAAATTCTTTCTTGAGCTTGTCCCCGGCTTTCACCGCTTGCACGGACTCACGCATGATGAGTTCTAGGTTCACCACCCCAACTCGAAAATCCTCGGCCAGTGCAGGAACGCTGGCTATGGCCAACATCAGTGGCAGGGATTTAACAGCCAGAATCGCATTTTTTTTAATTGCAAATAATAGCCCCACACATTTTTTGATTTTCAATTTTCGCTCCTGACAAAATTTAAGAATATTGCAAAATTCAAAATATTGTACCCAAGGTCAGCTGGAGTTTTTGCAATTTGTCACCTGGATTCGCAATGATCGGTATGCCATAACTGACTTTAAGCGGGCCTATCGGTGAGATCCAGGCAATAGCCAAGCCAGTAGAATAACGCAAGCCAGCGCTTCCTGTCAGGTCTTCTTTGCCATATACCGCCCCCCCGTCAATAAAGGCGCTCATGCGTACCGATTTCTCCTCGGTCAGACCAAAGAAAGGAAACAACAACTCCGCATTGCCTACCCCGCGCAAATTACCGCCCAAGGAGTTATTAAATTGATCTCGCGGCCCCAAGGAACTTGATTCGTAACCGCGCACCGAGCCAGTACCACCCGCATAAAAGTTTTTAAAGAATGGGAATGGCAATCCGTTGTAACCATCTCCTGCACCTGCTTCTCCATTCAGCATAAATGTGACATTTTTGCTCACCGGATAGTACCACTGGTGCTGATAGGTCAACTTAACAAAACGCTGATCCGATACGGGCAGGGCAACTTCTGCAAAAGCGCGCTGCACCGTACCTTGCGTGGTATAAATCGCGCTGTCACGGCTATCGTGCGTCCAGCCTATGGTGCCCAACAAATTAGCCGTGGGATTACCGAACACCTGATCATAATCTTTCATTTGCGCGGAGCTGTTGTCAGTCAACGTCAGGTCTGTCTGCTCTGCCGACAAGCCGTAGTGAATGTTTTCGTCATCGTCAATCGGTATACCAAATCGCAAGCCCGCACCCAGGGTGGCCGATTTGTATGGACTGACCGTGCCAATGCGATCCGCGTTTATATCGCGCTTATATAGATCAAAGCCACGGCTCACGCCATCATCGGTGTAATAAGGATTGGTATAAGAAACGGAATAAACCTGATTCACTTTGCTGGTATTGATCTGCGTAGATAATTCTTTACCGGAGCCAAACAGGTTGCGCTCGGTCACTGCGGCCGTTAACGTCACGCCTTCATTGAGGCTGGATAAGCCAGCCGAGACCGAGAAATCACCTGTCGCTTTCTCTTTTATTGCCAGATTAATATCCAATTGGTCGTTTGTGCCAGTGACTGGCAAAGTCTCAACATTCACTTCACTAAAAAAATCCAGACGATCTATTCTTTGCTTGGATTTTTTTATTTTAGCGGCATCAAACCACTCGCCTTCTGTTTGGCGAAACTCACGGCGTATGACTTCATCGCGCGTTTTGCTGTTGCCTACAATATCAATCCGACGCACATATACACGCTGTCCTGGATCAACTGTAAAAGTAAACGCCACCAGATGTTTATCTTTATCCAACTCTGGTATGGCATTGACGTTGGCGAAGGCGTAGCCAAAATCGCCAAGCCGGTCGCCAATTTTCTTGATAGATTCGGTTAATTCCTTGCGCGAAAAAACATCTCCCGTGTGCAGGCTAATCAATTTACGCATCTCTTCATGCGGAATCACATTTTCCGAGCCAGCCAGATCAATCCTGGAAACCTTATACTTCTCACCTTCCGTCAGGTTGATTGTAATGTAAATATTTTCTTTATCAGGGGTGATGGAAACTTGGGTAGAGTCTATCGAAAACTCCAGGTAGCCTGCATCGAGATAGTGCGAACGTATGGTTTCCAAATCAGCCGATAGTTTTGGCTTGGAATATTGATCGTTGCTGGTGAACCAGCTTGACCATTTGCTCGTGCCCAATTCCATCAAATTGCGCAACACTTTTTCACTATAGGCCAGGTTGCCGATGATATTGATTTGCTTGATGGTGGAGACTTCGCCTTCCTCGACCTTAAAGTTGATTGCGACACGGTTACGCTCCAGATCGGTAACGGTGGTTTTAACCTTCACCGCATATTTACCACGCGCCACGTATTGCCGTTTGAGTTCCTGCTCAGCTTTGTCCAAAGTTGATTGATCTAAAATTCGGCTTTCTGCCAGCCCAACAGACTTCAGGCTTTTGCGAATTTCCTCCTGCGGAATATCCTTAATGCCTGTAATTTCGAAGCTATCTATAGTCGGGCGTTCGCGCACCGCCACAATCAGCACGGCTTGCTCTTTTTCAAGCCGCACATCCTTGAAAAAACCGGTAGCAAATAATGCATGAATGGCGGCGGCAGCCCGATCATCATCTAACAGGTCGCCCACCTTAACCGGCAAATAGCTGAATACCGTGCCCGCCTCAGTGCGCTGTATTCCCTCGACGCGAATATCCTGCACTACGAATGGCTCAACGGCTGCGGCGGATACGGCATACAGCAGCGGGATCAGCCCCGCCATTTTTATAAATTTCATGGTTTTTTTCGACCTGTTTTTTAGCTGTGGAACAGGCGGATAAAATCGTTATACAAGGCAACTATCATAAGCGTAGCCAGCAGCGCGATGCCTATATTCTGACCCGCCAACATTACCTTTTCTGACACCGGGCTACCCTTGATGACTTCAACCACATAATACAGTAAATGCCCGCCGTCTAATAAGGGGATGGGCAGCAAATTCAATACGCCCAAGCTGATGCTGACTAATGCCAAAAAGCCCAAATAGGCAGCTACCCCTATCTGTGCCGACTGCCCTGCATAATCAGCAATAGTGAGCGGGCCACTCAAATTTTTCAGCGACATTTCGCCCATCACCATTTTGCCCAACATTTTCAAACTCACTACTGAAGTTTCCCAGGTCTTATGCACGGCCTGGCGTAAAGCTGGGAGCGGTGCATAGCGCACTTCAGTCAACATGGCATCGAACGCAGCCTTGTCTATTTTTGGCGCAGCACCTATCTTGCCTACCGTATTACCCGCCTCGCTGACGGCCTCTGGTGTAATTGCCAGCGTCAGCAAACTGCCGTTGCGACTGATCTCCAATTGCAATTCCTGCCCCGGATGGCTACGCACCCTCTCCACAAAATCTGCCCACTGTTTAATGTCTTGCCCATCCACTCGCAGGATGTGATCGTTCGCGTACAAACCCGCGCGCTGCGCCACCCCGCCTTCTGTCAGCTTGTCTATGACAGGTTTAATCTCTGGCTGATAGGGCTGCAAGCCCAGCTTCTGCAAGAAATCACTGTCCAGGTCAGCTGCTGTCAGCACTGATAAATCAAGCGGGTAATGGCGCATACTTCCATCTTCTGTGCGCGCTTCAATGTCAACAGTTGCCCCTTGCAGGGCGCGCGCCAACAACATCCAGCGCACCTCCTCCCAGCTGGATACTGATTCCCCGTCAACACTGACTATAGTCTCTTGCGCCTGCATCTGCGCGGCAGCGGCAGAAGTCTGAGCAATGACCTCTCCCATTACCGGCTTCAGGCCGGGTACGCCATACAAAAAAAGTGCCCAATACAACACGATGGCCAACAACAAATTAGCCGCTGGCCCGGCCAAGACTATGGCGATGCGAGGCAAGACGGGTTTGCGGTTAAACGCTCTATCCAACTCGTGCGGCAAGACTTCCCCCTCGCGCTCGTCCAGCATTTTGACGTAACCGCCCAAGGGAATCGCGGAAATCACCCAATCAGTTTCACCATTTGCAAAGCGCTTGGTGTAAAGCGTTTTGCCGAAGCCAACAGAAAACCGCAACACCTTGACACCGCACAATCGCGCCACCCACAGATGCCCCAGCTCGTGTATGGTCACCAGCACGGCAATGGCAACAATGAAAGCCAATAATGTAGTCATCGTAATATTATCTCCTGTGCCGCCACTCGCGCCGCAGCGTCCGCTGCCAACACATCCTCTAAAGTATTCACCGCACTCACCGGCAATTTTGCCAGCACCTCTTCAATCACCTGAGGAATGGCGGAAAATGGAATCTGCTTATCTAGAAAAGCGGCCACCGCCACTTCATTCGCAGCATTCAACACGGCTGGCGCGGTGCCGCCTGCGCGCAAAGTTTGATAAGCCAAGGCCAAGCAGGGGAAGCGCACAAAGTCCGGTGCTTCAAAATTAAGCGCACCGATTTTAACTAAATCAAGCGCAGCGACACCTGCATCAATACGTTCCGGGTAAGCCAACGCATAGGCAATCGGCGTACGCATATCCGGGTTGCCTAACTGCGCCAACACCGAACCATCCACATATTGCACCAAGGAATGAACCACGCTCTGGGGATGCACCACCACTTGAATCGCATCGGCAGGCACATTGAACAACCAATGCGCTTCAATTACTTCCAGCCCCTTATTCATCATGGTGGCAGAATCAACCGAAATTTTTCGCCCCATCACCCAATTGGGATGCGCGCAAGCTTGTTCCGGTGTGATGTGCGGCAAACGATCTGCGGGTGTTGTGCGGAACGGGCCGCCCGAAGCGGTGAGCAAAATTTTGCTCACGCCGTTGGCTTCAGGATTGCCCGCATACCCACCCGGCAAGGCCTGAAAAATAGCATTGTGTTCGCTGTCTATAGGCAGTAGCGTCGCGCCATATTGACGTATCGCCTCCATGAATATCCGTCCCGCCATGACCAGCGTTTCTTTATTCGCCAACAGGATTTTTTTACCTGCCCGCACCGCAGCCATGACCGGTTGCAAACCAGCCGCACCCACGATAGCCGCCATCACAGCGTCCACCTCCGCTAATGATGCCACTCGCTGTAGCGATTCAGCACCGCATAGCACCTCTACCTCCAGCCCGACCGCCGCAATGCGTTGCGCCAAACGCGCCGCAGCCGCTTCATCCAGCAACACTGCATAGCGCGGTTTAAAACGCAGACATTGTTCAAACAGAACATCATCCCGACTCTTGGCGGTCAACGCCACAATGCGGTAGCGTTCAGGGTGACGCGCCACCACATCCAGCGTACTGAGGCCGATGCTACCGGTAGATCCCAGAATGGTAAGGTAGCTGATTTTATTCATGTCCAGTTCTGCGACATCAGGTTTTGCAACAACAACAACATGGCCGCCAACGGCAAGGTCGCGGTCAGCGCATCAATGCGATCTAATAGGCCACCGTGACCGGGCAATAAAGAACCGCTGTCTTTTACCCCCGCTTGACGCTTGATGGCCGACTCAAATAAATCACCCACAACGGCCAGTGCCACCCACAACCAGGATGCCATAATCATTATAGGCAGCTTGCTAAGAAGCGTATTCACACCACTGAAAAACACGATCATAAAAATATAAATAGTCACGCCAACCAGCGCGCCGATTACGCCTTCCCAAGTTTTTCCAGGGCTAATGGTAGGTGCCAGTTTATGTTTGCCAAATTTACGTCCGGTAAAATAAGCGGCTATATCCGCCATCCATACCAAGCCCATCACCCCCAACAGCCACCACGGGCTGGCCGCGCGCAAATCCATCATAGCCAAACCAGTTGGAATAAGCAGCACCCAACCGATTACTGCCATCAAAAGTGGCCGACGTACTTGCCAGCCACCAACCAGCCAGAACGGCACCACTATTAGCCACAGCATCGCCGAAGCAGCGTAAATAAATAAATGTGGGATTGCAATCCAGCTGGGGTGCTGCCAATCCAAAAAAACAAGGAGTAGCATCAGCACTAACGTCAGCCACCAATAAGCGTTTGCAGCTCTGTCTGTCAGCTTGGCCAAGCGCAGCCACTCCAATGCCCCCTGCATGACCATCACCACCACTAAGGCCGCCCAGCCCAAGCTGGAGAAATAAAACAGCGCACACAAGAATAATATGAGCAGGATAAGCGCGGTGGTGATTCGCGTTGCCAGCATTACTTTGTTGCCCGAACCGGTAATGCCTGTGCTGGCTCATCTCGCAACTGCTCACTGGTTCTGCCAAAACGACGCTCACGTTTCTGGAAGGATGAAATGGCGACTTTAAGCGCTGCGCTATCAAACGCTGGCCATAAGGTGTCGGTGAAATACAATTCGGTGTAGGCCAACTGCCACAACAGAAAGTTGCTGATGCGCTGCTCGCCGCCGGTGCGGATAAATAAATCCGGCTCAGGCGCATAACTCATGGCAAGATAAGGCTCCAGTGCTGCCTCATTGAAGCCGTGAACAGCTTCAGGATGTTCACGCAACATTGTCTGCATGGCCTGCATGATGTCCCAGCGACCGCCATAATTAGCTGCTACGGTTAAGATTAAGCCAGTGTTATGTGCGGTCAGTAGCTCTGCTTCACAAATAAGCTGAGTGAGCTTGATGTCAAATGGAGTGCGATCACCAATAATTTTGAGGCGGATATTATTTTCGTGCAGCTTACCTACTTCACGTTCCAGCATTTTCAGGAACAACTGCATTAAAAACGAAACTTCTTCCGCCGGACGACGCCAATTTTCGCTGCTAAAAGCGAATAGCGTCAGACATTCCACTCCTAATTCAGCACAGGATTTGACCATCTCCCGTACCGTCTCAACTCCGCGCTGATGTCCTGCCACGCGCGGTAAAAAACGTTGTTTAGCCCAACGTCCATTGCCATCCATAATGATGGCGATATGGCGCGGAATACTGGAAGCGTTGGGGATAATACGAGTTGAGCTGGGAAAGTCGGCCACTTAAACCGCCATCAGGTCAGCTTCTTTGACTTGCAGCGCTTTGTCAATTTCAGCAACAAAACGATCCGTCAGTTTCTGTATCTCATCTTGTGCACGGCGCTCATCGTCCTCGCCGATTTTTTTATCTTTTAGCAATTTTTTCAAATGCTCGTTGGCATCACGGCGTATATTACGGGTCGCCACCTTGGCTACCTCTACCTCACCGCGCACCACCTTAATCAAGTCACGGCGACGCTCTTCAGTCAACATCGGCATCGGCACACGAATGACATCGCCATTGGTTGCCGGGTTGAGTCCCAAGTCGGCATCTCGTATGGCTTTCTCGATTGCTCCCACTAGATTCTTTTCCCACGGCTGCACACCGATGGTGCGTGCATCAACTAAGGTCACGTTGGCCACCTGAGAAAGCAGCGTGGGACTGCCATAATAATCAACCTGAACGTGATCCAGTATGCCAGTGTGCGCACGACCAGTGCGTATCTTGCCGAAATCCGTCTTGAGCGTTTCCAGCGTCTTGTTCATTTTCTGCTCAGTGTTTTTTTTAATCTCAGAAATCATCCCTACCTCCATCTCCATCACGCAGCCTCTATCAATTGCAGTGTACCAACGTCCCTTCGTCCTCTCCCATCACCACGCGCTTGAGCGCACCCAACTTAAAAATACTGAACACGATAATCGGTAGTTTTTGATCGCGACATAAAGTCAACGCAGTGGCATCCATGACTTGAAGATTCTTGCTGATTGCCTCATCAAAGCTCAGTTTGTGATAACGAGTGGCAGCGGCATCTTTTTTGGGATCAGCCGTGTAAACTCCATCTACTTTAGTTGCCTTGATGACCACTTCCGCATCCATCTCCACACCGCGCAAAGCAGCAGCCGTATCGGTGGTAAAGAAGGGATTGCCAGTGCCAGCGCCGAATATCACTACCTTACCCTCTTCCAGATAGCGCAAGGCTTTGCCGCGTATAAATGGCTCAGCTACTTGCTCCAGATTAAGCGCGGACTGCACCCGGCATTCCAAACCAAAGCGCGTCATGGCATCCTGCAAGGCCATGGCATTCATCACCGTGGCCAACATCCCCATGTAGTCGGCAGTGGCGCGATCCATACCCGCCGCTGCTGGCGCTATGCCCCGAAAAATATTACCGCCACCGATGACGATCGCTACCTGCACCCCCAACGCTACCACTTCGCCAATTTCAGCAACAATGCGCTCGATCACAGCACGGTTAATACCGTAGCTGTCCTCGCCCATCAGGGCTTCGCCGGAGAGTTTAAGAAGAATCCGCTTGTATGGTTTGGCGACGACCATTGTTTATACCTTGGCCGCAGCAGCTACTTCAGCGGCATAATCCACCACGACTTTTTCTATCCCCTCACCCACCGTGAACATCTGGAAGGCTTTGACCGTGGCACTTTGAGCCGCCAATAATTTCTCTACCAACGTATCAGGATCCTTAACGAATGGCTGACCGAGCAGCGTCACCTCAGCCAAATACTTGGCGATGCGACCATCCACCATTTTTTCAACGATGTTAGCCGGCTTGCCGCTTTCTGCAGCTTGTGCCGTATAAATTTTGCGCTCTTGATCCAGCAACTCTTGCGACACCTGATCTTTGGATACGCAAATCGGCTTGCTGGCGGCAATGTGCATCGCCAAATCCTTGCCCAAGGTATCGTTGCCACCATTAAAATCAAGCAACACACCGATCCTACTACCATGCAGATAAGCAGCCAGTTTGCCGCTCGTGCTATAGCGCACAAAACGGCGCACACTGATGTTTTCACCCAGCTTCATCACCAAGGCTTGACGCACTTCTTCCACGCTGCCGCCTGCCAGCGCAGCCTTGGATAAGCCCGCCACATCGGCAGGATTATGTTGTGCGACAGCCTGCGCCACATCTTTAGCAAAGGCCGCGAAGACATCATTCTTGGCCATGAAATCTGTTTCACAGTTTACTTCCGCCATCGCACCGGTCTTTCCATCTGCGCTGACAAAAATACTGACCAACCCTTCAGCAGCCACGCGCCCAGCCGCCTTGCTGGCCTTAGCCCCGCTCTTGATACGCAACAATTCTTCCGCCGCTTTAAAATCGCCGTTTGTTTCGGTCAGCGCTTTTTTGCATTCCATCATGCCGAGGCTGGTTGCCTCACGTAATTCCTTCACCATACTTGCGGTAATTTCCGCCATCGCCCTACTCCTTAAACTTACACCATACAAATTTTAATTACAAAAAAAGGGGCTCACGCCCCTTTGTGCGGGAATGGGCTTACGCCGTTTGCCCCTCTATTTGCTCTTCGACCAAGGCCACCACTTCGTGCAGCGCCTGCTCTCTTCCTTCCAGCACCGCATCAGCCACGCCACGCGCATATAGACGAATCGCCTGACTGGAGTCGTCATTGCCAGGAATAACAAAATCCACGCCCAACGGTGTGGTGTTGGTATCCACCACGCCAATTACTGGAATGCCCAATTTCTGCGCTTCCACAATCGCGCCTTTTTGATATCCGACGTCAATCACAAAAATAGCCGAGGGCAAGCCTCCCATGTTTTTGATGCCGCCCATGCTGCGATCCAGTTTTTCCATTTCGCGCTGCAACATCAACCCTTCCTTCTTGGAAAGTTTTTCCATGGCGGCGCTGTCCTGCACCAAGGCTTCCAGCTCGTGCAAACGCTTGATGGACTGTTGCACCGTTTTGAAATTGGTGAGCATACCGCCCAACCAGCGCTGATCCACAAATGGGCAGCCGCAACGCAGCGCCTCTTCCTTGATGATTTCACGCGCCTGGCGTTTGGTCGCTACAAACAATACCGTCCCTTTGTCAGCGGAAACTTTGCGCACAAATTTCAGCGCATCGTTGAACATGACAACGGTTTTTTCCAGGTTGATGATATGAATTTTATTGCGATGGCCAAAAATAAATGGTGCCATCTTGGGATTCCAAAAACGGGTCTGATGTCCGAAATGAACGCCCGCCTCCAACATTTGCCGCATCGTTACTAGCATAATTACTCCATATGTAAGGGTTAAGTCATCCACCCGCCAGCTTGACCCTTGCGGGCACCCCAACTTGAACGAGTGTGGAAATTTCTTGCTTTAAAATGCACTGATACCGCACAAGCAAGGCGCGCATTGTAACTCAAGCACCCGGTCAACTCAACCACATGGAGCAACGCAACAAGGTGTTGACTCCGGCTTGGCCTTGGGCGTTACTGCTGTAGAGCGCGATGGGGCGGTTGGCGGCGTAGTGGTAAGAGGACTTTTCTACGATACCGTTAGGGTGGGTGGTCTGGTCGTAATGCGCACCCAGATCAAAGCGCGGGTTGAGGGTGAGAATGACCGTGCTGTCTACTTTGGCTTCCTTGATCCGCTCGTGATCCGCGCCTTACAGCAAGGTGGTGGTCTGGCCGTTCTTGACGAGGGTGGTGGGCAGGTTGAAGCTGGTATAGGTGAGGGTGCGATCATCGCTCACGGTCATGTTGCCGTTGGCATCGTACTGAAAGCTGGCGTTCCATCCGCCACTGACCGATGACACGACATGGGGGCGGTTCGTGCCATTAGTGCGTAATGCGGCGTAGGTATAGCTGCCCACATCGGACTTGTAGCTGATATTGCCCAGGGCATCGTATTGCAGGGTCTTGGTATCTTGGCTGGGATGACTGCTGGCTTCGCTGGTTAGGCGATTGAGAGCGTCGTAGCCGAAGTTTTCAGCGAGAGATTGCAGGGTGTCGGTGCGGGGTTTGAGATTGCTCAGCGCATCGTAGCCATATTCCAGTGCGGTGACCAGCCCTAGGCTGTGCGTGGCGTTGACAGCAAGGGTGCGCCCCAGTTGATCTAGGGTGCGGTCTTCGGTGACGGCGTTGCCGTAAGTGGCAGCGGTCATTTGCAGGTCGGCAGAGAGCGCGGTGGCGGCCCAATATACCTGCAATGTCTGGGCGTTGCGGACTTGAGCCAGGTAGCCGTTGGCGTTGTAAAGGTTTTATACCTTAATCCCAGCTGGGTTGATTTGGGTGTCCGGTCGCCCTAGCGTGTCGGAGGTGTTGGCTGCCTGGAGAGGGCGAAGTTGATGTAGGTGTGAGTGGTGGCAGATTTTTCATCCGACACTTCAATCCGCCACCTAGACCCCACCTTGACTTCGGTCAAGAGCGATCGCTGACAAATACTGCTCAATCATTTCTTTAAGTTTCATTAGCTGATAATTTTTGCTATACTCCGCTCCAGTTTTTCAGATGGGCTTCGGCCCGTTTTTTATTTGTGGGTCAAGAATCATGGGCGTAGAAAATTTAGTGGGTACAACGGTAGTTGGCCTAGGGTATGAACTAGTTGACTTTGAAGTGTCAGGCCGCGGCTTGATGAAAGTTTTTCTGGACAAGCCAGCAGGCATTACCGTGGATGACTGTCAATTGGTCAGCAATCAGTTAACCCGATTGTTTACCGTGGAAGGCGTGGATTTTGGTCGCCTGGAGGTATCCTCGCCGGGTTTGGATCGCCCACTCAAGAAGGAGGCCGATTTTATTCGCTTTCGCGGCCAAAAAGCGCATTTGAAATTACGCATGCCCCAAGACGGACGTAAAAATTTTATCGGCCATTTGGGAGAAGTTAAGAATGGCGTAGTGGAGTTGGATGTAGAGGGTAAGCAGGTGTTAATAGATCTGCAAAATTTGGACAAGGCGCGTTTGGTGCCTGTATTTTAAATGTTGGGGATTTTAATATTGAGGTTGTTCGCATGTCGCAAGCAACCGGGAGACTGTAATGAGCCGTGAAGTTTTGTTGTTAGTGGATGCCTTGGCGCGCGAAAAAAACGTGGATAAGGAAATTGTGTTTGGCGCATTGGAATCAGCTTTGGCCTCGGCCACCAAGAAGCGATTTTCCGAGGAGGCTGATGTGCGCGTAAATATTAATCGCACTTCTGGCGAATACGAATCGTTTCGTGTTTGGCAGGTCATGGACGATGAAACTTTTGAAACTCCTGATCTGCATATCAAGATGGAGGAGGCATTAAAACTCAATCCACAAATTCAGATGGGCGAATTTATCCACGCGCCGTTGGAATCGATTGATTTTGGGCGCATAGGCGCGCAAGCAGCGAAGCAAGTCATTTTTCAGAAAATCCGTGACGCGGAGCGCGAACAAATTCTGAATGACTTCATGGAGCGCAAAGAGCATTTGGTTTCGGGCACGGTGAAGCGTATTGAGCGCGGCAATGCCATTATCGAATTCGGAAAAATCGAAGCCCTGCTGCCCCGCGACCAAGTGATCCCCAAGGAAAATATGCGTGTAGGCGACCGCATTCGCGCGCATTTATTGCGAGTTGATCGCTCTGTGCGCGGACCGCAAATTGTTTTGTCGCGCATCACGCCAGAATTTCTGGTCAAACTATTTGAACTGGAAGTCCCGGAAATTGAAGAAGGCCTGCTGGAGATCGTCAGTGCGGCGCGTGATCCTGGTGCTCGCGCCAAAATTTCCGTGCGTTCGCACGACAAGCGCATAGACCCGATTGGCACTTGTGTTGGTATGCGTGGTTCACGAGTGCAGGCGGTAACCAATGAGTTGGCGGGTGAGCGCGTGGACATTGTGTTGTGGTCGGAAGACCCAGCGACTTCGGTCATCAATGCGCTGGCTCCGGCTGATGTCACCAGCATCATGGTGGATGAAGATAAACACAGCATGGATGTGGTCGTTGAAGAAGAAAATCTAGCGCAGGCCATAGGCCGCAACGGGCAAAATGTACGCCTGGCCAGCGAACTGACCGGCTGGGTGCTCAACATTATGACGGTCGCAGAATCCGGTCAGAAGAATGAGCAAGAGTTTTCCAAGGTGCGCGATTTATTCATAGCCAAACTCGACGTAGATGAAGAGGTGGCCGATATTCTGGTACAGGAAGGTTTCAATACTCTGGAAGAGGTCGCCTATGTTCCTCTGGATGAAATGTTGGAAATAGAATCTTTTGACGAAGAAACAGTAAACGAACTTCGCAGTCGTGCCCGCAATGCGCTGTTGACTGCGGCGATTGTGAATGAGGAGCAGGTAGAAAATAGCATTGAGGATCTGATTAAACTCGATGGCATGGACGAGGAAATCGCACGCACCCTGGCAGGCAAAGGCATAGGCACGCAAGACCAGTTAGCTGATCTGGGAGCGGACGAATTGGTTGAGTTAACAGGCATGGACGAAGAACGCGCCAATCAACTGATTATGGCGGCGCGCGCTCCCTGGTTTGCCTAATTATCTGTAAGTCTGGTGGGCTGTGGGTCAGTTTATTATCAGACTCGCAGCCAACAAATTTTATGAGTTAGCATTTTGTAGTGATGTAGTTATGTGGTTAAGGGATAAGTAATGGCGAAAATGAATGTGGCGCAGTTTGCGGGTGAACTTGGTTTGCCGGTTGAACTCTTGCTGGAACAATTGCTGGCCGCCGGGGTTGCCAAAAATAAAGATACGGACACCGTATCGGAGCAGGACAAGGCGCAGTTGCTGGAGCATTTGCGTACCTCGCATGGCGCCGTTACTAAAGCAAAAAAAATTACCCTAACTCGTCGCGAAACCACCGAGATCAAGAAAACGGATAGCGTAGGCAGAGCACGCACCATTCAAGTCGAAGTACGCAAAAAACGCGTGGTTGCACCGCCAGCAGCAGATGCAGTGAGTCAGCCACCAGTCGAAGCTGTTGTCGCAGTAGCTGAGGCTCCAAAAACGCAAGCTGTAGCCAAAAAACCCAGCACGAAAAAAATTGATGAGCAAGAGCTTGCCTTGCGTGAGCAAGAAGCGCGCAGCCAAGCAGAATTGGCATCTCGCCAAGCGGAAGATGCAAAAATTAAAAAGGAGCGGGTCAAACGCAAAGCAACGCCCGTGGTAGAGGTTGTCGCTCCTCCGCCGCCGCCTGTTGTAGCGGTTGAAGTGCCGCCACCCACTCCCGTGGTGGCCACGCCAGCGCCCACCACTCCGGCTGCCAAACCTGACCTAGCTGAAGGCACATTACACAAACCTACGCCCAAACCGGGAGACAAAGTCATCCGCCCTGCGGTTAAAAAAGGCGTAAAAGCAACGCCCGATAAAAATAGCCCGTGGAATGAGGCTGGACATAAAAAACGCACTCCCGCTACCACTGATGTGCGGCCAACTGGATGGGCTGGCAATCGCGGTCGCCCTGCCCCACGGCATCATGAAAAAAATGCCAAGCAAGTAGATGCCGCAGAGCATGCTTTCTCATTACCGACTGAACCTGTGGTACGTGAGATCATGGTACCGGAGACCATTAGCGTCGCAGAACTGGCGCAAAAAATGTCGGTTAAGGCCATAGAGATCATCAAGACGCTGATGAATATGGGTTCTATGGTCACCATCAATCAAGTGTTGGATCAGGAAACAGCGATGATTGTGGTGGAAGAATTGGGCCACATTGCCAAGCTAGCCAAGGCGGATGACCCTGCTGCCTATTTGGCTGAATCGGAACAACACAAAAATGCTCCACTTGAGCCGCGCGCACCAGTGGTCACCGTGATGGGTCATGTGGATCACGGCAAAACCTCCTTGCTCGATTACATACGCCGCACTCGCGTGGCCAGTGGTGAAGCGGGCGGTATCACGCAACACATTGGCGCTTATCATGTGGACACCCCACGTGGCATGATTACTTTTCTGGATACACCCGGCCACGAAGCGTTTACCGCCATGCGTGCGCGCGGTGCCAAAGTAACGGACATCGTTATTCTGGTGGTGGCGGCAGACGATGGCGTGATGCCACAAACCAAGGAAGCCATCCATCACGCTCGCGCCGCCAATGTACCCATCGTGGTGGCGATGACTAAAATTGACAAGCCCGATGCAAATGCTGAGCGCGTTAGGCAAGAGTTGGTCGCGGAAGGTGTAGTACCGGAAGATTGGGGCGGTGACTGCATGTTTGTCGAGGTATCCGCCAAGTCTGGGCAAGGTATAGACACCTTGCTGGAAAGTATATTGCTGCAAGCCGAAGTGCTGCAACTGGTTGCGCCCAAGCTTACTTTAGCTAAGGGCATAGTGATCGAAGCCAGGCTGGATAAAGGCAAAGGGCCAGTGGCTACGATACTGGTGCAATCAGGCCTCTTAAAAAGAGGCGATGCGGTGCTGGTGGGCGCGGTATCGGGCCGTGTGCGCGCCATGTTGGATGAAAATGGTAAAACAATTTTAGAAGCAGGGCCATCTATTCCAGTAGAAATTCAAGGCTTATCTGAAGTGCCGATAGCGGGCGAAGACGTGCTGGTGCTAGAAGATGAAAAGAAAGCGCGCGAAATCGCGCTGTTCCGCCAAGGGAAATTCCGTGCAGTTAAATTGGCTAAACAACAAGCCGCAACACTAGAGAATATGTTGGAGCAAATGGCAGAGGGTGAAGTGCGTACCTTGGCGCTGGTGGTCAAGGCGGATGTGCAAGGTTCGTGTGAAGCTATCGCTAGCTCCTTGCACAAACTATCCACCGCTGAAGTCAAAGTCAACATCATCCATAGTGCAGTCGGCGCAATCAGCGAATCAGACATCAACCTAGCGCTGGCTTCCAAGGCCGTGGTGCTTGGTTTTAATACTCGCGCTGATGCCAGTGCGCGCAAGCTGGCCGAATCCAGTGGTGTGGACGTGCGTTACTACAACATCATCTACGAGATGGTGGATGAAATCAAAGCGGCTTTATCAGGCATGTTAGCGCCAGAGAAAAAGGAACACATACTCGGCATGGTGGAGATACGTCAAGTATTCAACATTTCCAAGATCGGCACTGTGGCAGGTTGTTATGTGACCGAAGGCATCATCAAACGCAACTCACAGGTGCGTGTGCTGCGCGACAACGTGGTTATCCATACTGGCAATCTGGATTCCTTGAAGCGCTTCAAAGATGATGCCAAAGAAGTTCGATCAAATTTTGAATGCGGGCTGTCGTTGCAAGGCTACAATGATCTTCTCGTAGGCGATCAACTCGAAGCATTCGAAATTGTGGAAGTGGCGCGCACCCTGAATGCCTAAAGACTACGCCAGAACAGACCGTATTGCCGAGCAAATCCAGCGTGAGCTAGCAGAACTGTTACGCTTGGAAATACGAGATCCGCGTGTGCGTATGATTACCCTGACTGGTGTCGAAGTCACTCGTGACTATGCCCATGCCAAGGTGTTTTACACCACGCTGAATGGCACCAGTGAAGAGATGCAGCAAGGTTTAGAACACGCCAGCGGATTTTTACGCAAACAACTTACCCGCCTCATCAAACTACGCATCACGCCGCAACTTCATTTTGTCTACGATGCGTCAGTTGAACGTGGCGCACATCTGTCGCAACTTATCGAACAGGCGATTGCCAGCGACCAACATCTAGACGAAAAAAAGTAATATTAATGGCACGGATTTTCCGCTCACTAGATGGCGTGCTGCTGTTCGATAAACCGCTGCAATTAAGCTCTAACACCGCGCTGCAAAAAATCCGTCATCTGTTTCTAGCTAAAAAAGCCGGTCATACCGGCACGCTCGACCCTCTCGCCACCGGCTTATTGCCGATCTGTTTTGGCGAGGCAACCAAATTTTCCAACGCTTTGCTGAATGCCGATAAAACCTATCGCGCCTCACTGCGCTTGGGTGTCACCACCACCACTGGCGATGCCGAAGGCGAGATAACCGCGCAGCGTCCAGTTAAATGTGAGCAGGCAGAAATTGATGCGGTATTGGAAAAATTTCGCGGCGACATCCAACAACTCCCACCCATGCACAGCGCGCTCAAACACCAAGGCAAGCCGCTCTATGAATACATACGCCAGGGTGAAACCATAGAGCGAGAACTACGCAAGGTAACCATACACGAGCTGCTGTTAAATTCCTTTAGCGGAAATGAAATGGACATCACCGTGCGTTGCAGCAAGGGAACATACATCCGCACCCTGGCTGAAGATATAGGCGCGGCACTCGGCTGTGGCGCGCATTTGACCGGCTTACGTCGCACTGCAATCGCCCACTTTAACTTGAACGACGCTTACAATTGGCAACAGTTGGAGGTCATGGAAGACGCCGCGCGAGATGACTGCATCCTGCCACTTGAATCCATGATGCCGGACATGCCCATACTACAATTGGATAGCGAACAAACAAATAGATTGGCGAAAGGACAGCGCTTAGGCTTGGACACAAGTTTCGCTGATGGCAAAGTAAGGCTGCACGGTCCGGATGGATTTATCGGGGTAGGTTTGCTCGATGGCCGCCGTCTAGCGCCAGACAGGTTGTTGGCAAAAGTGGCGAAGGTTGCTGCAGATAAGTGAAGGAGTTTGTGTTTTTCGAGATGCCCATGAGACAATAACTTTGTTGTGTGCGCATCAACAATTCAATGAACATGTACCACCATTTTAAAAACATTGCGATTCTAACGGTAAGTTGCCTCTTACTTTTGGGATGTGGCGGCGAGAGCAAAGATAGCCTTCCGTCACTGTATAGTATTGGGGGTACTGTTGTCGGCTTAGGTAAAAACAAAACAGTTGCCTTGGAAAACTACAACACAGATGAACTAATCATTTCCGCAGATGGGAAATTTACCTTCCCCGAAAATTTTTACCTCACTTACCGCTACAACGTCTCGATTAAAACACAACCCCACGGCCAAAAATGCAGGGTGTTCAATGAATCCGGCAATCTGTCGGGAGGAAATGTATCCAATATTCTGGTTAAATGTGTAACCTCCGGCAGCCTAGATACCAAGCTGGATACTGACGGAATCTTCGTGCATCACGGTGCTGCTGGCGGCAATGGTGACGATGAGGGCAACTCTCTTGCACTAGATACTGGCGGAGGAATTTGGGTGACTGGATACAGCTTGAATGCTAAGGGTAACAAGGACATGGTTATGTGGCGCTACGACCCTAATGGTTCGTATTATTTTTTAGGACATAACGATGCCGCTGGTGGTAATGGTGACGATGTAGGTAATTCACTCGCAATCAATGCTGCAGGGGAAATTTTGGTGGCGGGATACAGCTTGAATAGCTCCAATAATGAGGACATGGTTATTTGGCGCGCTTACCCAGATGGTACATTGGATACCAGCTTTGACGATGACGGCATTGTTATTCACGACAACGATGCGGGTGGAAGTGCTGATGATGTAGGTCTATCCATGGCAGAGGATGCTAATGGGAAAATTCTGGTAGCTGGCTACAGCCAGAAAGTTTCAGGCGATAGTGACATGGTTATTTGGCGGTATAACACCAAGGACGCAACTGATGGCAAATTGGACACCAGCTTTGGTGCAAAAGGCATCGTAGTGCATAACGGCGCTGCTGGTCGTGATGACGTAGCTTCAGCCATTACCTTGGATTCTAACGGCAAAATCCTGGTAACCGGCTACAGCGTGAATGCTGCTGGCAATAAGGATATGGTCATTTGGCGCTATAACACGGATGGCGAATTGGACTCCAGCTTTGGTACAAACGGCATCGTGGTGCATCACAATGCCGCTGGCGGAAATGGTGATGATGAGGGTCTATCCATTACATCTGAAGCGACAACGGGAATTTTTGTAACTGGATACAGCTATAAAAACCTTGGCAATCGGGATATGGTCATTTGGAATTATGCCGCTAATGGCATATTGAACAACGACTTTGGCACTAATGGCATTGTGGTACATCACGGTGCTGCTGGCGGAAATGGCAGCGACGAGGGGCTATCCCTGTCACTGGATGTTGATTTGAAAATTGTAGTAGCTGGATACAGCTCAAATACTTCCGGTAATAAAGATATGGTCATTTGGCGGTATAACACCGAAAGCCCAGAAAACGGCACATTAGACACTAATTTTGACGAAGATGGCATAGTGGTGCATGACGGTGCGGCAGGTAGAATGGGTAGCAATGACGAGGGACGATCACTAATGCTAGATACTAATGGGAAAATTATGGTCACTGGATACAGTTATAACGCTTCAGGCAACAAGGACATGGTCATTTGGCGGTATAACCCATGAGCTTAAAATGCGGTATCGTCGGCTTACCTAATGTCGGCAAATCTACTCTGTTTAATGCGCTGACCAAGGCGGGCATTGCAGCCGAAAATTACCCCTTCTGTACCATCGAGCCTAACGTCGGCATCGTCGAAGTGCCTGATGCGCGCATGCAGACACTGTCCGACATCGTCAAGCCGCAGAAAATACAGCCTGCCATTACCGAATTTGTGGACATCGCCGGGCTGGTTGCCGGCGCATCCAAGGGCGAAGGGCTGGGCAACCAATTCCTCGCCAATATCCGCGAGACCGATGGCATTCTCAATGTGGTACGCTGCTTTGAAGACGACAACGTCATCCATGTGGCAGGCAAAGTGGATCCTATTTCCGACATCGAAACCATCGTCACTGAGTTAGCGTTGGCTGATTTACAAACGGTGGAAAAAGCGCAGATTCGTAATAACAAACAGGGGCGCTCTGGCGACAAAGAGGCAGCAAAATTCAGTGAGCTGCTGGTGCGTGTTGCCGCACACCTGAATGAAGGCAAGCCGGCGCGCATGATGAAGCTGGACAAGGAACAACTCGCCTTGCTCAAGCCGCTGTGTTTGCTCACCATCAAGCCTGCGATGTATGTCGCCAATGTGGCTGAGCAAGGTTTCAAGGACAATCCGCTGCTGATGCGACTGGAACAATTTGCAGCAGCCGAAGGCGCGCCAGTGGTGGCAATTTGTGCCGCGCTGGAATCGGAAATTTCCGAATTATCCGATGAAGACAAAAAAGAATTTCTGGCCGATGTCGGCCTGCAAGAACCCGGCTTGAACCGGCTGATTCGTGTGGCATATAAGCTGCTGGGTTTGCAAACCTACTTCACCGCCGGGGTCAAAGAAGTACGCGCTTGGACCATACACATTGGCGATACCGCGCCACAAGCAGCGGGTGTCATCCACAATGATTTCGAGCATGGATTTATCCGCGCCGAAGTCATTAGCTACGATGATTTTATCGCGTGCAAGGGCGAGGCAGGTTCTAAGGAAAAAGGCAAGATGCGGCTAGAGGGAAAAGAGTATGTGGTGCGTGATGGGGATGTGATGCACTTTCGTTTTAACGTATAAAAATTCACATTTCATCCCAATTGCTGTGTTGCTGAAAAAATTTCTTGCTTACATTTACCCCATATGCGACGCTGCGAAATTTTTTCCACGCCTTGCATTTGGGCGAACTGTGAATTTTTAGAGATACACTTTATAGGATAAAAAATATGAGCCCATCAGAAGCAAGCACCCTAAACCAAAAATTTTCTATCGCCGGACACCTCGACTTTGCTCAGGATGCGAGCGGTTTGATTATCGCGCGCATCAACAACAAGCACGGACAATCTGACATTGCGCTGCAAGGCGCGCATGTGATGACTTTTCAGCCCAAGGGTGAACAGCCGCTGATCTGGCTTAGCCCGGCGGCCAAGCTGATACCTGGCAAATCCATCCGTGGCGGAGTGCCCATTTGCTGGCCGTGGTTCGGAGCACATGCAAGCAATAGCAGCTTTCCGGGACATGGTTTTGCGCGCACGGTTCTGTGGCAGATAATCGCCAGCACTACTTTGCCCGATGGCAGCACCAGCATCACTTTTGAATTACCGCAGAGTGCTATCCCACCCGCGCAGTGGCCTCATGCTTGCCGCGCGCGTCTCATGGTCACTGTGGGCAAGACGCTAAGCGTAGAATTAACCACTGAAAACACCGGTAATGCCGCGTTTGAAATTGGCGAAGCACTGCATACTTATTTCGCAATCAGTGATGTGGATGATATGAATATTGCTGGTTTGGAAGGATGCACCTATCTAGATAAAGTAGGCGCTCCTCAAAGCAGAGTGCAGCCAGGCACCATTAAAATTACTTCCGAAGTGGATAGAATCTACATAGATACTGCGGCGGATTGCCTGATTGAAGATCGCGGCTGGAATCGCCGCATACGAATCGCCAAGAGCGGCAGTCATTCTACGGTGGTATGGAATCCGTGGATAGAAAAGTCAGCCAAGATGGGCGATTTTGGCAGCGATGCCGGCTATCGCACCATGCTCTGCGTGGAAAGTGCGAATACAGCCAACAATGTGGTCAGCGTAGTACCGGGAGAAACGCACTCCTTGCGCGTAGTGTATAGCACCCATAGCATGTAGCATCACCGTACGCCCTAATGTAACCCCGTATTTTTTGTAGGAATATCGGAGGAAGCCATGTCAACAGCGCAGAACAAAGAGAGCCGACATTTCTCGCGCGTCCCATTTCATGCGGATGTTCAACTCCATTTTATGCTGCCCAACATTACCCAAACAGGGAGTTTGCGCGACATATCCTTAAAGGGTGTCTTGGTAGAAACCTTGCACCCTATCGAGACTCTACTGGGGAAATCCTGTCGTCTGCGCCTTGTGTTACGAGAGGGCGATGAAAAAATCATTATGGAAGGCACAGTTGTCCATCACGAAAACAATCTTGTGGGTATTCAGTGCAAGAATATTGACGTGGATAGCATGACCAATTTACGTCGATTAATAGAAATTAATCTGGGTGATGAAGGCTTGCTTAAAAAAGAATTGTTCAGGATGTTTAAAATAGAACCTAGCAGCAATAGCTAGCTGTGTTACTGCAGAGCGAGCGCTCTACTGCTACTGAATTGATGGCGTCCCCAACGAGATTCGAACTCGTGTTATCGCCGTGAAAGGGCGGTGTCCTAGGCCTCTAGACGATGGGGACTTAACTATTTGGTGGAGATAAGCGGGATCGAACCGCTGACCTCTTGCATGCCATGCAAGCGCTCTCCCAGCTGAGCTATACCCCCAAAAAGAGCGCGCATTATAATG
>JAYUTK010000010.1:0-7906 GCA_043755195.1 Gallionellaceae bacterium
TAGCCATTACCCAGCGCAACCCCGGCTTGCCGAAAAAATACCAGCGCTGGAAAAACTGGTTTGATAGCATGTTATAAGCCGGATCTATGGACGAACAAGCCCACCCAACAAAACTGCGTATAGACAAGTGGCTATGGGCAGCGCGTTTTTTCAAAACGCGGGCGCTGGCAGTCGAGGCAGTCGAATGCGGCAAAGTGCATGTCAACGACGCGCGCATCAAGCCTGCCAAAGCGATTGGCGCAGGCGACATATTGACCATTCGGTTAGGGCCTTACCAGCATGTTGTAGAAGTGCTGGCTTTATCTGACCGGCGTGGTCCGGCTCCCCAGGCACAAAAACTTTACCGGGAAACGGAACAAAGCCGTATCCAGCGTGAAGCGTTGGCGGCCGAGCTAAGGGCGCAGGCCAAGCCTGCTTTTCCAGGAAGACCCACCAAGCGGGATCGGCGGACTATCGAAAAATTCAGGGAAAAATTCGGGAAGTGAAGAGTACGTCCCCAAAAAAATCACGCGCCTGATTATCAGGCACGCAGCTAATCGGGATGGCGGCCCACCCGGGAGCCGCCACTTCATACAGATATAACCCGAATTACTTCTTCTTTTTACCGCCGGCAACCGCTTCTTTCAGCTTGCTGCCCACTTTGAATTTCACGACTTTCTTGGCAGGTATCTTCAGCTCTTTGCCAGTAGCCGGGTTGCGGCCAATACGCGCAGCGCGTGCCTGTACGGCAAATGTGCCAAAACCTATCAACTGCACGTCATCACCCTTCACAAGCGAAGCTTGAACAGCAGCCACGATCGCGTTCAGGTTTTCTTCAACACTGCTTTTTGAGTTTTTAGTTGCCTTGGCTACTGCATCAATCAGTTCTGCTTTGTTCATGGTGCTGACTCCCTATGTGGTGGTTGAAAAGACATGCGCACTCTATCAAGCCTGCGCGTTAATGACAAGTATGTAAATGTGTCTAATAGCTTAATACCACAAAAGCAAAAAATTAACTACACTCCATCATCGGGTAGTTAAAACGCGTCCTGCCCGGCAGTCTATTGAACTTTACAACACCACACACCGACAGCACGTTGTCCCCATATTTGTGATTGACACGATGCACGGTTTCTAGCAGTTTGAGATGTTTGTCCTCGCGCTGCTGCTCTGCCTGCTGAAATAAATCGAAGTTTCCTGCTTGGCGCAGGTTGATGTCCGTCGCAATCAAGCCGCAAGCACGGTATATCAAGCTTGCATCGAACAAGCGATCTACCGCTTTGTTCGCCTCCGCCATTAGCAAAAAATAATCTGCTGTGGGATAAGGCAGCGCTGTTGTGGCTGTCTGCTGGTCGAACGATTTCAGCGTCAGAAAAATCGTGATCTGCCGGGTGGTCAGGCGCTTATCCATCAACGCCTTCGATAGCCGCATGGCATGTCGGCCAAGGTGTGCGCGGATTATTGCCTGATCCTGAGTGAGCCGCCCCATGGAAGCGGTACGCGCCACACTCTTAGGCAACTTCGGTTCGGTCTCCACTTTATATAGGGACGTACCATTCAGCTCGTGCCACAAATCCGTGCCCACCTTGCCCAGCAGGCGCTTAATGTGATGTTCGTTGGCGGTGGCGAACGCGGCGGCAGTGTGAATATTAAATTTGTTGAGCAACGCTTCGCGATTGCCACCGATGCCAGGAATGTCGCGCGCGCTGACCTGTTGCAAAAAATCGTGAATACGCCTGCCCGCGACGATAGTCGTGCCATTGGGTTTGTTGTACTCGGAAGCCATCTTGGCCAGTGTGCGCGTGACAGAAATGCCAATGGAAACGGTGATACCGATTTCCTGCCGCACCGTGGCGCGCAACTCGTCCGCTATCTGCTGGTAAGGCTTGCGGTGCAAACTACGCAAGCCCTTCATGTCCATAAAACCTTCATCTATGGAGTAGGATTCCACCACCGGGCTGCACTGGCGCAAAATGGCAAATAGCTTGTCGGAAATCTGACCGTAGTAGCGAAAATCAGCGGATAGAAAAATAGCATGGGGCATGCATTTTCTGGCGTCCCATACCGTCATGCCAGTAGTGATGCCAGCGGCCTTGGCATCATAGGTCTTGGCCACCACACACGCATCCTGACTGGACAGCACGCAGATCGGTTGACCTTGCAGATCGGGGCGGCGCAATTGCTCACAACTTGCATAAAAACAATCTGCATCCACATGGGCGATAGCGTTTGGCCAGTTTAAGACTGACATAACTCAATATTCCAATTTCAATTCGAAGATGAAACAAGGCGGCGACGAGCGAACGACGAAGACAGTACATCTAGTACGGCTAGGAATGAGCGAGGAAGCCAACGCAGTGTCACCGATGAATTGGGGTTGGAATTATTTGTATTTGCGAAACTGGCCGACAACCACGCCAAAAATTTCCAGATCAGCTTGTGGACGAATCACGGGATAAGCTGGATTGGCAGGGATCAAAACGAACCTGCCTTTGTCCCTACCCAGCGTTTTGAGGGTGAATTCGTTATCCACAATGGCGATGACCATGTCGCCAGCATTCGCCGAGTTGCGCTTTTCCACCACCACTGTATCGCCCGGCATGATGCCCGCATCAATCATTGAATCGCCCTTGACCGTGACCAGAACCGTGCTGGAAGGATTCTCCACCAGATACTCATCAATGGTGAGCGTGTCATGGCGGGTGTCTTCCGCCGGGCTGGGAAAGCCGGCACGTACGCTATCGTACACCGGACGCTCAAAAAAACGCTTGCCGGGTTTGAGGCGTTTTTCCGCAGTTGCTTCCAGAAAGCCCAGTAGCTTGAGCCTGGCCACCAGCGCAGCCACCGCTGATTTCGACTTGAAGCCGAGCAGCAGCATGACGGTGGAATACGGCGGCAATACGCCGTGGTCAGCGTAGTAGTCCTGCAATTTGGCGAGGTGTTGAGCGTCTTGTTCCATAACCGACAGAATATGGAACGATCGTTCTTTTGTCAATCCCTTAAATTGTATGGGCCTAAATTATTTGGCCTCAAGTTTGGTGCGCTGCACCTGCAACTGCTTCAGCGTGATGCCAAATTCATCCATGCGTTTGCGCTCTTGCTCCACCACTTGCGCCGGGGCACGTTCGACGAAGCTGGCATTACCCAACTTGGCCTGAGCCTTGGTGATTTCACCTGATAGCCGGGTAATTTCCTTGTCCAAGCGTTCACGCTCGGCAGCTACGTCAATTTCAATTTTCAGCATCATCTTGAAATTGCCAACTATCGCAACAGCGGCATCGGAGCTTGGCAGCTCATCAATGATGCTCACCTCACTCAACTTGCCCAGCGCTTGCAGGTAAGGTGCAATGCGGCGCAGGGTGTCCGCTTCACCACTTGCAATCAGTGGCACTCTAGCGGCAGGTGAGAGATTCATATCGCTACGCAACTTGCGGCAGGCAGTGACCATTTCCTGCAATAGCGTGATTTGTTCGATAGCAGCGTGATCTATTTTGCTTGCATCGGCTTGGGGGTAAGGTTGCAGCATGATGCTGCCTTCTTTTTTACTCGCCAGCGGCGCGACGCTTTGCCACAACTCTTCGGTGATGAATGGGATGATCGGATGCGCCAAACGCAAAATGGTCTCCAGCACACGCACCAGCGTGCGGCGTGTGGCGCGCTGTTGTGCATCGTTGCCAGTAGCGATCTGTACCTTGGCTAACTCCACATACCAATCGCAGTAGCTGCTCCACACCAACTCATATACCGTGCGCGCGGCCAAATCGAAACGATAGTCAGCGAAATGCTGCGCCATTTCCGCTTCGGCCTGTTGCAGCATGCTGAGAATCCATTTGTCTGCGGCGGAGAATTCCAGCGGCAGAGATTCATCCAGGCCGACATCCTGCTCTTCACAATTCATCAACACGAAGCGCGTAGCATTCCACAGCTTGTTGCAGAAATTGCGATAGCCTTCGCAGCGCTGCATGTCGAATTTGATGTCACGTCCGGGTGAGGCGAGTGAGGCGAAGGTGAAGCGCAGCGCATCAGTGCCGAATGCTGGAATGCCTGTTGGAAACTCCTTGCGTGTGCGTTTTTCGATCTGTTCCGCTTGCTTGGGATTCATCAAACCAGTGGTGCGTTTTTTCACTAATTCTTCGATGGCAATGCCATCAATCAAGTCTATCGGGTCAAGCACATTGCCTTTGGACTTGGACATTTTCTGGCCTTCCGCATCGCGGATCAGACCATGCACGTACACATCCTTAAACGGAATCTTGCCAGTGATGTGTTTGGTCAGCATCACCATGCGCGCCACCCAGAAGAAGATGATGTCGAAGCCAGTGACTAGCACCGAAGAGGGCAGAAATTTTTGCAGAAATAAATTCTGCGCGTCTTTCGCTTTGTCGCCTGTCCAGTCGAGTGTAGAGAACGGCCACAGCGCGGAAGAGAACCAGGTGTCGAGCACATCCGGGTCGCGTATGAGTTTCCCCGTGTAACCTGCGGCCCTGGCCAATGCATAGGCTTCTTCCTCGCTATGCGCGACGTAGGGCACTTGTTCCGCTGTAAATTCTGCTGGAAACCACGCCGGAATTTGATGTCCCCACCACAGTTGACGCGAGATGCACCAGTCCTGGATGTTGTTCAGCCACTGGTTGTAGGTGTTGACCCAATTTTCCGGATGAAATTTGATCTCGCCGCTTGCTACACATTCCAGCGCTTGTGCGGTGATGCTCTTACCTCCATTGCCCGGCTCACTCATCGCCACGAACCACTGGTCGGTGAGCATAGGTTCGATGACTACACCAGTGCGATCACCGCGCGGCACTTTGAGTTTGTGCTTCTCAACTTTGTCCAATAGACTCAAAGCTTCTAGGTCAGAGACAATTTGTTTGCGTGCCTCAACGCGGTCATGCCCCGCATATTTTTCTGGGAGGAGGAAGCTATCCATGATGAATGTGCTCATAAACACACCGTCGTGATAACCCCCTTCACCCAGAGCCCAAGAGCCACCCAGCGTTTGTGGTAGAAAAATTTCCGCTCCCGGTCGCATTACATATTGGGCACGGCATCGAATAGCTCCATCTAACTCAAGAATATTAATTAACGGTAGTTTTTTGTGTCTCGATGCAACGGCATAGTCATTGAAATCATGCGCTGGCGTGACTTTCACCACACCCGTGCCGAATTCTTTATCTACATAGTCGTCAGCAATGATGGGGATGTTGCGCCCACACAGCGGCAGCTTAACCATTTTGCCGATCAGATGTTTGTATCGTTCATCTTCGGGATGCACCATCACCGCCACGTCACCTAGCATGGTTTCTGGACGGGTGGTAGCCACAGTCAGATGGGTCAGGCCATGTACGGTATCAGGCTCGGTCAGCGGATAGCGAATATGCCACATGAAGCCGTCTTCTTCTTCCTGCACCACTTCCAGATCAGACACCGCCGTTTGTAGCTGCACATCCCAATTAACCAAACGCTTACCGCGATAAATCAAGCCTTCGTTGTACAGGCGCACAAAAGTTTCGGTAACGGTTATGTTCAAACTGGGATCCATCGTAAATCGTTCGCGCGACCAGTCCGGCGAGGTGCCGAGGCGGCGCATTTGGCGGGTAATAGTGTTGCCGGAGTATTCCTTCCACTCCCACACCTTCTCGATAAATTTTTCACGGCCAAGGTCGTGGCGCGATATGCCTTGTGCGTCCAGTTGGCGTTCCACCACGATTTGCGTGGCGATGCCGGCGTGGTCTGTGCCCGGTTGCCATAGCGTGTTGTCGCCTTTCATGCGGTGATAACGGGTGAGCGCGTCCATTAAAGTTTGATTAAAGCCGTGCCCCATGTGCAGTGTGCCGGTGACGTTGGGCGGCGGCAGTAGGATGCAGAAATTTTCGGCTTGTTTCGGGTCTAATCCAGCCTTGAAAAATCCGGATTGCTCCCACTTGGGATACCAGCGCGCTTCGATGTCTTTGGGTTCAAAACTTTTTTCTAGGTTCATTTGGCAGTGGGTTCATTTTTGGGATTGCTTGTTCATTGCAGAACGGATCAGTTCAGGTAGATTGGTTTGTATTTCTTGCAGCAGTTTTGCGCGTAGCAAGGTTTCTAGTTGCGGTGTAATTTGTTTTGCCAGTTGCTGGCACTGTGCATCAGACAAAAGCGTGGGAGTTTCGATGTGAATTTCGGTGAGCGTGGGGATGTCTGCCATGCCTGTATCCACCGTTTCAGTCAGCACCGGAACGATGGAAGAATTTATTTTTTTTGAAGAAGACATGATTATTTATTTAAATCGAAATGGCGCATCTCATAGCCCCTATCCCGATAAAAACTGAAGCGCTCACGTCCCAGTCGCGCGTCCTCGATATCCTGACTGACAATTTCAATAACACGCTGGAAGCGGCTGAAAAATGGCAGGTGGGTGGTATGCAAACTGATGAGCACTTCATGGTGTGGAAAAGATTCGCTGTTATGTCCAATCACCACCGGCATCTCATCCGCTGTGGGTTCATCGCTACGGCAGTGCGGCACAAAGGCGATCTCGGGATATTGCCATAGCAACTTATCCAGCGCATCGGTCGTGGCTTCGTCCGGCGTGTGCAACAACACCCGCAGATTATTCTGCATGGCCTTGTGGCATAGCTTGCAGGCAGTGCGTAGCTTGTCTTCCGCGCCAGTATAAAAATCAACTTTAGTCACATTACTTGCCTGCACGGGCGCGGTTGATTAAATACTGGGTGAGCAGCGGCACCGGTCGTCCGGTCGCACCTTTTTCCTTGCCGGATTTCCATGCCGTACCAGCAATATCGAGATGCGCCCAACGATATTTTTTAGTGAAGCGCGACAGGAAGCAGGCCGCGGTGATGCTGCCACCGGCGCGGCCACCGATGTTCTGCATGTCGGCAAAATTGCTATCCAGTTGCGGCTGATATTCATCCCACAACGGCATGTGCCAAGCGCGATCTTGTGTTTGTTCGCCAGCCGCTAACAACTCCTGCGCCAGCTTATCTTGATTGCTGTATAAGCCGCTGGCAACGTGACCCAGAGCAATGACGCAAGCACCCGTGAGGGTGGCGATGTCAACCACGGTATCGGGTTCAAATTTGGCCGCATACGTCAGTGCATCACACAAAATGAGGCGACCTTCGGCATCGGTATTAAGAATTTCTATGGTCTGCCCGGACATGCTGGTCACGATGTCGCCCGGCTTGGTGGCCGTGCCGCTGGGCATGTTGTCGCAGCTCGGAATAATACCGACCACATTCAACTTTAGCCCCATTTCGGCAATGGCCTGTATCGTGCCGAGCACGCTGGCCGCGCCGCACATGTCGTACTTCATTTCATCCATTTCGGCGCCCGGCTTGAGCGAGATGCCGCCGGAGTCAAAGGTGATGCCCTTGCCGACCAGTACGATAGGCTTTTGTTTCTTGTCGCCACCGTGGTATTCCAGCGTAATCAGCTTGGCCGGTTCTGCGCTGCCCTGCGTGACAGACAGCAGCGAACCCATGCCGAGCTTTTTCATGTCTTTTTCTTCCAGCACGGTGGTCTTAATGGTTTTATGTTTCTTGGCCAACGCCACTGCCTGTAGTGCCAGATAAGTGGGGGTACATACATTGCCGGGCAAGTTGCCCAAATCCTTGGCCAGCACCATGCCCCGCGCCATTGCTTCGGCGTGTGCCAGCGCTGCTTCAAGCGCGGCATTGGATTTTGCCGCGATCAGGCCGAACTGAATTTTGCGTAGCGCAGGTTTTTCTTTTTCGGGTTTGCTTTTAAGAGAGTCGGAGCGATAGGCAGTTTCATATGCGGCCAGCACCGCCTGATTGATGCACCAAGCCTGTCCTGAGTCCTGAGCTTGTCGAAGGGACGAAGCGGCGCTATCTCGTTCTGCAACTGGTAACTCAGCCAGATACAGCAACGCTTCTTTTGCGCCTGTGCCCTGTAGTGCGCGCATAGC
>JAYUTK010000011.1:0-27790 GCA_043755195.1 Gallionellaceae bacterium
CCTATACGATGTTTGCTAACGGGGGAGAGTTGTTGCCGGTGTCACTACTCAAGTTGGACAAACCAGTGATTGGTCAGAAAGCCATTTCCGCAACCACGGCGCAGCAGATGCTGGACATGTTGGAGCTGGTGGTGCAGTCGGCAGGCACGGCTCCGTTGGCGCAGATCAATGGTTATCGGGTGGCGGGAAAAACCGGCACGGCGCACAAGCTAGAAGGAGGGCGCTATGTTGATCGTTATGTCGCCTCATTTGTCGGGCTGGCACCAGCGAGCAATCCGCGCTTGATTGTGGCGGTGATGATAGATGAGCCCAACGGGAGGGAGTATTACGGTGGCCTGGTGGCCGCGCCCGTATTCAGTAATGTGATGGGGGCAGCACTGCACCTGCTCAACATACCCAATGATGCGCCGCTCGACAACGTGGTGATGCCCGTAGCTGAAGTCGTGGGGGAGGAAGTGTGAGTCCTTCGGCCTTATACAGCGCAAGTTTCAACACTGCATTGCTTTCCTCGCTGGGGGTGAATATCACTCGCTTGGTAACTGATAGTCGCGACATTAAGCACGGTGATACTTTTGTTGCCTATCCCGGTGAAAAAGCGGATGGGCGACAATATATCGCACAAGCCATTGCTCTGGGTGCCAATGCGGTGGTGTGGGAGGCGCGCGATTTTAACTGGAATCCAGCTTGGCAGATTCCCAATCTGGCTGTCGCTGATTTGCGCCATCACGCCGGTGACATTGCCGCTCACGTTTATGGCCAGCCGTCCGAAAAATTATGGATGGTGGGCATCACCGGCACCAATGGCAAAACTTCGTGCAGTCATTGGGTGGCGCAAATGTTTAGTGCGCTGGGTAAGAAATCGGCATTGATCGGAACTTTGGGGAATGGATTTTTTGGTGATTTAAAACCAACACTGAATACCACGCCGGATGCCATTCGCCTGCAAGGTCTGCTGGCCGACTATGCGGCGCAGGGGGCGCAGGCCGTGGCGATGGAAGTGTCCTCACATGCGCTGGAGCAGGCGCGCGTGAATGGCGTGAAATTCGATGTGGCATTATTGACCAATCTTAGCCGCGACCATCTCGATTACCACGGCAATATGCAGCATTACGCCGCAGCTAAGCGTCGTCTGTTTGACTGGCAGCAACTTAAATATGCGGTGCTGAATCTGGATGATGAATTTGGGGTCGAGCTGGCCGAACAATTGCAGGATAAAGAAGTTGAAGTGGTCGGCTACGGATTAAGTGATGCCGCGTTGGCCTTGGCAGAGCGTCTAGGTTTACGCATGGTCTATGGCGGCGTATTGCGTATGGATGCACAAGGTTTTACCGTGCAAGTGCATTCCAGTTGGGGCAGCGGAGAAATGCGTAGCACTTTGCTTGGTCGTTTTAATGCGGCCAACCTGCTGGGTGTGCTGGCAACTTTGTTGGTCAGCGACGTGACATTGAGTGATGGCTTGCGTGAGCTGGAGCAGGTGAGTGCAGTAGCTGGACGTATGCAAACTCTGGGCGGCAGCGGGCGTCCCTCAGTGGTGGTGGATTATGCCCATACGCCGGACGCATTGGAAAAAGTTTTACAGGCCTTGCACGAAGTAGCCGTCAGTAATAAAGGAAAATTAATTTGCGTGTTTGGCTGCGGCGGCGACCGTGATCGTGGCAAACGTCCCATGATGGGCGTAGTGGCCGAAAAGCTGGCGGACATTTGCATTGTCACCAGCGACAACCCGCGCAGTGAAAATCCCCGCAATATTATTGACGCCATCGTGTCCGGTATGAGCAGCATAAAATATCAAGTGGTTGAAGATAGAGCGCAGGCCATTACGCAAGCCATACGCACTGCACGTGCCATGGATACTGTGTTGGTGGCAGGCAAGGGTCACGAGACCTATCAGGAAATCAGTGGCGTGAAATATCCATTCAGCGATGTTGAAGTGGCTCAACGCGCGCTGCAATCATGGTCTGTGGGGGCGCACCCATGATGAGTTTGGCACAAGCTGCAAAGGCGGTCGGTGGCAAGCTGATCGGTGCCGATGTGCGCTTTGATTCAGTGTCCACTGACAGCCGTGCAATCTCAGCGGGCGATTTTTTTGTGGCGCTGCAAGGACCGAATTTTGATGGTTCTGCATTCGTCATGGGTGCGGGAAAAAGCGGAGCAGTCGCCGCTATGGTAGATGCCAATAGCGCTATTGCTCAAGAAGCGCGGCCATCCATTCCGCTTGTGGTGGTAGAAGACACGCGCTTGGCACTGGGGCGTTTGGCCGCTTATTGGCGTTCACAATTTACTCTGCCGCTGGTGGCGGTGACGGGCAGCAACGGCAAGACCACGGTTAAGGAAATGCTGGCCAGCATCTTGCGCGCGGCAACAGGTGCGGATGATGCAGTGCTGGCGACGATCGGCAATTTAAATAACGACATCGGTATGCCGCTTACCTTGCTCAAATTGCGTGACCATCATCGTTATGCGGTGATTGAGATGGGCATGAACCATAGCGGTGAGATCAAATATCTGAGCAACTTGGCGCGCCCGGATGTAGCGCTGGTCAACAACGCGGGCAGCGCTCATCTGGCTGGTTTGGGTACGGTAGAAGCGGTAGCGCACGCCAAGGGAGAAATTTTTTCCGGCTTGTCGGCGCAAGGTATCGCCATCATCAATGCGGATGATCTGTATGCGTCCTTGTGGCACGACTTGGCCAATGAACATGCCGTGATTGATTTTGGTCTGAAAAAAAACGGGGTGGTACATGCTCAGTGGCAGCCGCAAAGCGATGGCGCACAGCTTGTGGTTACGACTCCGCGTGGCAGTTTCAACGCGCAATTACGGGTGCCGGGAGAGCATAACGTACGCAATGCGCTGGCTGCTATCTCTGCCGCGTTGGCCTTGGATGTACCGTTGAATGCAATGTCGCGCGGGCTGGAAAATTTTTATGGTGTGTCCGGGCGTATGCAACGAAAAGTTGCCATGCACGGCGCGACGTTAATAGACGACAGCTACAACGCCAACCCTGCTTCGGTGCGCGCCGCACTTAAGGTGCTGATGCAAAGTTCAGGCAAAAAAATATTGGTACTGGGCGACATGGGTGAGTTGGGTGAGGGTGCAGCGCGGCTGCATGAAGAAATCGGTGAGGAAGCGCATCTCCTGGGCGTGAATCAACTGCTGGCGCTAGGTGAATTAACGCGCCATACAGTGCAAAAATTTGGCGCGGGTGCGCGCCACTTTGAGCGCATCGAAGATTTACTGGCGGCGCTGGATAAAAATTTGGATGCAGATACTACGGTGTTGGTGAAAGGTTCGCGCTTCATGCAGATGGAGCGTGTGGTATTGCACTGTGTGGATGTAGCGGAGGTAGGGGAAAAACAATGTTACTAGCACTCTCGCAATGGCTGGCGCAAGACATCCGCACCTTTAGCGTGTTCAACTACATCACCTTGCGCGCCGTGCTCTCGGCCATGACGGCGCTGTTCATTTCATTCATGGTCGGGCCTTTGATGATACGCAAGCTGACCGCCTACAAAATCGGCCAGTCAGTGCGCGATGATGGCCCGCAAACTCATTTGATCAAAGCGGGTACGCCGACTATGGGCGGTGCGCTGATTCTTATTTCGGTTGCCATCACCACTTTGCTGTGGAGCGATCTGCGTAACAAATATGTATGGGTGGTGCTGTTGACTACGCTAGGTTTTGGCGTCATTGGCTGGATAGATGACTACCGCAAGGTGGTGCATCGTAATCCAAAAGGGCTGTCCGCTAAAACCAAAATGTTTTGGCAGTCACTCATCGCCTTGGCGGTGGGCATTTATTTGTGGAACGTCGCCAGCTTGCCCGCGCATACCTTGCTGATCGTGCCATTTTTAAAATACCTGGTGTTTCCGTTGACAGCATTTACCTTCATTGCCCTGGTTTATTTGGTCATCGTCGGCACTAGTAATGCAGTCAATCTGACCGACGGTTTGGATGGGCTGGCCATCATGCCCACGGTCATGGTCAGCAGCGCGCTGGCTCTGTTTGCCTATGTCGCCGGCCATGCCGTGTTCGCCAAATATCTTGGCATTCCTTATGTGCCCGGTGCTAGCGAACTGGCGGTGTTCTGCGGCGCAATTGCCGGTGCGGGCCTGGCCTTTTTGTGGTTCAACGCCTATCCAGCGGAAGTATTCATGGGCGACGTGGGCGCGCTGGCATTGGGCGCGGCGTTGGGGGTAGTGGCCGTAATTGTGCGTCAGGAATTGGTGTTGTTCATCATGGGCGGTGTGTTCGTGGTGGAAGCGGTGTCGGTCATGTTGCAAGTGTCGTACTTCAAAGTCACCAAAAGAATTTATGGGCAAGGCAAGCGCATTTTGCTGATGGCACCGCTGCACCATCATTTTGAACAAAAGGGTTGGAAAGAAACGCAGGTAGTGGTGCGCTTCTGGATTATCACTATGTTGCTAGTGTTGCTCGGCTTGGCGACGTTGAAATTGAGATGAATACGAGAGTGCAGATGAAGAAGCGCAGCATGAAAGCGTTGGGGGAGACTCACATGAGCGTAGCGAATGTTATGGCGACACCAAACGCTTCCATGCGCTTCTGGATTATCACTATGTTGCTAGTGTTGCTTGGCTTGGCGACGTTGAAATTGAGGTAACACGTAGGGTGGGCACATTTTGTGCCCACGCATTTCCCCGCGTGGGCAAACATTGAAGCCGTTTGCCCACCCTACAAAAACTTGGGAGAAGTATTGGAAAAGTTGGCTGACAAAAAAGTACTGGTACTCGGTCTAGGTGAGACCGGGCAGTCACTCGTGCGCTGGCTCACCGCACAGGGTGCGCGTGTGCGCGCCGCTGATAGTCGTGAGCACGTGCCCGTCGTGGAAGAGTTGCGCCGACAATTCCCGCAGCTTGCAATTGCTTGCGGCGCATTCCGCGACGAAATTTTCAGTGGCGTTGATTTAGTTGCCATCAGCCCCGGTGTGCCGTTGAGCGAGCCTTGTGTGGTGCGCGCCATCGCGCGTGGCATTCCGGTGGTGGGGGATGTTGAATTATTTGCTACATCACTTCCGCAAAAGAATCGCCCTAAGATCATTGCCATCACCGGCTCCAACGGCAAGACCACGGTCACCAGCATGGTGGCGCATCTATGTCGGGCAGCGGGTAAGGATGCAGTGGCGGCCGGAAATATTTCTCCTGCGGTGCTGGATGCAGCGCTACAGCGCGGAGCAAAACAGCCTGAGGTGTGGGTACTGGAGCTATCCAGCTTTCAACTGGAATCTACATTCAACCTCAACGCAGATGCGGCAACGATGCTGAATATCAGCGAGGATCATCTCGATCGTTATGCCGGCATGGTTGACTATGCAGCGGCCAAGGCGCGCATTTTTACCGGCTGCGGCATACAAGTGCTGAACCGTGACGATGTGTGCAGCATGGATATGGCGCAGAAAACAGGGAAAACAATTACCTTCGGTTTGAATAAGCCAGAGACTGAAAATGATTTCGGCATCACACGGGCAGCAGAAGATGTTTGGTTGATGCAGGGCACACAGCGTTTGTTAAAAGCCAGTGAGTTGCAAGTGACGGGTCTGCACAACGTCGCCAACGCATTGGCTGCGCTGGCATTGTGCCGTGCGCTTGATTTGCCTATGCCGTCCTTACTGGCTGCGCTGCGCAACTTTAAGGGCTTGCCGCATCGCGTGGAGCGCGTGGCAGAAATCAAGGATGTGATTTATTACGATGACTCCAAGGGCACTAATGTAGGCGCGACCGTGGCGGCCTTGCAGGGTCTGGAACGCAAGGCAGTGTTGATCGCGGGCGGCGAAGGCAAGGGACAGGATTTTTCGCCGCTGAAACGGGCAGTCGTGCAACACGCGCGCGCCGTAGTGTTGATCGGGCGCGATGCGTCCATCATCGCGCAAGCGCTGAGCAGTGGTGGTGTCAATATCGTGTATGCCAAAAATATGAGTGAGGCCGTGCAGCAGGCGGCGACATTGGCGCAAAGCGGAGATGCCGTGTTGCTGTCTCCCGCTTGCGCCAGTTTTGATATGTTTCGCAACTATGTGCATCGCGCCGAAGTATTTATTGCGGCGGTGCAGGCATTGCAGGAGGCAAGATGCGCGCCGCAACACTGACCGCAACCCGTCCGATTGTGGCGGAATACGACCAAGTGCTGGCAGCGATAGTATTGGCGCTACTGGCAATCGGTTTGGTTATGGTTTACTCAGCCTCTATCGCCACGGCTGAGGCCAGTAAATTCACGGGCTATAGCGCGGAATATTATTTGATTCGGCAGGGCGTTTATATTCTTGCCGGGATTTTAATTGGCATCGGGGCATTTCAGGTATCGCTACAAGATTGGCAAAAATGGGCGCCGTATTTATTTTTGTGTGGGGTGGTGTTGTTGGTGTTGGTATTGATACCCGGCATAGGCCATGAAGTGAACGGTAGTCGCCGCTGGTTGCCCTTGCTTGTTGTGAATTTACAACCCTCCGAGCTGATGAAATATTTTGCCGTGCTTTATGCCGCGGATTACACGGTGCGTAAGGGCGGTGTTAAGCACACCTTGGTCAAAGGTTTTGTGCCGATGTTTGGGGTGATGGTGTTGGTCGGATTTCTGCTGTTGCTAGAGCCGGACATGGGCGCGCTGGTGGTGATCTGCCTCACTGCCTTGAGCATTCTGTTTTTAGGTGGGTTCAATGGCAAGGTGTTTTGCGCGCTGCTGTTGGCGCTGCCGCTGGCCTTTGCCGCGCTGATATTTTCATCGCCTTATCGTATGCAGCGCTTGCTGGGTTTCCTGGATCCGTGGGCCGACCCTTATGGTAATGGCTATCAATTGAGTCATGCGCTGATTGCTTTCGGGCGTGGCGAGTGGTTGGGCGTGGGCTTGGGTGCCAGCATAGAAAAATTATTTTATCTGCCGGAAGCGCACACCGATTTTCTGCTGGCGGTCATTGCCGAAGAATTGGGCTTCGCTGGGGTTTGTCTGGTGCTCATACTGTTTGCCGGGCTGCTCATACGCGCTTTTGCTATCGGTCGCTGTGCCGCCATGCTGGATCGGCAATTTCCTGCATTAGTGGCGCAGGGCATTGCCGTCTGGTTGGGCGTGCAGACATTCATCAACTGCGGCGTCAACATGGGCGTGTTGCCGACCAAGGGGCTAACCCTGCCGTTCATGAGTTTTGGTGGCAGCGGCATCGTGGTCAACTGTATCGCGGCAGCTATTTTGCTCAGAATAGATTTTGAAAATCGTCACTTGATGCGGGGCAAGCCGATATGACGCGCAGCATTTTAATTATGGCTGGCGGTACGGGCGGCCACATTTTCCCTGCCATCGCTGTGGCCGATTGTCTGCGTACCCAAGGCTGGCAAATCACCTGGCTGGGTGCGCGCAACAGCATGGAAGCGGAGCTGGTGCCCAAGCATGGTTATGACATGGCTTGGGTGCGCTTCTCTGGATTGCGCGGCAAGGGCTGGTTACGAAAATTGTTGTTGCCGCTGAATCTGCTGATTGCCTTGGTGCAGAGCATGGTGGTGATGTTGAGCCTTCGTCCTGATGTGGTGCTGGGCATGGGCGGCTACATCAGCTTTCCCGGCGGAGTCATGGCGGCATTGCTGCGTAAACCCTTGCTGATCCACGAACAGAATTCCATCGCCGGCTTGAGTAACAAAGTGCTGGCACGGTTGGCGGCACGGGTGATGAGTGGATTTCCAAATGTGTTGCCGCAAGCCGAGTGGTGCGGCAATCCGGTGCGCGACAGCATCACCACCTTGCCTGAACTACAAACGCGCTACGCAGCGCGCAGCGGTGTGCTCAACTTGTTAGTGGTGGGTGGCAGTTTAGGCGCTCAAGCGATTAACGAATGTGTGCCACAAGCGTTGGCTTTGCTACCCCTGGCAGTGCGCCCTACCGTATTGCATCAAACTGGCAAACAACATTTCAGCGCAGTGCAAGCTGCTTATCAACAAGCGAATGTGACGGGCGAAGTCCAACCATTTCTGGATGATATGGCGCAACACTATGCCTGGGCCGACATCGTGATTTGCCGCGCGGGCGCGCTGACCATCGCCGAACTGGCGGCAGCAGGCGTGGCCAGCATTCTGATTCCGTTTCCATTTGCAGTAGATGACCATCAAAGCGGAAATGCGCGTTTTTTAAGCGAACACGGCGCGGCGATATTGCTGCCGCAAGCCGAATTGAAACCACAATATTTGTCGGATTTATTGCGCGACATGACGCGAGAACATGCGCTGCAAATGGCGCAGGCTGCGCGTAAGCTGGCCAAGCCTAACGCAGCGCAGCGTGTGGCGCAGGTGTGTGAGGAGTTGGCAAGATGATTACAACCATTCACCACAGAGACACAGAGACACAGAGAAAGGCCAAAAAAGCCATTTATGCTTTGTTTTTCTCTGTGCCTCTGTGTCTCTGTGGTGGCAAGAATTTTTATGAGACATAAAGTTAAACACTTACATTTTGTGGGTATAGGCGGCTCTGGCATGAACGGTATCGCCGAGGTATTGCTCAACTTGGGCTATCAAGTCAGCGGTTCGGATCTGGCCGACAACGCCGTCACACAGCGCCTCAAAAGTTTGGGTGCGACGGTGTATCAAGGCCATGCCGAAAAGAATTTGCTGGCCGCAGATGCAGTGGTGGTTTCCACCGCCGTGAGCAATGACAATCCAGAAGTGGTCGCGGCGCGTGCGCGCAAAATTCCGGTGGTGCCGCGCGCCATCATGCTGGCCGAACTGATGCGCTTGCGTCAGGGTATCGCCGTGGCAGGCACGCATGGCAAGACCACTACTACCAGTCTGACTGCGAGTGTGCTGGCCAAGGGTGGCTTCGATCCAACTTTTGTCATTGGCGGTTTGCTTAACAGCAGTGGTACCAATGCCAAATTGGGCGCAGGTGAATTCATCGTGGTGGAAGCGGATGAGTCGGATGCTTCCTTTTTGCATCTGCAACCGATCTTGGCGGTGATTACCAACATTGATGCTGATCACATGGAAACTTATGGCCACGATTTCTCCAGGCTCAAGCAAGCGTTCGTGGATTTTGTCGAGCATCTGCCGTTCTATGGTATGGCCATGGTGTGCGTGGATGATATCAACGTGCGCGACATATTGCCGCGCATCAGCAAGCCAGTGACCACTTATGGCTTTGCTGAAGACGCGCAAATTCGTGCGGTGAATGTGCGTCATCAGGGCGGGCAGATGCACTTCACCGCGCTGTGTCGTCAGAACGGGACACCACGCGATCTGGACATTAGGCTGAATTTACCCGGATTGCATAACGTACAAAACGCACTGGCCGCCATTGCGGTCGGGCTGGAAATCGGTGTGGCGGATGATGCCATCGTCAGCGCATTAAATGAATTTGAAGGTGTGGGCCGGCGCTTCCAGCGTTACGGTGAAATTGCGCTGGCAAGCGGCGGCACGTTCACGCTGATTGATGACTACGGCCATCACCCAGCCGAAATGGTGGCTACCGTAAATGCGGTGCGCGGCGCATTTCCCGGACGGCGCTTGGTGCTGGCTTTTCAGCCGCATCGCTACACACGCACACGCGATTTATTTGAGGATTTCGTCAAAGTGTTGACCGGAGTAGATGCCTTATTGCTGGCTGAAGTGTATGCCGCAGGTGAGCACCCAATTGTGGCAGCAGATGGGCGCACTCTGATGCATGCCTTGCGCGCAGCCGGGCAAAAAGAGGCGGTGTTTGTGGAACACATACAGGACATGCCGCAAGCCATTTTGCAAGCGGCGCAAGCCGGGGATGTGGTAGTCACGATGGGCGCGGGCTCAATTGGTGGTGTGGCCAGTGCGGTGAAAATTTTGGCGATGAACACATGAATATGGCAGAACCCACACAATTCATTGCGGACGGATTGCGCGGAAAATTGCTCCACGATGTGGACATGAGCCGCTACACCAGTTGGCGTGCGGGTGGCCGCGCCCAGCATTTGTATCAACCGGCTGACTTGGATGACCTGCTGCATTTTTTGCGCGCCTTGCCCAAGGGTGAGCCGCTGCTTGCGGTCGGTCTCGGTAGTAACTTGTTGGTGCGTGACGGTGGTCTTCGCGGCACGGTGCTGTTGCTGCATGCGGCGTTGAATGAATTGCACATGACTGCGGACGGCATGATTTACGCACAAGCCGGTGTGCCAGGAGCCAAGCTGGCGCGCTTTGCCGCGCTGCACAACCTGAGCGGCGCAGAATTTTTTGCCGGAATTCCCGGCACGGTTGGCGGGATGTTGGCCATGAATGCTGGTTGTTACGGCGGCGAAACATGGAGCAGAGTAGCGCGGGTACAAGTGGTGACGCGCAGCGGAGAATTGTTGGAGCGAGAGACGGATGAGTATGAGCTTGGTTACAGGGATGTGAAGAGAATTAAAGATCAGTCCCCTGAGTTTTTCGTTGGCACGTGGCTCAAGCTGCCGCCCGGCGATGGCGAGACTGCGCGTCGCGAAATCAAGGCGCTGTTAGCCAAGCGCATTGCCAGCCAGCCCTTGCATTTGCCTAATGCGGGTTCGGTATTCCGCAATCCGCCCGGCGATCACGCGGCTAGATTAATTGAAGCCTGTGGTTTGAAAGGCAAGCAAATTGGCGGTGCGCGTGTGTCCGAGCAGCACGCCAATTTTATTGTGAACATGGGTGCAGCGACGGCAGCGGATATAGAAAGTTTAATGCACGAGGTACAGACTGTGGTACAGAAAAAAGCAGGCATGACGCTGCATCCTGAAGTACGCATCATCGGTGAGGAAAAGCTTCCATGAACCAACTCGATCCTCAATCCGCGCTCCTCGATCCTGCCTCCCTAGGCAAAGTTGCGGTGCTGTTCGGCGGACGTTCTGCCGAACGCGAAATTTCGCTCAAGAGCGGCGCGGCGGTGTTGGCGGCGTTGCAAGCAAGCGGTGTGGACGCTCATCCCTTTGACCCTTCCGTGCAGAATTTGCAAGCGCTGCGCGAAGAAGGATACGACCGTACCTTCATTGCGCTGCATGGTCGCTTTGGTGAGGACGGTACGGTGCAAGGCGCGCTGGAATTAATGAACATGCCTTATACCGGCAGCGGCGTGCTGGCCAGCGCGCTGGCGATGGACAAGTGGCGCACCAAGCTGGTGTGGCAGGCAGGGGGCTTGCCTATCCCCAGCTATGAATTGCTGACCGCTGACAGCGACTTTGATGCAGCAGCAAAACGATTGGGATTGCCCTTGTTCGTCAAGCCAGCCAACGAAGGCTCCAGCGTCGGCATCACCAAGGTCAAGAAGGCGGGCGATTTGCGTGCAGCCTATCTGGAGGCTGCTCAATACGATCCCTTGGTGCTGGCCGAAGCCTTTGTGGGTGGGGGTGAATACACCGTATCCATTCTGGGTGGCAACGCGCTGCCGGTCATCAAGATCGAACCAGCCAACGAATTTTACGACTATGAGGCCAAGTATTTACGTAATGACACGCGCTATTTATGCCCCGCTGGTTTGTCGCCAGAAAATGAAGCCGAGATGCAGCGTTTGGCATTGCAAGGCTTTGCGCTGATCGGCGGCAGGGGGTGGGGGCGCGTGGATTTTTTGGTGGATGAATCCGGCAAGCCTTATCTGCTGGAAGCTAACACCGTACCCGGCATGACCGACCATAGCCTGGTGCCGATGGCAGCGCGTCAGGCGGGTATTAATTTTGAGCAGTTGGTGCTGCGTATTTTGGGGGCACATGATGTGGGATAAACCGCAGCAGTTAAACCTGATTTCCGGCGCGCTATTTTTCATCAGTTTTTTTCTGGTGATATATGGCGCGATGCACTATGTATTGCACTTGCCAAAATTTAATTTGCGCGCGGTGCAATTGACGGCTGCACCCCGTCAGGTAGATGTCACGCAAATAGCAGCAGTGGTACGCAAGGAATTGCGCGGCAACTTTTTTACAGTTGACCTGGAAGCAACCCAGCGCGCTTTTGAGAAATTGCCCTGGGTACGCACGGCCAGTGTGCGCCGCTTGTTTCCGTGGCAGTTAGAGGTGGAGCTGGAAGAGCATGTGGCACTGGCGCGCTGGAATAAGACAGATCTGGTTAATACACATGGCGAAGTATTTGTCGCGCAGAGTGAAAAGGTGATGCCGGAGTTTTCTGGTCAACCTGAAAATGCAGCCGAGGTGACGCAGATGTACCGCGAATTTTCTCAGCAACTAGCACCGCTTGAGCAGCAGATTACACAAATCAATTTGTCGCCGCGCCACTCTTGGCAGTTGCGATTGGGTAGCGGTTTATTATTGAAATTGGGGCGTGAGCAGACACAGGAACGGATGCAGCGCTTCGTGGCAGCTTACCCGTCTGGGGTTGCGAGTGCAGCGCAGTATCTGGATTTGCGCTATCGCAATGGATTTGCAGTGATGGGCATCTCTAAAAATTCAAAATCCTAAGCCAGACAAGGCGCGATAAAAATTTTAGCGCGCAGTATCGCGACGGAGTTTGGATTTTTAGAGGTGCCCTTATGTACAAGGAGCCGGTGTAGGCCACGCGCCAATAACGGAGAAACAATAACGGAAAAATGCAATGAGCAAGAATAGAGAAAGTAAAAATTTGATTGTTGGTTTGGACATAGGCACGTCCAAAATTATTGCCATCGTGGCCGAGATCAAGCCGGAGGGCGCGCTGGAAATAATCGGCGTGGGTATGCACGAATCCTCAGGCATGAAGAAGGGCATGGTGGTCAACATTGACGCGACCATGGCTGCGGTTCAGCGCGCGGTGGGCGATGCCGAGTTGATGGCCGACTGCAAAATCCGTGAGGTCTTTACCGGCATTGCGGGCAGTCATATTAAAAGCTCGAATGCCAATGGCATGGTCAAGATTAAGGACAAGGAAGTGGATCAATCCGATATTGATCGTGTGCTGGAAACTGCCAGCTCAATCAGTTTGCCGGGCGATCAGCAGACGCTACACATTCTGGAGCAGGAATTCAGCATTGATGGCCAAGAGGGAATCAAAAAACCGCTAGGCATGAGCGGCAAGCGTTTGGAAGTGGAGGTGCATATCGTCAGTGGTGCGGTGGCTGCGGTGCAGAACATTTTGAAATGTGTGCATCGCTGCGGGCTGGAAGTCAGCGCAATGATTTTGCAGCCGCTGGCATCGAGCAAGGCGGTGCTGTCGGATGATGAGCGTGATCTGGGCGTGTGCCTCGTTGACATTGGCGGCGGCACGACCGATGTGGCGGTGTTCACCGCCGGCGCGATTCGCCATACCGCCGTCATTCCCATAGCCGGTGACCAGATCACCAATGATATTGCGATGGCCATGCGTACCCCGACCAAGGACGCGGAGGACATAAAAATTAAATACGGTTGTGCGCTACGCCAATTGGCGGGCGATGATTTGATCGAAGTGCCCGGTGTCGGTGAACGCAGTGCGCGCATGTTGTCGCGTCAGACACTGGCGGAAGTAATCGAGCCGCGCATAGAAGAATTGTATTCGTTGGTGCAGACCGAATTGCGCCGCAGTGGCTTTGAAGATTTGTTGTCCTCCGGCATTGTCATTACCGGCGGCAGCGCGGCCATGCAAGGCATGGTGGAATTGGGCGAAGAGATTTTTCACATGCCGGTACGTTTAGGCCTGCCGCACTATGTGGGCGGATTGTCGGACGTAGTCAAGACACCGCGTTTTTCTACCGGAGTTGGCTTGTTGCTGTATGGAATGGAACAGCATCATCTTCATCAGGAAGCGCGTATGAATTCGAGTTCGTTCAGTGATGTGTTGAGCAGGATGAAGGCATGGTTTCAAGGTAATTTTTAGCGGCATATTAAATATCTACTGATGGAGTAACTGATGTTTTCATCAAGCGGCTGGTGTGACGTATTGAATTTTTTTAGTTTTTTAGTTTTTTGTTTTTTAATTTATTAAGGAGAGCGCAATGTTCGAAATCGTAGATGCACAACTGCAAGATGCGGTGATTAAGGTAATTGGTGTCGGTGGTTGCGGCGGCAATGCGGTGGATCACATGATAGATCAGGGAGTGCAAGGTGTGGAGTTTATTGTGATCAACACCGATGCCCAGGCGCTCAAACGCAACAAGGCGCGCACCCAGTTGCAGATCGGCTCCACCATTACTAAAGGCTTGGGTGCAGGCGCAATCCCCGATGTCGGGCGCGCTGCCGCCGAGGAAGATCGCGAACGTATTGCTGAATTGGTGCGAGGCGCAAACATGATTTTCATCACCGCTGGCATGGGTGGCGGCACGGGCACGGGCGCTGCACCCATCGTCGCGCAGATCGCAAAAGAGATGGATATTCTGACGGTAGCCGTGGTGACCAAACCCTTCGCTCACGAAGGCAAGCGCATGCGTTTAGCGCAGGCAGGCATCGAAGCGTTGTCCGAGAATGTGGACTCGCTCATCATAGTGCCCAACGAAAAACTGATGACCGTGCTGGGTGAAGATACCACCTTGCTGGATGCGTTCCGCTCTTCTAACGGCGTGTTGCAAGGAGCGGTGGCGGGCATCGCCGAAGTCATTAACGTGCCCGGACTGGTCAACGTGGATTTCGCCGACGTGCGCACGCTGATGTCTGAAAATGGCATGGCGATGATGGGCTCGGCCACAGCTTCCGGGCAGGATCGCGCCAAGCGTGCGGCGGAAAGCGCCATGTCCAGCCCCTTGCTGGAAGATGTCAACCTGGCCGGTGCGCGTGGTGTGCTGGTCAACATCAGTTCCAGCAGCAGCCTCACTCTGCGCGAATACAAAGAAGTCACCAACAGCGTACAGTTTGCCATCGAAGATGCCACCGTGATTGTCGGCTCGGTATTCGACGAGGCGATGGGCGACGAATTGCGCGTGACGATTGTGGCGACTGGTTTGAGTTCGCTGGTGGAGCGCAAGCAGGCTAAGCCAGAGTTGGTTTATGAGCAAGCGCGGGGACTACGCACCGGCACCCATGATGAGCCCGTATCCGCTGTGAATTACAAGGAGCTGGAAATGCCCGCCGTAATGCGTAATGGCCGACATCGTGAAGCAGTCGAAGCGATGAAACAATCCGGCGTGGATGTGCTGGACATCCCCTCCTTTCTGCGTAAGCAGGCGGATTAATTTTGTCTGTTTAACCCGGATAATCCATTAGGCCGTTCGTGGTGAGCCCGTCGAACCACAAGCCCTGTAAGAACAAGTCCTTCGACAAGCTCAGGACGAACGGATACTATGAAATCACACTGAATTGTGCCTAATGGATTATCTGGGATCAATTGGGCTGACCGGACTCCTCAATCTGGCCAGCTTCTTTGGGAACATTGCTGGCCTCGCCGTCTCGACGGGCAAGAATTCGTTTAAATCGAGGATCGTCTCTCAGACTGTCAAGGTCTGGATCAGCTTCAACCCAGTGAAATAATAGATTTTTGTCAACACTAAATACTTTCTCTAACTGCTCGAAAGCCAATTCTTTTTTGCCTTGCAGGGCGTACATGCATGCCAGATTAAAATGTATCTGGGCGAAAAATTCAGTATGCCGTGAGTTACTGGACTGTATCGCCAAGCCCGCCAGGTAAGTAGCTTCCGTTTCTGCAGGCATTTGCTTATAGTTATAGGCTACACCCAGGTTGAAATAATACTCCGAGTTTGAATGATCCAGTGCAATTGCTTGCCGGAACAGCTCCACAGCTTGATCGTAGCTCCCAGCCCCCGCATGCACAAGTCCCTGACGATTGAGTCTGGCTGCGCTGTCTTCATTTCCTTCTACACAGAAAGAATCAGTATTAGCCTCACATGCCACACTGGACGCAGTTGTTGGTGATATTTGCGTAGAGTTTGGCGAAGTGCAACCTGCAACAAAAAGCGTGGACGCAAGTAGCATGGCCGCTTTGCACGCGTTTAAGTCGGGTAATCTCGTAAATTGGAATACAGCGTTCTGAAAAGTTTTGGCGTAATCTACTTCTAGGGGTCGTTCTAACATTCGAATCATTTTTAGCACTTTTTTCTCCCAATCAAAACAGACACAACAATCCCCCCCACTCTCCAAGTAAGAACGTAGCGAGGAATTTAGGGGGCGCATTAGCGAGAAATTTAGGAATTATAGGTGTTTCAAATTGGAAAGAAAACAAGTTGTGAACACCTCTAGTTTGATTCGCGTTGATAAGTTACAAAATGATATTCCAGTGGCTGCGGAATAATCTGACTGTGCTTTTCGCGTGACAGTTCCCGCCATTTTATTTTATCAAACACTGGAAAGTATGTATCACCTGCAATATCTTGCTGGATTTCCGTAACGTACAAAGTATCCGCCAGTGACAGTGCCTGCTCAAAAATTGCTGCTCCGCCCACAATGAAAATTTCTTCATCGCTCCCACCAGCCGCTATTGCTATTGCCTCCGGCAGCGAACCACACATGATGCAACCGTCAATTTTTAATTCACGATTGCGCGTCACCACCACCGAGGTGCGCCCCGGCAGAGGCTTGCCGATGGACTCGTAAGTCTTGCGCCCCATGACGATATGATGCCCCATAGTCAGTGCTTTGAAGTGCTTCAAGTCGGCGGGGAGATGCCACGGCAGGGTATTGTTGATGCCGATCACGCGATTCTTGGCCATTGCAACAATGAGGGAAAGGCAGGATCGAGGATCGAGGATCGAGGACTGAGTGGGTGGGATGGGCATGACAGCTATATGGTTTTTTTGGAAAGTGAATTTTTTAGTCCAGTGAGCATCTTGCCGATTTCATCCATTTTATTCAGCAAGGCGGTAGCATTATCTTCCTGAATAAAATTCAATCGGGTTGCAATTTGAGTTTGTGTCTCCAACTCCATCAATGACCCATAAGCTATAGAGAGGTGATTGAGATAAGCTCCCGTCGATTTTCGTCCATGTCCCTCGGCGATATTTGATGGGATCGAAACTGCCGCTCGTCGTACTTGTGATACAAGACCGAATCGTTCTTCATTAGGAAACGTAGCCGTTATCTTGTAAACCTCCGTGACCAGACTCATCGCTTTTTGCCAGACGACTAGATCACTATATTTCATCTATTTTCTCGATCCTCAATTCTCGCTCCTCGATCCTAAACAGCTACTGGTGCCTTAATAGCCGGATGTGGGTCATAGCCTTCCAGGGTGAAATCCTCGAATTTGAAATCGAAAATATTTTTCACTGCCGGGTTGATTTTCATCGTCGGCAAGGAGCGTGGTTCGCGTGACAACTGCAACCTTGCTTGATCCATATGGTTGGAATATAGGTGTGCGTCGCCGAAGGTGTGCACAAAATCGCCCGGCTGGAGGCCGCATACTTGCGCCATCATCAGCGTGAGCAAGGCATACGAGGCGATGTTAAACGGCACGCCGAGAAATATATCCGCGCTGCGTTGATAGAGCTGGCAGGATAATTTTCCATCCGCCACATAAAACTGAAAGAAAGCGTGGCATGGCGCTAGCGCCATTTGATCCAATTCGCCCACATTCCAGGCTGAGACAATCAAGCGGCGCGAGTCAGGATTTTTTTTAATCTGTGCGATGACTTCGCTGATCTGGTCAATCACGCGGCCATCTGCTGTCGCCCACGAGCGCCATTGCTTGCCATATACCGGGCCGAGATTGCCGTGTTCATCCGCCCACTCATCCCAGATTTTGATGCCATTTTCCTTGAGATATTTTATATTGGTGTCGCCCTGCAAGAACCACAGTAATTCGTGAATAATGGATTTCAAATGGCATTTCTTGGTCGTGACCAGCGGAAAGCCTTGCGCGAGATTGAAGCGCATCTGATAGCCGAACACGCTGGTCGTGCCGGTGCCGGTGCGGTCGGATTTTTTTGTGCCGTGTTCCAGCACATGTTTCATCAAATACAAATATTGGCGCATAAATTTACGAATGAAATGTCCGTATAATTGCGGGTCTAATGTCATTCCCTATCCCCCTCGCACAGGCGGGGGGAAAGTGGGAATTCAGCTGTTTGAATTGCTGGATTCCGGGTCAAGCCCGGAATGACGAACCACTAAAACGAGGATGCAATGCTAGCACAACTGACCGCTTCTTTATCTCTGCCCAAAACCCTGAGCGCAACACACTTGCTGGTGTTGTTGCCTAAAGGAAAAACTCTGCCGCGCGATTTTCCGCAGCGCGATTTACTGACTGCTGTGCTCAAACGGCGTGAAATGAAAGCAGAGGAATTAGAAAAATCACCCGTGGCAGCCAATGCTGAAGACGGCAGCCTGATTGCATGGGCGATGCTGGATTTCAGTCAACCAATCTTTGCCCAGCAAACGCAAACCCGCAAGGCCTTGCAACTGCTGCTGGCAGAAAACCCCAAGGAACTATCCATCGTGGTGCTGGGGGATGCGACGCAGCGCAAGCAGATGGCAGAGCTGGCCGTATATGGTGCTTGGGTGAATAGCGCGTTGTTGCCGCTGCACAAGAAAAAAGACGAACGTAAATCGCTGCAAAAAATTGCGTTGTTTGGTGTTGCCGACGGCGCGCCTTTCGCTGCGCTCAAGGCACAAGCAGCGGGCAATTTTTTGTGCCGCGAGTTGACTATGTTGCCACCGAATGAACTGACCCCGGCACTGTATCGGGCGCGCGTCAAAAAACTGGCGCAGAGCAACAAATGGAAGCATGAAGAGTTTGACCTGAAAAAATTACGCAAAATGGGCGCAGGTGGGTTTGTCGCCGTGGCGCAGGGTAGTGCGGAGGAAGATGCCGCCATCGTGCATGTGCGCTACACCCATCCCAAAGCCAAACAAACAGTGGCACTGGTCGGCAAGGGTATCTGCTTTGATACCGGCGGCCACAACCTGAAACCAGCGCGCTACATGCACGGCATGCACGAGGACATGAATGGCTCGGCGGTGGCGCTCGGCATTTTGTTGGCTGCCACACAGCAAAAGCTGGCGGTGAATATAGATTGCTGGCTTGCTATCGCACAGAACCACATCAGCCCCAAAGCCTATAAACAAAACGATATTGTCAAAGCGTTGAACGGTACGACTATAGAAATCATGCACACGGATGCCGAAGGCCGCATGGTGCTGGCCGATACGCTCACCCTCGCCTCTCGCGCAAAGCCTAATTTGCTGATAGATTTCGCCACGCTCACCGGCAGCATGGCCGTAGCGCTGGGTGCGCGTTATTCAGGAGTCTTAGGCAACCGCGATGTCTTGTTGCAACAAGCGGTACAGGCCGGGCAATATAGCGGTGAGCGGCTGTGTGCTTTTCCCATGGACGAAGATTACGAACCCGCGCTCGATTCCAAAGTAGCCGACATCAAGCAATGCACGCTGGATGGCGAAGCGGATCACATTCTCGCCGCGCGATTTCTGAAGCGCTTTGTCGAGCACGATACACCGTGGCTGCATGTGGATTTATCTGCCAGCCGTTGCGAAGGTGGCTTGGGCGGCGTAGCCAGCGATGTAACCGGGTTTGGCGTGGGATGGGGGTTGCGGATGTTGTTGAGCGTGTCGGGTACAGGTGCAAAGATTTTATAATTTCTTTCAGGGGTTATCTTGTTTAAGTTTATAGGTGTCATCGCAGGTTATTATTTTTTAGGATTCTTCGGCGCATTGCTGGGGTTTTTCTTAGGGTCATTTTTTGACCGCATGAAGGCTTACGGCACGGGCGGAATCAACCCCTTGCAGAATGCCTTGCGTCAAACTGTTTTCCTGGAAACAGTGTTTATCTTAATGGGAAAGTTGGCCAAGGCCGACGGTCAAATCTCAAAAGATGAGATCTCACACGTAGAGCAATTCATGCAGAAGTTGGGCATGACACCCAGCCACCGTCAGCAGGCGATAGTCTTATTTCAACGTGGTGCTGATCCGGCATTTGATATTGAACAGACTTACATTAAATTTATGGCGGTTTGTGGCCACACCAAAAATCTGAAGCAAATGGTATTGGTTTATCTCATTGTGATGGCGCTGGCGGATGGGAATCTGCATCCGACTGAGGAAGCATTGCTGGCGGATATTGCCAGTCGTCTGGGCTACGATCAGGCCGCGTTCAAGCACTTGATGGAGATGGTGCTAAATCAATCTCACTTCGGAGGAGGACAAGTTAATACTGCCGCTGCGCTGGATGATGCTTATAAGGCTTTGGGCGTTACCAAAGACAGCAGCGATCAGGAAATAAAACGCGCTTACCGCAAATTAATTAGTCAATATCATCCCGATAAATTGATAGGCCAAGGTATGCCGGAAGACATGATAGCGATGGCGACAGAGCAAGCTAAAGAAATTCAGTTGGCGTATGATTTGCTAAAGAAGAGCAGGAATATTTGACCCGTTGCAGATGAGGAAATCTGCTTTTGCACCCTGTAAAAAAAGGCGACTCTTGGTCGCCTTTTTTATTCTGTTGGCCACCTCTAAAAATCCATATTTTGTCGCTCCCGTGAAGGCGGGAGCCTAGTCAAATCAACAAGCTGGATTCCTGCCTTCGCGGGAATGACGAATTTTTAGAGGAGCCCTGTTGATAACGCCTTATTCAATCTTCGCCGACTTGCGTATATCTTCAACCGCTTTCATTACAGTTTGTTGCTGCATGCGTTGTGCAATATCCGACTTTACCTCCTGAAAATCCGGGAAAGTGAAATCTCGAATATCGTCCAGCTTGATGATGTGCCAACCGTAATCAGACTTGACGGGCGCACTCACTTCACCTTTTTTCAAGCTCATCATTGCGCTGTCAAATGATGGAACGAAAGTGCCAGGTCTGCTCCAGTCTAGCTCGCCTCCCTTTTCTTTTGAGCCGGGATCCAAAGAATGTTTCTTGGCCAGCTTGTCGAATTTAGATCCTTTTTTAATTTTTTCTGCGATAGACTTAGCCTCAGCTTCCTCCTTCACCAAGATGTGGCTGACCTTGTATTCCTTTGAGCTGTTAGCCAACTTTATGGTTTCATATTCCTGCTTGAGCGCATCTTCGCTCACTGGATTTTTTTTAACGAAGTCCTGCATGTAGGCGCTGGCCAGTATGGATTGTTTAGCAAATTCAATTTGACCCACGACCTCAGTCTGTTTGTCCACGCCATTCTTTACCGCTTCTTGCGATATGAGTTCGATGTTAATCAACTCTTCGCGCACAGAGTCTCGCATCTGAGGGCTATCTGTCTGACCTTGAGCGACAATTGATTTGACGCGCATTTCCAATCTCTCCTGCGGGATGGGAACACCGTTTACCACTGCGACAGGTTTCTCTTCTGCATTGACTTGCCCTGCCACCAGCGCAAATATCAGTGCGGAGGCAAAAGAAATAGCAACTAGTTTGATAGTTTTTGACATAGTTCAATCCTTAGTTGGAAAATTAAATTTTATGGTTGATCGGGAGTACGGGCGGTAATATTCAGCGCATGAATTTCGTGCTTCATCATCTCTCCCAGCGCAGAATATATCATACGGTGCCGCGCCAAGGTAGGCTGGCCAACAAACTGTGCCGATGCAATTTTGAGCACGTAATGCCCCCCGCCATCGCGCGCACCCGCATGTCCTGCATGTTTGTGACTGTCGTCGGTAATTTCAATCTGAGTGGGATGTAATACCGTCAACAGCGAGCGCATTTTTTCCATTCTGCCCGTCATGCCGGAAAGGTTTTCTTGAACGGCTTGACCGTGACTTGTGCATACACTCCTGCAGTCACATAGGGATCAGCCTGCGCCCATGTTTCGGCTTCTACTAAGGTGGAAAACTCTGCGACGATCAGACTGCCGGTGAAACCCGCAGCTGCTGGATCAACAGCATCTACAGCGGGAAATGGACCGGCCAGTATCAACCGTCCTTGTTCTTGCAAAGTTTGCAGCCGGGCGATATGTGCCGGGCGCACTGCCAAGCGTTTTTCCAAGCTGTCAGCTACATCTTGACCGACGATGGCATATAACATCAGCTCACCCCCTTGTCATCATTTGCATATTTTGCCAATGCCATAGCTTGCAAAAGGATAAAAACAAACATTATGCTGGTTGCGCCAAAGAGCTTGAAATTAACCCAAGCCTCAATGGAAAAGTTGAATGCCACATACAGATTAATCACGCCCAGCACAGTAAAAAATACAGACCAACTCAGATTAACCCGACTCCACACTGCATCGGGCAGCGTGAGTTTTTCTTGTAACAACTGACGGATAAAATTTTTCTTGAATAGCAGATTGGAAAGCAGCAAGGTGGCTGCAAGTATCCAATATAGAACCGTCGGTTTCCATTTTATAAAAGTATCATCATGCAGCAGCAAGGTCGCACCACCGAGCACGGTGATTATTGAAAAACTCACCCACAACATGGTATCTACTTTGCCATGATGCCATTTCACCCACACGATCTGGATCAGGGTGGCGACGATGGCTGCGGCAGTGGCAAATAGAACGGGTAATTGCTTGGGGTCAACCAAATAACCGATATCGCTTGCCCACGCCTGCGCCATATCTGGATTGCTTCCGGCTAGTTTGAAAACGATAAAAAATAAAACAACGGGAAATAAATCGAATAGTGTTTTTTTCATAGCAGATAAGGTATGCGGATTAAAAATTAAAGTTTATTTTCTGTCGAGCGTGAGCGCGGCAGAGTTGATGCAATAGCGCAAACCACTTGGTTCGGGGCCATCGTCAAACACATGGCCGAGATGCGCGTTGCAGCGGCCACACAGGACTTCCGTGCGCTGCATGCCATGTCGTGTGTCTATTTTCTCAGTCACGCTGTCAGGCTGGCAGGGCTGCCAGAAGCTGGGCCAGCCGCTACCTGAATCGTATTTCACCACGGAGTCAAACAAAGCGTGGTCACAGCATACGCAGCGATACAAACCGCTGTCGTGACAATCCCAATAACCGCCCGTAAAGGGTGCTTCCGTGCCGCACTGGCGGCATATTTTATATTGCTCCGGGGTCAGCTCTTCGCGCCACTCTGCATCTGTTTTTTGTAACTTTTCAATCATAGAATGCCTGGTCAATCACAGAACCTCGCTGGTCAGTCACAGAATTTCTCTGGTTAATCACAAAACTTCACCGGCATGATCTGCCAGGCGTGAGCGCTCGCCACGCTGCAAGGTGACATGGCCGCTGTGCTGCCAGCCCTTGAAACGATCCACCACATAGGTCAAACCGGAACTGCCTTCGGTGAGATAAGGCGTGTCAATCTGCGCGATATTTCCCATGCACACCACTTTGGTGCCGGGGCCGGCGCGGGTAATCAAGGTTTTCATTTGCTTGGGCGTGAGGTTTTGCGCTTCATCAATGATCAAATATTTTTTGAGGAAGGTGCGGCCACGCATGAAGTTAAGTGACTTGATCTTGATGCGTGAACGAATCAAATCGCGCGTCGCGGCGCGCCCCCATTCGCCACCCTCATCGTCAGATTTGTTAAGCACATCCAAGTTGTCGTCCAACGCACCCATCCACGGTGACATTTTCTCTTCCTCGGTGCCGGGTAGAAAACCAATATCTTCACCTACGGGCACGGTAACGCGGGTCATAATAATTTCTGAATATATTTTATGCTCCAGCGTTTGCATCAAGCCCGCAGCCAGCGTCAGCAAGGTCTTGCCAGTGCCTGCTTGGCCGAGCAAGGTGACGAAATCAATTTCTGGATTCATCAGCAGATTAAGCACAAAACTCTGCTCGCGATTTCTGGCGGTGATCCCCCAAATAGCATTTTTACTGTGCGTATAGTCCGTCAATGTGCGCAGCATCGCGCTGTTGCCATTTTGTTCCGTGACCACGGCATAAAACGGATTGTCGCCATTTTCCTGATAAACAAACTGGTTCACCAACAAGTCGCGGCACAGCGGCCCTTGAATATCATAAAAAGTATGCTCACCTTGCAAGCCGGACTTCATATCCTTGCCATGCTTGTCCCAAAAATCTGGCGGCAATGGCAGCACACCGTTGTAGAGCAGATCGGTATCTTCCAGCACCTTATCATTAAAATAATCCTGCGCTTCCAGACCCAGCGCCCGCGCTTTGATACGCATGTTGATGTCTTTGCTGACCAGAATCACCGTGCGTTTCGGCACTTGATTGTGCAAATACATCACCACGCCGAGGATGGCGTTGTCGGCTTTGCCATTGGCAAAATTCTTCGGCAGATCTTGATCTATGAACTGGGTTTGCAGAAACAGACGTCCCGTCGCAGCGGTATTGGATTCCGTCTGCAAGGGTGCACCGTCTTCCATATGCTGTGAGCTATCGCTGATCAGACCATCAAGAAAACGGCTGGTTTGACGGGCGTTGCGCGCCACTTCAGTCATGCCTTTTTTGTTGTTATCCAATTCTTCCAGCACAAACATCGGCAAGTAGATGTCGTGTTCTTCAAACCGAAACAAGCTGGTGGGATCGTGCATCAGCACATTGGTATCCAGCACAAAGAGTTTGGTTGCAGTAGTTTTATGGGCAGACATATTGCTCCTTACGGGCTGAGGTTCTGGATGAATTGTAATACTTCTTGAGCATGGCCGTCTGCTTTCAGGCCACGCCATTCGCGGCATAGCACACCACGCTGGTCGAGCACAAAGGTGCTGCGTTCGATGCCACGCACTTGCTTGCCATACATATTTTTAATTTTGAGTACGCCGAACAGTTGACATGCTGTTTCTTCTGCATCGGACAGCAGGGCAAAGGGCAAGCTGAATTTTGTTTTGAAATTTTCATGCGACTTGATGCTGTCACGCGAAATACCCACCACTTCGCAGCCCGCCTTTAGAAAATCGGGGTACAGGTCGCGGAACTGCGTACTTTCAGTGGTGCAACCCGGGGTATTGTCTTTGGGATAAAAATAGATCACCAGAATTTTGCCGCGCACATCAGAGAGATTGAAGTTTGCTCCGCCAGTCGCGGGTAGGGTCAAATTGAGTGCAGCTTGGTCAGACATATAGGCGAGAAGTTTTAAATAGTGTTGCCATTGTTGACAAAATTTTCTGACAAGGCAAGCGTCTCCTGCGCCAAAGCATTAAATGCGTCTGGGCTCAGCGAGTTGAGACTGAGGCGAGGAGCGCTATCATAATTAGGATAATGGCTGCGTATGGATTTGTTATATGCCGGGTCGTAATGAATCGCTAAGAGTTCAGCAATAAATTCATCCCAATGTTGCTCTGCACATAATGTGCTCCAATGCGCCAACAATTCGTTGGAAAATTTTCCCTGCCAGCGATCAAGCTGCTGCCGTATCAAAGCTGGGTCTTGTAAAAAGTGTACGTACTCTGCCCGCAACAATTCAATCCGCACTGCAGGTGCACATTCCAAGCGCAAGCATGGGCTGAGCCACATCGCCTCGATCAGCGCATCCGGCACGCGCAGCAAGCCAATTTTTTTGCTCTCGGATTCAATATAAACAGGACGCGTCGCGTCGAATGATTGCAGCGCCGCCAACACCTGGCTGTCAAAACTTATTTGCGTGGGCTGTTCTTCATTGGGCATGTTGCCCAACACCGATCCCCGATGGTGTGCGATGAGTTCCAGGTCTAACACCTGCGCGCCAGCTTGCTGCAATGCGGCCAATAACAGGCTTTTGCCGCTGCCAGTTAATCCGCATAACACGCGCCATGAAAATTGTGCGGGCAACACTTGCAGTTGCTGCAATACCTGCTGACGATAACTTTTGTAGCCGCCTTCCAATTGCTCGGCAGCAAAGCCAATCTGACGCAATATATGCGTCATAGCGCCGCTACGCTGCCCGCCGCGCCAACAATAAATCAAGGGATGCCACGATTTTGGCTTGTCCAACCAATGCTGCGCCAGATGACGAGAGATATTGTGTGCGACCAACGACGCACCAATTTTTTTGGCCGTAAACGAAGACTGTTTATACAGCGTCCCCACGCGAATCCGTTCCTCATCATCCAACACCGGGTAATTGATCGCCCCGGGAATGTGGTCTTCGGCATACTCTCCGGGTGAACGCACATCTATAATCTCGTCGAATTCGCGCAGTTGGGCGACGGTTGCCAGCCCTGAGTTTTTCACAGCGGGATGCCTCTAATTCCATTTCCAGATAAAAACGATAACAATCCAACCCGTTCGTGGTGAGCTTGTCGAACCATCTTGGCCGCGCCAACAAACCCTTCGACAAGCTCAGGGCGAACGGTAGGTAAAAAACTATGGACGATTCTAACGTGAATTGAAATGAGCTTAATGCATACGCTCTGCGCCCCCCTCCCAAATAAAAGGAAGGGGTAAATCGTGCGGGGGTTATTCAGGGGAGCTTTTGGAAATTTTGGATGTTGCGACGCACTACAAATGTAGCTGCATTTTGATATGGGGAATGTTGGCATCCATGAACACCTCGCCCACTTCGGAAAAATCATATCGTCGGTATAACGGCAAAGCCTGCATTTGAGCGCTGAGCTCAACCACTTGATAGTCCTGACTGTGTGCATAGTCCAGCAAAGATTCCAGAATTGCGCTGCCGACTCGCTTGCCACGCCAGCCGGGCAATACAGCCACGCGTCCAATTTTTCCATCCGGCGTAATCCGACCGCAACCAATCGCATCACCACTCACGCTGAGTGCCAGAACATGCTGGCTGGACGGATCGAGACCATCCCACTCCAACTTTTCAGGAACACCCTGTTCGCGTATAAAAACCTCTTCACGTATCGCACGCAACAAAGGCTCACCGTTATGCCAAGAAAGCAAATGCACTGTAAAAGGATTACTCATGACACTTTCCTCCCTATAAACTGCCCCGCTATGATACCCCGACCAGCTTACTCGTCAATACTCACCATCGTTCCCGCCGGAATCAGGCCAAACAACTCCAATAAATCAGCATTATGTATCCGCACACACCCTTTGGAACCGGGCTGGCCGAGCACAGTAGTGTCGGGTGTGCCGTGTATATAAATGTAACGGCGCATGGTATCTCGCGTCCCTAGGCGATTGAAGCCAAGCTCGCAACCAGAAAGCCACAACAAACGCGTCAACATCCAGTCGCGTCCGGGATGTTGTTGACCTAATTGGGGTGTATAAATTTCACCGGTTGGACGACGTTTCACAAACACAGTATTGAGCGGCTGACCCGCGCCAATCTTGGCGCGCACAATATGCTGGCCGCGCGGTGTGCAAAAACTGCCGTATTCTTCGCCCACGCCATTGGCAGCGGTAGACACAGGATAACGGCGCAACACCTTGCCCGCATCGTCAAGCAGCTCCAACGTTTGTGTGGGGATATGAATATGTATTTTCATTTGAGATTAATCGGACTTTTCTATAGGGAAGAATCTTACCACCCCTCCCGTTTCGATCCCTCCCCTCCTTAAAAAAGGAGGGGAGAGTCATCCATTAATGCAGCAAACAACGTATTTTTCCCCTCCTTAACAAGGAGGGGTGGCACAGAGTGCCGGGGTGGTTAATACGGAAAAACTCATTTTGATTGTTGCGCGCGCCGTACCGCGAAAAAATTACTCAACATTTGCCCACACTCATCGGCCAACACTCCGCCGACAACGGTGGCGTGATGATTCAAGCGCTGCTCAGCAAAAACATCCAGCATACTTCCACATGCTCCCGTCTTAAAATCACTCGCCCCAAATATTACCCGTGCAATGCGCGCATGCATGATCGCCCCGGCACACATCAAACACGGCTCCAGCGTCACAAACAATTCGCAATCCACCAATCGGTAATTGCCAATTTTCTGCGCCGCCTCGCGTAACGCCATCATCTCGGCATGAGCAGAAGGATCATGGCGCGAAATCGGCGCATTAAAACCACGCCCGATAATCTCACCCGCTTTTACCACCACCGCCCCCACCGGCACCTCGCCCGCAGCCTCGGCCTGATGCGCCAGTTCCAGCGCTGCCCGCATAAAAAATTCATCACCCATCATCTATCCAGCGGGCTGACCACCCCCCGCCCGCCCTTATTCAATACATGCGTGTAAATCATCGTAGTGGAAACATCCGAAT